>CAZLBL010000006.1:0-44846 GCA_964557825.1 uncultured Ruminococcus sp.
TTTCAGAAAGGATTGACCCCATGTACAGGATACTTTTCGTCTGCCACGGCAATATCTGCCGCTCGCCAATGGCTGAATACATCATGCGCGATATGCTGAAAAAACGCGGGATAACGGGTGCTGCGGTCGCTTCCGCCGCAACAAGCACCGAGGAAATAGGAAACGGCGTTCACCGCGGAACGGCGGCGGTGCTTAAACGCCTTGGCATAGATTATTCCGCGCACAGGGCGCGGCAGATTACCCGCGCGGATTTTGAAGCCTATGACCTGCTTATCGGTATGGACAGCGCAAATATCCGCAATATGCAGCGGATTGCGGGCGCTTTTTCGCACAAAATCCACAGGCTGCTTGATTTTACCGATAGTCCGCGCGATATCGCAGACCCGTGGTATACGGGCGATTTTGGGCAGACCCTTGCCGATGTGCAGGAGGGCTGCGGCGCGCTTATAGAGTGGCTTTACGCGCAGGGTGCGATGTCATGAAAATATTGTCGCGTTTGCACCCGCTTTGCTGCTTTGCTTACCTTGCCGCAGTGCTGCTGATAACCATATTTACGCGGCAGCCGGTTGTGCTGCTGATTTCGGCGGCGGGCGCGGCGCTGCTGCTTTCGCTGTCGGGCATGGCGGGATATACGCTGTGGCTTCCCGTGATAACCGCCGCCTCTGCCGTTATAAACCCCATATTTGTACACAGGGGAGATACGGTGCTGTTTTTTGTGGGGGATTACGCGGTAACGCTGGAGTCGATAGCATACGGCGCTGTGTTCGGACTTATGCTTTCGGCGGCGGCAGGCTGGAGCATGGCGGCGGTGAAATACATGACAAGCGACAAATATATATGGCTGTTCGGGTGGATTTTGCCCACAAGCGGACTTGTGCTTAGCTGCGCGTTAAGGCTTGTGCCGCTGTTTATACGCAGGACAAGGGATTTTTCCGCCGCGGGAGAGGGGGGAGTTAAATCCTCGCTGAAAGCGTTCTCGGCGGCTGTGGGATACAGTGCGGAGCAGGCGATGGTTTCTGCCGACTCCATGCGGGCGCGCGGCTACGGCACGGCGAAAAGGACAAGCTACTCGCTGTATCGTTTCGGCTTTCCCGAGGGTGCGGTGCTTGCCGCGATAATTGCCCTGTCGGCTGCGGCGGCGGTGCTTATGTGCGCGGGCGCGGCGGATTTTGATTTTTACCCTGCGCTTACGCCGCTGTGTTCGGGCGCTGCCGGGATATCGCTGTACGCGGTGTTTGGCGTACTGTGCCTTATGCCGTCTGCGGCAGTGGTGTATGAAAAAATCCGCAGAAGCCGCATTTCTGCGCGCAAAGGAGCGTTTTGATGAATATTGTATCAGTCAGCGGACTGGCGTTTGCATATCCCGATGGCAGAAAGGCGCTGTCCTCGGTAAGTTTTGATGTTGAAGCGGGCGAGCTTGTGACCCTTTGCGGCGCTTCCGGCTGCGGAAAAAGCACGCTGCTGCGTATGCTTAAACCAGAGCTTTCCCCGCGCGGGGAGAAAAGCGGAGATATCCTGTTCTGCGGGGAAGCGCTGCACAGCCTGCCAACGGCGCGTACCGCCTGTGAGATAGGCTTTGTAATGCAGGACCCCGAAGCGGGGCTTGTAACCGATAAGGTGTGGCATGAGCTGGCATTTTCACTGGAAAGCGCGGGCTTCGGCAAGGACGAGATACGCCGCCGTGTTGGCGAGATGGCGGGATATTTCGGGCTGGAGCAGGTGTTTGAGAGAAACTGCGCCGAGCTTTCGGGCGGGCAGAAGCAGCTTGTGGCGCTTGCTTCTGCGGCGGCGCTGCACCCGAAGCTGCTGCTGCTGGACGAGCCTTCCTCGCAGCTTGACCCGATTGCGGCGCAGAGCCTTATCGAGGTGATTTCGCGGCTTAACCGCGACTTTGGCATTACCGTGATTATTGCCGAACACAGGCTTGAGGAGCTGCTGCATATTTCCAACCGCGTTATTGTGATGGACGGCGGCGGGATAGCCGCTGACTGTCCGCCGCGCGATATCTGCTTAAAGCTTCCCCAAAACCACCCGATGATGATGGCAATGCCTGCTGCGGTGCGGCTGTTTGCGCTTTCGGGCGGAACGGGCGGCGCGCCGCTTTCGGTGGGCGAGGGCAGAACGAACGAGGTTTGCCTTGGCGGTATGGAGAAAATTCCACAGAATAAGCGCAGGGAAGCGCCGCGCGGCGAGGTTTTGATTTCTGCAAAGCGTTTATGGGTAAGCTATGACAAAAATTCCCCCGATGTGCTGAAAAGCGCGGATATCGAGGTGCGCGCGGGCGGCATTTTTGCGCTGCTTGGCGGCAACGGCAGCGGAAAAACCACGCTGCTTAAATGCCTTAACGGCGCAATAAAGCCGCTTGGCGGCAGCATTAAGCGCAAAAAAGGACTGCGCACGGCATATCTCCCGCAGAACCCGTGCGAGATTTTCACAGAGGAAACTGTTGCAGATGAGCTTAAGGCTGTCTGTGATGATTATGCGGAGATTATGCGCCGCTTTGGGCTTTCGCAGCTTGCGGAAAGTCACCCTTACGACCTTTCGGGCGGGGAGCAGCAGCGCCTTGCCATTGCAAAGCTTATGCTGAAAAAGCCTGATGTGCTGCTGCTTGACGAGCCGACAAAGGGCATGGACGCATTCGGTAGGCAGTCGCTGTGCCGCATACTAAGGGAGCTTTGCGGCGGCGGCACGGCGGTGGTGCTTGTAACGCACGATACCGAGCTTGCCGCAATGTGCGCGGACAGCTGCGCGCTGCTTTTCGGCGGCGAGATTTCGGGTGCGGACGAGCCTGTGACATTTTTCTCCGACAACTATTTTTACACAACGCCCGCCCGCAGGCTTACGCGGGGGATAAGAGATGAAATTGTATATATCGAAAGGAGCGGCAATGGTTAAACCGATATGCAGGGACAATTTCCTGCTTTCCATGAAAAGCGCGCCTGCGGCGGCGGAGGATATCCGCACGGCGCAGGATTTGCTTGACACATTGGCGGCGCACTCCCACGAGTGCGTAGGAATGGCGGCGAACATGATAGGCGTGCTTAAGCGCGTTATTGTGTTTCGGGACGGCGCACGGCTGACGGCAATGCTTAATCCTGTTATCCTGTGGCGTTCGCAGGAAACCTACACCGCCGAGGAGGGCTGCCTGTCGCATGACGGAACGAAACCCGTTTTAAGGCACGAAAGCATTGAGGTGGAATATCTTGACGCCGCCATGAAGAAGCGCAAAAGGCGTTTCAGCGGCTTCACTGCGCAGATAATTCAGCATGAGTGCGACCATCTTGAGGGAATACTTATCTGAATGCTTCGGCGCGCACCCGAAATATCGTAAAAATTGCAGAAATTTGGCGCAGTCTATTGATTTTTTTCGTGAAATATGGTACAATATCAGCAAATAAAGGCAATACGCACACAATCCCTGTGTGGTCTGCCTGAAACGCTATGGAGGTATTGGTTATGACTAAGAAGTTTGTTATCATTGCAGGCATTGTTGCGCTGGCTTCGCTTGCTGCGGGCGTTGTTGCATGGCTGCTTACCAGGAATGAAGCTATTGCAGAGTGCCTTGAGGACGATTTTGACGCTATTGACGACGAGGATATTTACAGCTTCTAAGGCGCTGTTTTAAGCTGCACTGCGCGAAATCAACCACAATAACCCGCCCCGAAGCTGCGGCGTCGGGGCGGGCTTTCGTATAGGAGTTATTATGGCAAAGGAAAAAGATGTAAAAACCAACGCAATGCGTATGCTGGACAAGCTTAAAATCCCGTATAAGGTAAATTATTACGACTGCGGGGAGTTTATTGACGGCGTACATATCGCGGACAGCCTGGGTCAAAGCTATGACAGCAGCTTCAAGACGCTTGTCACCTTTGGGAAAAGCGGGCAGTATTATGTTTTTGCGCTGCCGATAGACAAAACGCTTGACATGAAAAAGGCAGCAAAGGCGGTTGGCGAAAAATCGCTTGAAATGGTGGCGGTAAAGGATATCAACGCGGTGACGGGCTATATCCGCGGCGGCTGCACGCCAATCGGCATGAAAAAGCAGTACAGAACCATTATACACAAAAGCGCGCAGGATTTCGGCGAAATAATCGTCAGCGGCGGCAAGCTTGGCGCGCAGCTTGTGCTTAAGCCCGCCGACCTTGCAAAAGCCTGCAGGGCGGAGTTTGAGGACATTATAGTTTAGTACGGAGGAACATTATGGCTGCACAGAAACGTATTCTTGACTGGGACGAATACTGCGAGTTATCCGCAAAGGCGGCTGCCGAGGGAATAGTAATGCTTAAAAATGACGGCGTTCTGCCGCTTGACAGAAACGCCGAGCTTGCGGTTTTCGGGCGCATACAGCTTCATTATTACAAAAGCGGCACAGGCTCGGGCGGCATGGTAAACGTTTCGCACGTTGTATCAATCCCCGAGGGGCTGCGAAGCCTTGGCGTAAAGCTTAACGAGCAGCTTTACAATATCTATGACGAGTGGGACGGCACACACCCGTTTGATTTCGGCGAGGGCTGGGGAACAGAACCGTGGAGTCAGCAGGAAATGCCCCTTACGGACGAGATAGCCGCACAGGCGGCTGAAACCTCCGATACCGCCGTTGTAATTATCGGCAGAACGGCGGGCGAGGAAATGGACAACAAGCAGCGCGAGGGCGCGTTTATGCTTACCGCTGTTGAGGAAGATATGCTGCGCTGCGTGCGCAGGCATTTCAGAAAAATGATAGTGCTGCTTAACGTTCCCGCGCTTTTTGATATGGGATTTATGGACAGATATTCCCCCGAAGCGGTGCTGTATGTATGGCAGGGCGGCATGGTAGGCGGCAATGGCGTGGCTATGGTGCTTGCGGGTGAAACAAGTCCCTGCGGAAAGCTTACGGATACCATTGCATACAACATTTCGGACTATCCCTCGGACGAATATTTCGGCGAGGGCGAGCGTGATTTGTACTGCGAGGATATCTATGTGGGATATCGTTATTTTGAAACCTTTGCAAAGGATAAGGTACGGTATCCGTTCGGCTTTGGACTCAGCTATACCGATTTTGACATCAGCACTATCGGTTTTGCGGAACGTACCGCAGACGGAAAGCGTATGGCTGATATAACGGTCTGCGTTAAAAATACAGGCAGCTTTGCGGGCAAGGAGGTGGCGCTTGCATACCTTGAAGCGCCGCAGGGAAAGCTTGGCAAGCCTGCAAGGGTGCTTTGCGGCTTTGAAAAAACCAAAAAGCTTGAACCAAACGAGCAGCAGAACCTTGTAATCACGGTTGACCTTGAGGAATTTGCAAGCTATGACGACAGCGGGGTTACAGGAAACCGCTTCTGCCGTATCCTTGAAGCGGGCGAGTATGTATTTTATATAGGCGGAGATGTCAGAAACGCCGTGCGCGCGGGCGCAGTGACGCTTCCCGAAGATATCGTGACGGAGCGGCTTCGTCAGGCGCTTGCGCCCGTAACGCCGTTCAGGCGCATGAGAAACGATAACGGCGCGGTTGCCTTTGAGGACGTTCCGCTTTCCATGCAGGAGCAGTTTGACCGCCGCGCCGTCGAGCTTCCCGAAGAAATTCCGCAAACGGGCGACTGCGGAATAAAGCTTGCAGATGTGTATTACGGCAGGCGCAGCATGAGCGAATTTGTGGCGCAGCTTTCGGACGAGGACCTTTCCTGCATTATCCGCGGCGAGGGCATGGGCAGTCCCAAGGTTACGGACGGCACTGCGGCGGCGTTCGGCGGCGTTTCCAAGGGACTTCAGCATTACGGAATACCCTGCGGCTGCTGCTCAGACGGCCCATCGGGAATGCGTATGGACTGCGGAACAAAGGCGTTCAGCCTGCCGGGCGGAACGCTGCTTGCCTGCACATTCAACCGCGGACTTATCACGCAGCTTTTTGCGCTGCTTGGTCTTGAGATGGCGGCAAACAAGGTTGAGTGCCTGCTTGGTCCCGGCATGAATATCCACCGCCACCCGCTTAACGGACGCAATTTTGAGTATTTCTCGGAAGACCCGTATCTTACGGGCGAGGTTGCCTGCGCCGAGCTGCGCGGTCTGCACTCGGCGGGCGTTACAGGCACGATAAAGCATTTCTGCGGCAATAACCGCGAAACTCAGCGCCACTGGATAGATTCCGTTATATCCGAGCGTGCGCTGCGCGAGATATATCTGCGCGGCTTTGAAAAGGCGGTAAAGCAGGGCGGCGCGCAGACCATAATGACAACCTACGGCGCGGTAAACGGCGTATGGACTGCGGGCAGCTATGACCTTACCACAACCATACTGCGCGGCGAGTGGGGCTTCAAGGGCTTTGCCATGACGGATTGGTGGGCAAACATCAGCCGCAGGGGTCAGCGTCCCGATAAGCGCGATTTTGCAATAATGGCGATGGCGCAGAACGATGTGTACATGGTGTGCGCAGATGGCGAAAAGCATGACGACAACACGCTTGAAAGCCTTGCGGCAGGCGAACTTAAGCGCGCGGAGCTTCAGCGCAGCGCTTCAAATATACTTGGTATGCTTATAAATACTAACGCGATGAAACGCGCACTTGGCGAGGATATTCCCGTTGAGATAATAAACCGCCCCGCCGATACCGACAGCGAGGGCGGAGAGGTTCCGTATTATCCTGTTGAGGACGAAATTACAATCGACCTTGGCGGCATGATTACCAAAAAGGGCGAGAACTACAGCTTTGCGCTGGATTTCAAACGCGAGGGTCAGTATCTTGTGACGCTTACGGCTTCATCTCAGCTTTCGCAGCTTGCGCAGAGCGCCGTTACGCTGTTCAGCGTTGGCAGCGCCTGCGGCACGTTTATCTGGAACGGCACGGACGGAAAGCCTGTGCCGATTACCAAGGAGATAAACATATTCTCGCGCTATTCAAGCAGCCGCCTGTATTTCGCGGCGAACGGTCTTAAGCTGTACAGCCTGAACTACCGCCGCGTGGGAGATGTCAAGGCGTAAGACCTGCGCTATTGATTTTTCTCACCCGTTGTGATATAATTATCTAATATGGATATGGGCGGCTTTAAGCCGATTTTCCCCAAGAGGTGTAAATGATGAAACTTATAAACATAGGCTTTGGAAATACGGTAAACGCCGACAGGATTGTGTCTGTGGTAAGTCCCGAGGCTGCGCCCATAAAGCGCATTGTGCAGCTGGCAAGGGATAACGGCACGGCGATAGACGCCACCTGCGGACGAAAGACGCGCTCCGTTATAATCTGCGACAGCGGTCATGTGGTGCTGTCCGCGCTTCAGACCGAAACCATAACGGGCAAAATCGGGGAGGACGAAAATGAGTAAGGGACTTTTATTTGTTGTATCCGCGCCTGCGGGCTGCGGAAAGGATACTATTCTGGAGCAGGTGCTTGCAAAAGAGGATAACGTGGGTTATTCGGTATCGGCTACCACAAGAGCGCCGCGCCCCGGCGAGGTGGACGGCACGCACTATTTCTTCATAACAAGGCAGCGCTTTGAGGAGATGATAGCAAACGGCGAGGTGCTGGAGTACACCGAATACTGCGGCAACTACTACGGCACGCCGCGAAAGGGCGTTGAAGCAATGCTTGCAGAGGGCAGGGACGTTGTGCTTAAAATCGAGATTGAGGGCGCAATGAACATAAAAAAGCTGTTCCCCGACTGCTGTCTGGTGTTTATCCTGCCGCCCTCAATGCGTGAGCTTGAGCGCCGCCTGAGAAAGCGCGGCACGGAGGACGAGCCGACAATTATGCGCCGCATAGCGCAGGCCAAAAACGAGCTTGACGCGGCGGCAGGCTATGATTATTTTGTGGTAAACGACGACCTTGAGGACGCGGTAAACGACCTGTGCGCCGTTATCCGCGGCGAAAAATGCCGCAGGGAACGCTGCCTTGCCATGCTTGACAGCATAAAGGGCGAATAATTTCAGATGGACGACAGGCTGATTGCCCTTGTGGCGGCGGAGAATACCGCGTACAGCTTTGACGCGCTGTTCAGCTATGCTATTCCCGATGAACTGTGCGGGACGCTGCGTGCGGGAATGCGCGTGGCTGTGCCGTTCGGCAAAGGAAACCGCAGCCGCATAGGGCTTGTTTTTGAGATAATCAGCGGCGACTGCGCGGGACTTAAATCGCTGCTTTACGCGGTTGATGACGAGCCTTGCCTTTCAGAAGAACTTTTAAGGCTGTGCCGCTGGCTGCGCGACAATACTTTCTGCACATATTATGACGCGTTCAGGGCGGTGCTTCCCACGGGGTTAAGCTTTTCGCTTACGGCGCGCTGCTTTGCGGCGGAGGATTTTTCGGGCGAGCTTAGCGACAAAGAGCGCGCGCTGTATGAAAAGCTTCTTGCGGCGCAGGACGGTATTGCGCGCGGGGAGGTTATAGCCGCCTGCGGCGATGGCGGCAGGCTGCTTAACGCCTTGATTAAAAAGGGCGCAGCCGCTGAAAATCAGCAGCTTAAGCGCCGCGTTGGCGATGAAACGGCAAGGCTTGTGCGGCTTGCTTCGGCTGAGGAAACGCTTTCGCTTACGCCAAAGCAGGCAAAGGTGGTGCAGTTTGTTGCAGAAGCGCAGACCGCAACCGTAAAAGAGGTGTGCTATGCCTGCTGCGTTACGGCGGCGGTGGTTAAGCGCCTTGCGGAAAAGGGCGTGCTGGAGCTGTATCAGCAGACGGTTTTCCGCACGCAGAGCGATGAGTGCGCCGTGGAAAATCCCGAGGATATCGTGTTTTCGGATAAGCAGCGGGAGGTGTTTGAGGGCTTGCTTTCGCTGATGAACCGTAGCGAGCCTGAATGCGCGCTGCTGCGCGGAATTACGGGAAGCGGCAAAACCTCGGTGTTTATAAGGCTTATACATGAGACGGTAAAGCAGGGCAAATCTGCCATGCTGCTTGTGCCGGAAATATCGCTTACACCGCAGATGGTGGGCAAATTCAGGCGGCTTTTCGGCGCGCAGGTGGCGGTGCTTCACAGCAGCCTTTCGCTTGGTGAGCGCGCGGACGAGTACCGCAGGATACGCGAGGGCGCGGCAAAAATAGTTATCGGCACAAGAAGCGCGGTTTTCGCGCCTGTGCAAAATCTTGGCATAATAGTGATTGACGAGGAGGGCGAGGCAAGCTACAAATCCGAAAATTCGCCAAGATATCACGCGCGTGACGCGGCAAAGCAGCGCTGCTTTGCGCACAATGCGTTTCTGCTGCTTGCAAGCGCAACGCCCGACCTTTCAAGCTATTACAACGCAAAAACCGGCAGGTACAGCCTTTTCGAGCTGGACGAGCGCTACAACAACGCCGTGCTGCCCGATGTTTATATAGTCGATATGAAGGAAGAGCAGAAAAACGGCAATTACTCCACCTTCAGTATGCCGCTGCTTAACGAGATAGAAAAAAATCTGGCAAACGGGGAGCAGTCCATTCTGCTGCTTAACAGGCGCGGCTATCATACAAGCGTGCGCTGCTCACTGTGCGGTGCGGCTGTGGATTGCCCGAACTGTGCCGTTCCGCTTACCTATCACAAGGTAAACGGCAGCGTTATGTGCCATTACTGCGGCTTCGCGCAAAGGCTTTCGCCCGTCTGCCCTAAGTGCGGGGGCAAAATTTTCTCCATGAAGGGTACAGGTACGCAGCGCATAGAGGACGAGCTTTCAGAGATATTTCCAAAGGCGCGGATACTTCGCATGGACGCTGACACAACCTCCACAAAGCACGCGTTTGAGGAAAAATTCAAGGCGTTTGCTGATGGAGAATATGATATAATAGTCGGCACGCAGATGATAGCAAAGGGGCTTGATTTCCCTAATGTTACGCTTGTGGGCGTGCTTAAGACGGATAATTCGCTTTATGCGGGCGATTTTAAGGCGTATGAGCGCACGTTTTCGCTGATAACGCAGGTTGTGGGGCGCTCGGGGCGCGGCGGCAGAAAGGGCAGGGCAATGCTTCAGACCTTTACGCCGGAGCATTATGTGCTTAATCTTGCGGCGCGGCAGGATTATCCCCGCTTTTATGATGAGGAAATAAAGCTGCGCGAGGCTATGCTGTACCCGCCGTTCTGCGATATCGTGGCGGTGACGTTTTCCGCCGTGGACGAAGCGGCTTGCGACAAGGCGGCGCGCAGGTTTGTGCGGATACTTGATGAAAATTACAAGGCGCTGCCGCGGGAGATACCGCTGCAGATTCTGGGTCCCGCAAAGTGCGCCGCAGCCAAAATAAACGGGCGCTTCAGATACAGGCTGATACTGAAATGCCGCATGAGCAGCCTGCTAAGGCGGCTTGTGGAAAGCGCGCTTAAATCGGCGGCGCGGGACGAAGCTTTCAGAAACGTCGGCTTTTTTGCGGACGTAAACGGCGAAACCCTTTGATTTTGCGCTTCCATTTCTTGATTTTGAAAGGATACAACAATGGCATTAAGAGAGATAGTAAAAATTGGAGATGAAATTCTCCGCAAAAGGTGCAGGCCTGTTACAAACTTTGATGAAAAGCTGTGGACGCTGCTGGACGATATGACCGAAACCATGAACGCCTCCGAGGGTGCGGGACTTGCAGGTCCGCAGGTGGGAATGCTGCGCCGCGTGTGCGTTATAAATGTGCGCGATTCGCACGGCAATATCGAGCTTGTAAACCCCGAAATAACCGAGACTGTGGGCAGCCAGACGGGCGGCGAGGGCTGCCTGTCGCTTCCAGGGGAATGGCGCGAGGTTGAGCGTCCCGCAACGGTGACGGTAAAGGCGCAGGACAGAAACGGAAACGAGTTTACCCTGAAGGGAACAGGTCTGCTTGCGCGCGCAATCTGTCATGAGGTTGACCATCTTGACGGCGTGCTTTTTGTCGACAAGGCGAAGTTTGATGAGCAGAAGTAACTGCGGCGGATAAATTTACTGACCTGAAAGGAATTAAAATGGCAAAGCGTGAAATAGTAAAATTCGGAGATGAGCGGCTTCGCGTAAAATGTCAGCCGGTTGAAAGCTTTGATGAGGAGCTGTGGCTGCTGCTTGACGATATGTATGAAACCATGTGCGAGGCGGACGGTATAGGTCTTGCCGCGCCGCAGGTGGGCGTACCGCTGCGCGTGGTGGTGATTGACGCTGATGATAAAAAGGGTAAAATGGAGCTTATAAATCCTGTTATCACGGGTATGCGCGGAAAGCAGATTGAAAGCGAGGGCTGCCTGTCGTATCCCAAAAAATACGGCTTTGTAAAGCGCCCCGCTAAGGTTAAGATAAAGGCGCTTGACCGCTATGGAAAGCCTGTCAGCTATATCGGCACAGGGCTGCTTGCAAGGGCGTTCTGCCATGAAATCGACCATCTAAGCGGCATTCTGTTTTCGGACAAAGTGATTGAATGGGTAGAGGAGGAGCAGGAATGAAAATAGTTTTTATGGGTACTCCCGTGTTCTCGCTTGCCTGCCTTGAAAGCCTTATCGGGGCGGGACATGAGGTGGCGGCGGTATTCACCCAGCCCGACAAGCCGAAAAACCGCGGCAAGCAGATAATGATGACCCCCGTAAAGGAGTGCGCGCTGAAGCACGATATCCCTGTATATCAGCCGCTTAGCCTGCGCCGCGGCGAGGACGCGGAAAGCAGCCTTGCCGTGCTGCGTGAAATAAATCCCGACTGCATTGTGGTGGTGGCTTACGGACAGATATTGCCGAAAGAGGTGCTTCAGCTTCCGCGGTACGGCTGCATAAACGTACACGCTTCGCTTCTGCCGATGTACAGGGGCGCTGCGCCCATTCAGCGCGTTATCGAAAACGGCGAAAGGTTAAGCGGCGTTACCACAATGTACATGGCAGAGGGGCTTGACACAGGCGACATGATAATGAAGCAGCAGGTTGAAATTTCCGATGACATGACGGGCGCGCAGCTTCACGACAGGCTTTCCGTGTGCGGCGCGCAGCTTATAGTTAAGACATTGGAGAGCCTTGAAAACGGCACGGCGGTGAGAACCCCGCAGCAGGGCGATACCTGCTACGCAAAGATGATAACCAAAGAGGAGCTTAAGCTTGATTTTGCAAAGCCCGCAAAGCAGGTTTACGATTTTATAAGAGCAATGTCGGACGCCCCCTGCGCATATACTATGCTTGACGGAAAGCGCATAAAGATTTATATGGCGCGGCTTGTGGAAGGCGTTTCGGGCGAAGCGGGAACCATAGCCGATGAAAACAGCTTTACGGTAGCCTGCGGCGATGGAAACGGCGTTGCCTTTACGGAGATACAGCCGGAGGGCGGCAAGCGCATGGAAACTTCGGCGTTTCTGCGCGGAAAGAAGCTTGTAAAGGGCGCGCTTCTCGGCTGAGAAAAGGAGAATGAAATATGCTTAATACGCTGATGGCAATATCCGCTGCGCACAGGGGAAATGTTCGTGGCGAAACGGTTGGAGAGGGTATCGGAAGATTTCTTGGCGCAAACTATATGCTTGTATATCTGCTGTGCATTGCGGCGTTTATATTTGCGGCGGTATGCTCGGCGAGGGTGAAAACCACCTTTGCAAAATACAGCAGAATAAACAGCCGCGGCTATCTTCAGGCATGGCAGGTGGCAAGGCAGATTCTTGACAACAACGGACTTTATGATGTTGCGGTGGTGCATATCAGCGGACATCTTACGGATAACTACAACCCGCGCACCAAGGTGCTTTCACTGTCGGACAGCGTTTATTCAAGCAGCTCGCTTGCGGCGATAGGCGTAGCCGCGCATGAGTGCGGCCATGCAATCCAGCACGCGCAGGGCTATGCGCCGATAAAGCTGCGCACCGCGATATTCCCCGTGGTCAATATCGGCAGCAGCGTATATTTCTATGTTTTTATACTGGGACTTATTTTCTCGCTTGATTTTCTGGTAAACGCGGGAATTATCCTGTTTGCGCTTGTGGTTTTGTTTCAGCTTGTAACGCTGCCCGTTGAGTTCAACGCAAGCAGCCGCGCAATGAAAACGCTCAGCAGCGAGCTTATACTGGAGCGCGATGAGCTTCCCTATGCAAGAAAGACCCTTAACGCCGCAGCCATGACCTATGTGGCAAGCCTTACGGTTTCCTTTACGCAGCTTCTGCGGCTTATCTCTATTGCAAACAGAAACAATCGGCGCTGACCGCCCGACAGAAAGGAGCCTGAAATGGCTGACGCAAGAATAACAGCGGTTAAGCTGCTGCTGAAAATGGAAAGCAGCGGCTCGTACTCCAATATTCTGCTGGATTCCGCGCTGACGCAGTCCGACCTCAGCGACCGCGACAAGGCGTTTGCGGCGGCGCTGTTCTACGGCGTTACGGAACGCAGAATTACCCTTGACTATATCATAGAGAAAAATTCAAGCATTCCTTTCCGCAAGCTTGACAATACCGTTGTGCAGATACTCAGGATTGGCTTGTATCAGCTTCTGTATATGGACAGCGTTCCCGAAAGCGCCGCCGTAAATGAAAGCGTTAAGCTTTGCAAGCGGCTTAAGATGTTTTCGGCGCAGGGCTTTGTAAACGGTATGCTGAGAAACTTCCTCAGAAACGGCAAGCGGGTAAGCTATCTTGGACTTGAGGCGGCAGACAGACTTTCGATAGAGTACAGCTGCCCCAAATGGCTTGTGGAGAAATGGCTTTGTGAATACGGCGCGGACAGCACGGTAAAGGCGCTTAAAGCCTCGGTTGGAAAGCCGCCCGTGTACGCGCGCGTAAATACCCTTAAAACCAACACCGAGGATTTGCTTTCGGCGCTTGCGGCGGAAAAAATCTCCGCAAGGAAATACAGCGGTCTTGATGACTGCATAGTGCTTGAAAAAACAGGCGATATCGAGAAATCAAAGGCGTTTAAGGCGGGACTTTTTCATGTGCAGGATATTTCCTCACAGCTTTGCTGCCTTACGCTGCGCCCCGTTGTGAACGAAACCGTGATTGACCTTTGCGCCGCGCCGGGCGGAAAAAGCTTCACCATGGCGCAGCTTATGGGAAATAACGGCAGGCTTTGCAGCCTTGACCTGCACGATATGCGCACGGCGCTTATAGCGGACGGCGCGGAACGGCTTGGCATACGGATTATAGAGGCAATGCAGGGCGACGCCACAAAATACAATCCCGCGCTGCCGCAGGCGGACAGGGTGCTGTGCGATGTCCCCTGCTCTGGTCTGGGGGTAATCCGCAGAAAGCCCGAAATCAAGTATAAAAATCCCGAGGAGCTTTCCGGGCTTTCCGATATTCAGCGGCGCATACTGGAAACGGCGTGCAAGTACGTCAGGGTCGGGGGAACGCTTGTATACTCCACCTGCGCGTTAAGCCGCGCCGAGAACGACAATGTGGCTGACGCATTTGCCGAGGTTCACCCGGAATTTTCGCCGATAGTGCAGCACGTTCCGTTTGCGGGCGCGGAGAACAGCCACAAGCGCACATATTTCCCCGATGAAAACGGCGGGGACGGATTTTTTACAGCTTCATTCAGGAGAATTAAATAAATGGGCGAGCAGGAGAAAATTGACATTCTTTCCCTTTCAGCGGACGAGCTTGCCGCAGAGATGGCGGCGCTTGGCGAGAAAAAATTCAGGGCAAAGCAGATTTATGACTGGCTTCATGTGAAGAAAGTAACTGATTTTTCGCAGATGAGTAATATTTCTGCACAATTACAGGATACGCTGCAAAGAAAGTTTTGTATAAAATCACTAATTATCAAAAAAAGGCTTGTATCTAAGCTGGATAATACGATAAAATACTTATATGGTCTGCCCGATGGCGAGTCGGTGGAAACCGTGCTTATGGAATACAAGCACGGAAACAGCCTTTGCATATCCACGCAGGTGGGGTGCAGAATGGGCTGCCGCTTCTGCGCTTCAACCATTGCGGGATTTGTGCGGCATCTGCTTCCGTCGGAAATGCTGCTTCAGATTTACGAAACCGAGCGCGACAGCGGCAGGCGCGTTGACAGCATTGTGCTTATGGGCATTGGCGAGCCGCTGGATAATTTCGACAATGTGATGAAGTTTCTGTCGCTGGTAAATAACGGCGGCGACGGTATGAGCCTAAGGCACATTTCGCTTTCCACCTGCGGCATTGTTGACAGGATATATGACCTTGCACAGCTTAAAACAGGGCTTACGCTGTCGATATCGCTGCACGCCGCAACGGACGAAAAGCGCAGCGCCATAATGCCGATAAACAAAAAATACAACCTTGAGCAGCTTATGACGGCGTGCCGCGACTATTTCAGAAAAACCGGCAGGCGCATAAGCTTTGAGTACTCCCTTATCGAGGGGGTAAACGATACGGAGCAGTCCGCGGACGAGCTGATAAAGCTGCTTGACGGAATGCTTTGCCATGTCAACCTTATCCCGATAAACGAGATAAGGGAGCGGGATTTCAAAAAGAGCCGTTATGTTGAGAGATTTCAGAAGCGTCTGACAGACGCGGGAATAAACGCAACAGTGCGCAGAACCCTCGGCGCGGATATAAGCGCGGCGTGCGGGCAGCTTCGCAGGGACGGCGGTACAGGTCACGAGGCGGTGAAAATATGAACGTATACAGTAAAACGGATATAGGACTTCAGCGCGAGGAAAATCAGGACACGGTGTGGTCTGAAATGCTTAGCGATACCGCGTGCGCGGCGGTTCTCTGCGATGGAATGGGCGGGGAGCAGAGCGGCGGTCTTGCAAGCAAGATGGCGGTGGATATAATTTCCAAGCGTATTAAGGAAAGCTTTTCCGAGATGATGAACAGAAACTCGGTGCGCAATCTGCTGATAACCGCGGTATCCGCCGCAAACAGCATTGTTTATGAAACGGCGCAGCGGGATTTCAACAAAAGCGTGATGGGAACTACCTGCGTTGCGGTGATAGTTTCGGGCGGGTGCGCCTACATAGTCAATGTCGGCGACAGCCGCGCGTATCACCTTTTTACATCGGGCGATGATGAATGTATCAGGCAGATAACGCGCGACCACTCCCATGTTATGGAGCTTGTGGAGCGCGGCGAAATCACCGAGGAGCAGGCTAAAACTCACCCCAAGCGCAACAAAATAACGCGCGCCATAGGTGCGGAAAGCAGCGTTACGCCCGATTATTTCGAGCTTGACATGAACGGCGGGGATATGCTGCTGCTTTGCTCTGACGGGCTTTCAGCCTACGGCGACGATATGGATATCCTTGATATCTGCTTTGAGGTTAAGCCGCAGGACTGCGCCGAGGCGCTGGTGCGCTACGCCAACAACAACGGCGGTCACGATAACGTATCGGTGGCGCTTGTGACTTTGTAAGTTATTACAGTTTGATTACAGTTTTGCTAAAGCTGTTGACAAAAATTCGTAAGCGTGGTAGCATATATAGGGTAATACAGCACAAAGATTGCGGAACAACTTCGTTGTACCTCGCGGATTGCGCCGTCAGATTTTTCGTCAGATTGTGCAGATTGAGTGCAGGCGGGCTGGTCTGTCGGTCAACCCCTCTGGCACTCCGCGCCACCTCCCCCACAGGGGGAGATACCCGTCAAGCGAAATTTGTGCAATATGACCGTATGGTTCGCAAGCGAACCACACTAAAAGATGCAAGCAAGGCGCGTACAAAATCCAAAAGATGGTCTTTGTGCGGTGTTGCCATGGTATAGATGTAGAACAGGCGCTTCCATACGGCGCACAGAAATAAAGCCGGTTTACGCGGCAATGAAGATTGTATGGAGAAATGGCGGAAAATACATGGACAGTAACATAGGAAAAAAGCTGGACGGGCGTTATGAGCTGCTGGAGCTTATCGGCGTGGGCGGTATGGCTGATATTTACCGTGCCAGAGATATCGAGGAGGACCGCATTGTTGCGGTAAAAATCCTTAAGACCGAGTTTGCGGGAAGCGATGAGTTTCTGCGCCGCTTCCGCAACGAATCCAAGGCGATTGCGCTGCTTTCTCACCCCAACATTGTAAAAATTTATGATGTCGGCTTTACCGAGAAGGTTCAGTTTATCGTTATGGAGTATGTGGACGGCATTACTCTTACCGATTATATCGAGCAGCAGGGCGTGCTTAAATGGCGCGACTCCATTCACTTCACGGTGCAGATACTGAAAGCACTTCAGCACGCGCATGACAGGGGCATTGTCCACCGCGATGTAAAATCGCAGAACGTTATGCTGCTGCGCGACGGCACCATCAAGGTGATGGATTTCGGCATTGCGCGCTTTAACCGCGAAAACAACAAAACCATGTCCGAAAAGACTATCGGCTCGGTTCACTATATCAGCCCCGAACAGGCGCGCGGCGATATTACGGACGAGCGCAGCGATATCTATTCCGTAGGCGTGGCGCTGTATGAGATGGTTACGGGCAAGAAGCCGTTTGACGGCGATACGCCTGTTTCAATCGCGCTTATGCATATGCAGAGTACGCCCAAAAAGCCTACCGAGCTTAACAGCACCATTCCCGAGGGTCTGGAGCAGATAATACTCCGCGCCATGCAGAAGGAGCCTTCACAGCGCTATCAGACGGCGGGCGAGATGATTAAGGACCTTGAGGAGCTTAAAAAGAACCCCGGTATCATTTTTGAGTACAAATATAATTCCACAGACGGAACTACAAAATATTTTGACCGTCCGCTTTCCGCAGGCGGGCAGGAGAATGTTCGCCGCCGCAAGGAGATGGTGGTGGAAATCCCCGAAGATGACGACGACTACGACGAGGATTACGACGACGATGACGACGACGAGTATGAGGAGCGCCGCTCTCCGCTTGTTCCCATACTTTTTGCGGTAGGCACGGCGTTTATTATCGCGACAGTGTTCCTTGTGCTTATGCTTGTAAACAGGTATTTCGGAAGCGGCAGCTCACAGGCTTCAAGCGAGGCTTCGGGCAGCGATACTTCTATCAGCATTACCGCTTCAGACGAGCTGCTTATGCCGAACCTTATGGGTCTTACATGGGACGAGGCGGTTGACAAGTACTCAAAGTATATCAACCTTGTTGCGCAGACAGAGTATTCCACCTACGAGAAGGACGAGATTTTTGACCAGGAGTTCCCCGAGGGCAGAAAGATAAAGGTCGGCGCTACCGTTGAGGTCAAGGTAAGCAAGGGCATTAAAGAGGTTGAGATACAGGACGTTACCAACCTTGCCATTGACGCCGCCGAGCGCAAGCTTGTCAAGGACGGCTTTGTGGTTAAAAAATCCTTTGCGGAAAGCGAGGATATCGCCAAGAACAACGTTATCAAGACCGAGCCGCCTGCGCATGAAATGGCACAGCAGGGTTCAACGGTTATCGTGTACGTCAGCCTTGGCGCGGGCGATACGCTGATGACTGTTCCAAAGCTTACGGAGATGCCGTTAAGCGAGGCGCTGGAGCGCTGCAATGAGTATTCTCTTGTCCCCAAGATTACCATGGTTGACAGCGAGGAGGAGGAAAACCGCGTCCTTAAGCAGAGCATAGCCCCCGGTGAGTTTGTAAGCAAGAACACCGAGATAGAGCTTGAGGTAAGCACGGGCGTAATCCCCGAAAAGACCATAAATATCAGGATTCCTATTCCCGCAAGCGCCAAGGGCGAGTTTGAGTTTAAGTACTATGTTGACGGCGAGCTTGATGTGGAGAACAGCGGCGATGTGTACGATGTTGAGCTTATCGCCGAAAACGGCATTGCCTATGCGCTTAAGGGCAGAGAGGGCGATGTCAAGGAGTTTACCGTAAAGGTTACCTCGCAAAAGACGGGCGCAAGCGGCGTTTATATGAAGATTGAATTTACGTTTGCAACGGGCGACGGCGAGAACTCCTACGAGTTTATCGAGAGAGAATCGGGCATATTCAAGGAGCTGCTTTCGGCAGAGCCTGACGATGATACAAGCGGCGGCGAGGGCGATACAAGCGATACTTCGGGCGATGAAAGCTCTCAGCCCGACGAGGGCGAAACCTCCGATACAAGCGAGCCGACCGATACAAGCGAGCCTTCGGACGAGGGCGGACTTCCTGTGGACTGATTCCGATAGGAGGAGATAGTTATTTCTGCTGAATTTAATGGCAAGATAATAAAAGCGGTTGGGGGTATCTACTATGTAGATGCCCTCGACGGCGTATTGAAAGACACCGTGGTGAAGTGCAGCGCGCGGGGAATTTTCCGCAGGGAGGGGATAAGTCCCTCGGCGGGGGATAACGTCCGCGTTGCCGAGGAGGAGAACACCGACCCCGTTATCACCGAAATATACCCGCGCAGCAATTTCCTGATACGCCCGCCGCTTGCAAATCTTGACGGAATTGTTTTTGTAAACAGCTGCACCGAGCCGCTTCCCAACCGCTTTGTGCTTGACAAGCTTGTGGCGATAGCCGACAGCAAGGGTATAGAGCCGCTTATCGTTTTCACCAAAACCGACCTTAAGGACGCGGGCGAGCTGATTGATATTTACAGGGCTATCGGCATTGGCGTGTGCCTTGTAAATAATCTTACGGGCGAGGGCGCGCAGCAGGTTATGCAGTTTATCAGCGGCAAGGTTACCGCGTTTGTGGGAAACTCGGGCGTTGGCAAATCAAGCCTTATGAACGTGCTTTTCCCGCAGCTTGGACTGGAAACCGCGCACATAAGCAAGAAACTTGGGCGCGGCAGGCACACCACAAGACAGGTGGAGATGTACAAGCTTGCGGGCGGCTATGTTGCGGACACGCCCGGCTTTTCCACTGTGGAAACGGAGCGCTACTGCCGTATCCCAAAGGGCGAGCTTGACGGAGCGTTCCGCGAATTTGCCGAGTTTAAGGCGGACTGCCGCTTTGCGGACTGCGCCCATATAAAGGAAAAAGGCTGCGCCGTGCTGGAAGCGCTGCGGCAGGGCAGAATTGCACAGTCGCGCTATGACAGCTATCTTAGAATGTACGAGGAAGCGGGAAAAATAAATGAGTGGGAATAAGATATGCTCCATAATCT
The DNA here is from genome assembly GCA_964557825.1 of uncultured Ruminococcus sp. Lineage (GTDB taxonomy): Bacteria > Bacillota > Clostridia > Oscillospirales > Ruminococcaceae > CAG-115. The sequence continues at coordinate 19,817 of CAZLBL010000006.1, forward strand.
GCGGCGCGCCTGACGGAAGCATTGACAAATCCCTTGTGGAGGGGCTTGTGATATGCGCGGACAGGGGGCTTGACCATGCGCTTGCCGCGGGAATTACGCCCGATATAGTGGTCGGGGATTTTGACAGCAGCACCGCAGAAATCCCCAAGGGTGCGGAGTGCATAAGGGTATCCCCGATAAAGGACGATACCGATACCATACTTGCGGCTGATACCGCTATACAGCGCGGTTATAACCGGCTTAGATTTTTCTGCGCGGTGGGCGGCAGGTTTGACCATACGTTCGCCAATGTGCAGACGCTGCAATATCTTAGGACAAAGGGCGCAGACGGCGTGCTGTACGGCGGCAGCGAGAAGCTGTATCTGCTGTGTGCGGGTGAAAGCGCGGAAATCACCGAATTTAACGGCTTTGTATCGGTGTTTGCGCTGAGCGGTTCTGCGGTGGTAAACGAGCTTGGCATGAAATATCCGCTGTCGCAGTACAGGCTGGAGGGCAGCTTCCCGCTTGGCGTAAGCAACGAGGTTTCGGCGGGCGGCGGCAGGATAGAGGTACTTGAGGGCGCGGCGCTTATCTGCGAGTACAGGGAATGACGGCTTTCCGCAAGAACGCATATCGGGAATATCGCGGCGGGAACGGCTGTATATTTTTCCCTTGGGCAATACCGCACAAAGATTGCGGAACAACTTCGTTGTACCTCGCGGATTGCGTCGTCAGATTTTTCGTCAGATTGTGCAAATTGAGCGCAGGCGGGCTGGTCTGTCGGTCAACCCCTCTGGCGCTCCGCGCCACCTCCCCCACAGGGGGAGATACCCGTCAAGCGAAATTTGTGCAATATGGCCGTATGGTTCGCAAGCGAACCACACTAAAAGATGCAAGCAAGACGCGTACAAAATCCAAAAGATGGTCTTTGTGCGGTGTTGCCCTTGACAAAGCATTATAAAATGTGGTAATATATGATATTGGGCAGTACCGCGAAGGCGATATCCGCGGCGCTGCCGCAGCAGTTACTTTTTTTACCCGAAAGGAGCTATTTCTGTGCTTGAACTTAAAAATCTGGTCTGGAGGCTGCCAAGCGGCGAAGCGATTGTAAACGACATCAGCTACAAGGCGTCCAGTAAGCTTATAGTTATAACAGGACCAAACGGCGGCGGAAAGACAACGCTTGCAAAGCTTATCGCGGGCGTGCAGGCGCCCGACAGCGGCAGGATACTGCTTGACGGCGAGGATATAACAGACCTCAGCATTACCGAGCGCGCCAAAAAAGGCATTGCATATGCGTTTCAGCAGCCTGTGCGCTTCAAGGGACTTACCGTGCGCGACCTGCTTGTGCTTGCGGCAGGGGAAAGGCTGAAGGAAACCTCGCTTTGCGAGCTGCTTTCAAAGGTGGGACTTTGCGCGGAGGAATATATAGACCGCGAGATGAGCGCCGCGCTGTCGGGCGGCGAGGCTAAGCGTATCGAGATTGCCACCGTGCTTGCAAGAAAGGCAAAGCTTTCCGTATTTGACGAGCCTGAAGCGGGTATCGACCTGTGGAGCTTTTCCCGCCTTGTGGAAACCTTTGAGGATATCAGAAGCAACACGGACGGCACGCTGGTTGTTATTTCCCATCAAGAGCGGATTTTGTCCATAGCGGACGAAATAATCGTTGTTGCAGACGGCAAAATCAGAACGGCAGGACCGCGCGTGGAAATACTTCCCGCACTGTTAAAGGGCGAATACACCTGCTCCTGCCCAAAGCTTAACGGAGGTGTCTGTAAATGAGCGATATAATGAATGTTGATTTCAACGCGATTACAAGCGACCTGCTGAAAACAATTTCGGATTTTGACGGGGTTGAGTTCAAGGGCGCGTATAATATACGCGAGGACAGCCGCTGCGCGGGCAGAAAGTCCTCGGAAAACGTTACTATCGAGCCGAAAACGGACAAGCCCGGTATCGTAATCACCGTAAAGCCGCACACCAAGGGCGAAACCGTGTTTATCCCCGCCTGCGTTACACACAGCGATGTTGACGACCTTGTTTACAACGATTTCTATATCGGCGAGGGCGCGGATATCGTTATAGTTGCAGGCTGCGGCGTGCATAACGACGGCGAGGAGCAGGCGCGCCACAACGGCATACACCGCTTTTTCCTTGCAAAGGACAGCAAGGTGCTGTACAAGGAAAAGCATATAGGCACGGGTACGGGCAAGGGATTGAGAAAAATCGACCCTGTAACCGACTGCTGTCTTGAGGAAAATTCCCGCCTTGAAATGGATACCATACAGCTTGGCGGCGTTGATATGTCAACCCGAAGCACATCGGCAGTGCTTGGAAAAAACGCAAAGCTTATCGTGCGCGAGCGCCTTATGACCGACAGGGCGGAAACGGCTGTTTCCACCTTCAAGGTTAAGCTTGATGGCGAGGATTCGGGTGCGGATATCGTTTCGCGTTCCGTTGCAAAGGGTGATTCACATCAGGAGTTTTATTCCCTTGTGGAGGGCAATAACCGCTGCACGGGACACTCCGCGTGCGACGCAATTCTTGCCGACAACGGCACGGTTGACGCGCAGCCCGCGCTTAACGCGCGCCATGTTGACGCTGCGCTTATCCACGAGGCGGCAATAGGCAAGATAGCGGGCGAGCAGCTGCTTAAGCTCTGCTCTCTCGGACTTACCGAGGAGGAAGCGGAGGCTAAGATTATCGAGGGATTTCTTAAGTAAACGACTGCCGCAGCGCTGTGAAACCGCGGCTTTGGCGAAAGCGGCGGGGAAGCGTGAATTTAGTCCGCTGTTAAAATCGCAGGCTTTAATAAACATAAAAGGTGAGATATCATAAAGATACCTCACCTTTTTATGCTCTTAAGGGATTTCAGCCGTTGACGATTTTCTTGTAGGCTTCCAGAACTGGCAGCCATTTTTCATGCTCTGTCGGCTGATAGGTAACGGTAAGACCAGAGTCTGTAATCAGCTTGCGCGCCGCTGCGACGCTTTCAATCTCGCCGCAGGCAACAAGGGTGCATATTCCGTTGCCCAGCGCGGTTGCCTCAACGGGACCCGCAACTGCGGGAACGCCCGCCGCGTTTGCCGTAAACTCGCACAGCAGCTTGCCCTTTGTGCCGCCGCCTATCATGTGAATGTGCTTGTATTCGTGACCCGTAAGCTCCGAAATCTGACGGAATGTCAGCGCAAACTCGCACGCAAGCGACTGGTAGATACAGCGCATAATCTCGCCAACGGTCTGGGGAACATACTGCCCCGTTCTGCGGCAGAATTCCTGTATCTTCAGCGGCATATCATCGGGCGCGGCAAAGCTTTCGTCATTGGGATTTATAAAGCATTTGAACGGCTCTGCCTGCTGTGCCGCAGCTTCAAGGTCAGGAAAGCTGTATTCCTCGCCCTGCTTTTCGTAGTAACGCTTTGTTTCCTGCACAAGCCACAGACCCATGATATTTTTCAGCAGCGTTGTTGTGCCGCCGTAGCCGCCCTCGTTGGTAAGACCTGTTTTGTACGCTTCCTCGGTGACTATGGGGCGCTTAAGCTCCGTGCCGAACAGCGTCCATGTGCCGCAGCTAAGGAAAGCAAAATGCTCCTCGCTTGTAGGAACGGCAAGCACCGCCGAGGCGGTATCGTGCGAACAGCAGGCGTACACGGGAACAGGCTCAATGCGGAACTCATCGCAAAGCTCCTGCTTCAGCGTGCCGTAGACCTCGCCGGGGTGGATAAGCGGGCAGAAAATGCGCTTTGGAAGCTCCAGCCCCTCGATAAGCTTTATGTTCCAGCCCTTTGCCTTGTGGTCGATAAGCTGGGTGGTGGTAGCCTCGGTGAACTCCGACCTTGCCTTGCCTGTCAGCATATACGCAAACAGGTCGGGCATCATCAGCAGCTTTTCCGCACGGAAAATCGAGTTGCGCTCATGCTTTGCAAGGTAGTGAAGCTGGAATATGGTGTTTATGCCCATGGGCTGTATGCCGCTTTTGGCAAAAAGCTCCTGCGGCGGGAATTTTTCATATACCTCCTCGGGCATACCGTTTGTACGCTCATCGCGGTAGTGGACGGGCTTTTCAAGAAGCTCGCCGTCCTGACCGATAAGACCGAAATCCACACCCCATGTGTCAATGCTGATGGCGTCAAAGCCGCCGTTGAACACGCCGAAGCTTATGGCGATTTTCATCTGCTCCCACAGCTCGTCGATATCCCAGCGAAGATGGCCGTTCTCGGTTATGGGGCGGTTTTCAAAGCGGTGTATTTCTTCAAGCGAGATTTTTCCGTTCTCATGCTTGCAGAACATCGCCCTTGCGCTTGAAGCGCCGAAGTCGAATACAAGTATTGTCGCGGACATAGTTCAGCCTTTCCTTTATCAGTGGTACTTTCTGTAACCGGGGTGGCGTATTGGGAAGCTTTTGCCGATTTCGCAGCACTCCTCAATCTTATCCATGGGCAGGTCTTTTGCGCCGCCAAGCTGACGCGCAACAAGGCTTACCTTGGCGAAATGCTCCAGCGTTTCCATGCGGTAATATGCCTGTGTGATATCAACGCCGACGGTAAGCGCGCCGTGGTTTTCAAGCAGGATTGTATCGTGGTTTGCAAGGAACGGTATAATGCTGTCCGCAACCCCCTGCGAGCCGGGAGTGTCATACGGCGCAATGGGAACGCAGCCGAGGAATATAATCGCCTCGGGCATGGTGTAATCGTCAAGCGGGATATGCGCGATTGCGTAGCCTGTGGCTGTCGGCGGGTGCGCGTGAACTACCGCGTTTACTTCGGGACGCGCTTCATAGCAGCGCAGATGTACCTTGAACTCCGAGGTGGGCTTGTAGCCGGGAGCTTCCTCTACAACCTCGTTTTTGGCGTTCATCTTGATAATCATTTCGGGGGTGAGGCTTGCCTTGCTTGTGCCTGTGGGGGTTACAAGAAAGTTGCCGTCGGGCAGCCTTACGGAGATATTTCCGTCGTTTGCGGCAACCATGCCAAGCTGCCACAGCTTATGACCTACATCACATATGGCCTGTTTTAATTCGTATTCTGTCATTTTTATATCCTTTCATTGCGGTGGTAAGATGTGCGGACTGTTTTCAATACCGCTATACATAATTGTATCATTTATTTCGCAAAAAGTAAAGCATTACACGAAGTATTTTATTTGTGCAAAATCAACAAAATTACCCCTTGTTATTTCTAAATGAAAACAGCCATCTTTAACTTGTAAAATTGCGAGTTTTGTTGTATAATGATATATAGATTGTAATGGGTGAAGTATACCCTTTGGGGAGAGATACTTCCTTTTCCGTTGCAAAAAACCGTTTGACGGAGGTGCGCTTAGTGAGTGGCAATAGTATAAAATGGATTCCCCTTGGCGGTATGGAGCTTTCAGCGGTAAACACTGCGCCTGCGGATAAGCTGCGCAAATTCGGGTTTTCCCTTATGTGCGGAGAGTTCGGCTCTGAAAAGCTGACAAAGGCGGGTCTTTGTATTTATGATGTAATGTCCCAAAAGGAAACCCCCAACATACTTCTTATAACCTCAAATACCGAGCTTTACGGCTGGTACAGGATACTTATGACCGGTATCGGCGCGGATTTCAAGATTATCACGGGCGCGGCAAACGCCTTGGTGTTCTTCTCAAAGGACTGCCCCAATCTGTATCTTATGTCCGCAGACGCGCTTTCAAAAGCCAACGGTCTTAAGGCAAAGGCGGATAAGGATTTTGTATGGGATTTGATTATAATTGACGAGGAGCATAATTCCCATGCCCCCGATTATGGTTTCTACCGTGAAAATCTCGCATGGAAAACCGAAAAGCTGCTTATAATCGCGCCTGTTCCCGCAAAGCGCGCGGAGCATATGGCTGCGCTTAAGGAGCTTATCGGAAGCGTTCTTTCCGACCCTGCGCTTGCCGCACAGGCTGACAGCCTTGCGTTTAACGAGGACTGCGCGGTGCTTTCGGCGGATACGCCTGTTTCAAGATATTTTGACGGCAGCGTTTATGACGGCACGCTTAAAAGAAACATCGTTTGCTGCGACTATTCCTTTGACGAGGCGGTGCTTAACGGTCTGCGCCGCAGGATAGACCTGCGCTCCGGTCTGCCGGTTTACAAGTACGGCGGAAATATCTTTGAGGACTACGACTGCGAGGTGCTTAAGTCCACATATCAGAAGATATCCTACACCCGCCCCGATGTTGAGGAATTAAGGGCGTTTGACAAGAAGCTGGACTGCTTCCTTAAGCTGCTGGACGGCGTTCTGGCGGAGAACAAGCGCGCGGTTGTTTACTGCTGCGAGAAAAACACCATAGACTACCTCAGAAAGGCGATTAAAAGCGTTTATCCCGGCGGCGTCACGGTAAAGACGGCAACGGGCGATAACTTCAGCAGCGCCGATATAATCAGAAAATTCCGCGTTGACGATAAGACGGAGTACCCCAAGGTTGTGCTTGCGGTTGACAGCATAGGCGCTGTCGGTGACGCGCTTGACCGTGTGGATTACATAATAAACTACGAGCTGCCCACCTCTGCGGCGCAGCTTGAAAAGCGCATGACGCGCCACGGCGCAAAGCGTGAGGCGGAGAGAAAATTTGTGATATTCCGCGACAGCAACGGTCAGTTTGATACCCGTGTGCTTGAAAAGGCGCTGTACGGCAGCCTTGCTTCCGCTTTCTGCGAGGGTCTGCCCGCAAGAAATATCCTGCTTGATATAGAGGATAGGGGCGAGCGCATAGCGGCTGTGTTTGACGATTTGAAATACGTTGTAAGCTACGCGGGCGAGGTTGACAGCTGCTTCGACCTTATAAAGAAGTTCAAGGGCGACTACGCGGCGTTCGGCACGGATAAGATTTCCACGGCAAAGCAGCTTGCGGAGTTTGCGGGAAAGCTGCTTGAAAAAATCTGCGCCGCCTTCGGCGTTGAAAAGAGCGACCCGCGCGAGAAGATAATCGGTGCGATAAACGCGCTTGACGGTCTTTGCGTTATGGATAACGGCAGGCTGCGCAAGGTTTCGCAGGAGAAGCTTAACGAGATGAGCGCAAGCCTTAAGGGCGAGGAGTGGAAAAAGCTTCCCTTTGCAAGCGAGGCTGTAAACGGTCTTGCCGAAGCAAAACAGCATATCGACCGGCTTCACAGCGGCGATAATTTCCACCTGCACATAAAGGAAGAGCTTGCGGAGCTTACCGACTGCATTCAGTACAGCGTGCTGCTTGGCGTGTGGAGATACAGGGTGCGCGAGCAGGATTCCGACAAATCTTTCAGAGAATACATAAAAATTTACAACGACGGCATTTAATTTAATTGTTGCCCCGTGATACAGAAAGCTGCCGTACCGCACAGCGGCAGCGGGAAAAATACAAAGCTGCGGAGAAACGAGGCGTTTTTATGAGCGAAAGCTATGAGGCTGTTGAAAAGCTACTTGGCGATTTCTTTGAGCGTCATACATCAGGCGATAAAGCAGGAATGTCAGAGGTGCTGCAAAAGCTTCAGATGATGCTGTATTCCGGCGATGTTGACAGCACCCCGTTCAAGGACTACTTCAACAGTATGTATACAGGCAGAAGCGCGATAAATGTGACAGGCATGATGCAGGACTACCCGAGAGAGTCCATTATCCGCGAGCTGCTTCAGAACGTTTTCGGCTGTGATTACGAGGAAAACGACATCAAGGTTATGATAGAGTTTCTTGACGAGGGTCAGGTTAAGCTTACCTATAACGAAACAGGCTTTAGTCTGGAGCAGGTGTTCTATTACCTTTCTGTCGGCAGAAACGACGGCAATAAGGAGCGCGAGGGCCGCTTCGGTCTTGGTGCAAAGAGCGTTTTTGCAAATGTTGACTGGTTCAAAATGCGCTCCAACAACTACTCCCTGCGTGTTGTAAACGATGGCGGAACCCTTAAGGTGCGCGAGCTTGAGCTTAACGGCCCCAAGTTTGCCCACACCGAGATTGTGTTCGGTCTTGACGCGGAGAGCCAGCAGAAGCTTCACCACAACCTTGTCACCATGTGCAGCGAAAAGGGCGACTACATGAACATGGTTGACCTGTGCTTTGCATTTATCCGCAAAAAGCACCTTAAGGCAACCGATGAGCATGAAACGCCGTCACGCACGTTCAACATAGCCATTATCTCCTTCGGCAGACCGGAGGTTGTGTATAAAATCCAGGAGTTCCGCAAGGACGAGAACGATCTGCCCAAGATAAGATTTTTTGAAAACGGCAAATCCGTTGCCGATTTTATCCATATCGAGAATGACGGCTTTGTTTATCTTATCCCGTTTGCAATTTCGGGCGCAAAGCGCGAGGCGGCAAAGGTGCTGATGAACAAGTACAACTATTTCTCCACCTATGAGCTTACAGGTCTTGTTAAGGCAAGCCGCCAGGAGTTTTTGCAGGAGCAGCTTTCCGCGTTCTTTGTAAGCGTGCCAAACAACTATATCACAAATAACCGCGCGGGTATCCGTCATGACTGCATTGAGGAGGTTTCCGCGGAGATTGAAAAGGATATAGTTGAGATTGTAGAGGACTACAAAAAGCTGTTTGTACTGGAGCTTGCACAGCGTCCCGATAATGCGGAGCGTTATATGCTGCGCCCAAGACAGTATGTGTTTGAGTTTTTCTACAATTACATAAATACAAGCTCCCTTGTAAAGGGACTTAAGGAGAAGTTCAACAGCTATATTTCCGTAAAGCTGCCCGATGAGGAGGAGCCTGTGGCGTTCTCACAGCTTAAGGAGAACGGCTTCTTTACGGAGCATAGCGGTATCCCCAAGGAGGAGCATGACGACGGCACTGCCATGCAGCTTCTGTATAACGACCTTGAGCAGATGCAGGGCTGGTTTAAGGGCGAGGAGAACCATGTGCTGCTTGCAAGGTACAACTGGAACGAGCAGGCAACCGATGAAAGCGGCAGCGAGTTTGTATACGCCTTCCACCGTGACGATAAGGTGTTCCTTATGTCGTCCGACAAAAACAGGCAGATACGCGATTACGACCTTGGCGCGGGCTTCAGAAGCATTATAAGCCTTAAGCTGAACAACTGCGTGGTTGACGGCGCGGTTGCCGATGAAAACGCGCTTGCCGAGGCATTTGAGGTTATAGACGAAATGTTCGGCGAGGCTTACCGCATCGGCATGAAGTATTTCCAGTTTATAATAACCTCGGGCGCTACCACTATTCAGTTTGAGTTTTCCAAGATAAATATCGGCAACCTTAAAAAGGCGATGGACGTTATTCAGTCCCATGAAATGCGCTTTGAAAGCCATCAGGTGTACAATTCCGTTGTAACGCTGGTGATGAACTCGTTTACAAACGGCAAGGATACACTGGAATTCCTGCGCGAGATAAAGAGCCAGGGCGGCGAGGTTACGCTTGCGCTGGATATCAACAAGCGTTACCGCTTTGCGGCATACGGAAAGCAGTTTATGATTCCGCCGAACATCACTAATGCCGACCTGCTTGAAATTATCGGCGATGTGTATGTGCTTATCGACAGCGGTATGTTTAACAACCGCGTGTTTGACTTCCCCTATTCTCCCGCGCATTACAGCTTTGACGCGGAGGAGATTTCCTCTGTGCTGACGGGCTGCGGCACTCCCGCAGAGATAGAAAGCGCAATTGAGGGCATTTATGTATGCGACCTTGCGCTTGACAAGATTGCGCTGCTTGACGGCAACAAGAAGATTATCAAGATAATTGATATGGAAGAACCCATTGCGGAAGCCGATAAGGCAAAAACCGACAAGTATGTCGTTCTGCGCGAGGGTCTTGGCAAGCCGCAGTTTGCAAAGTTTGTGGAGTTTATACTTACAGGCAAGGCTACGGGTGCGCTTGCGGCGCTGTATTCAAGCTCTGAGGAGCCTAATCAGGTGCTGCTTGACCAAGTTCCGTATTACTACAAGCCGATTCCCACAATCCGCAAGGAGGAGTTCAATTTCCTGCGCTCCGAGGTGCGCCGTATTTCGGGAATAAAGGACGCAAGAGCTTACAAAAACTACTTTGCCCGCGATATAAACGCAAAGCTTTTCGGCTATGGCGGAAAGTGCCAGTGCTGTGATTATGAGTCCAATATAATCAACAGCTTTACGCTAAAAAGCTTCTCAATCGGTCTGCTTAACGGCAGCAAGGAGCAGAAGTTCAGCTTTGCGCTGTACCTTTGCGCAAACGACGCGATAAACGCAGGCGGCTGGATTATTGACGATATCAGCATAGGCGGTATGTCGCCGTTCCTGTGGCTTGAAGAAATCAACATGATTGACCGTATCCCGCCGGAGTTCCTGTACTGCCGCATAAAGTACCGCCCGCAGCTTACCTACGATATATGCGAGCCGACCGAGCAGTCCGCAGGCATTCCCGAAAATGTGATTGACGGCGCACAGGAAACGCTTGATATCATTCTTTCACCGATGATGGCGGCAAAGTGGGTTGAGGACAACACAAAATAACCAAGGCGAGCAGCCTGTTAAAAAAAACTTCAGCGCCCCGAGCAAATTCGGGGCGCTAAGTCTGTAATAAAGCGCCGTCTGCGCCGCCTTGCGTAACGGCGGGCAGGGCAAAGCCGCACACTTTTCCGCGCGGCAGGCGGTTGCATCTGCCATGCCCATGTGGCTTTATCGGCGGAAATATGCCGCTGCGGTTATTGACATAATGCCGAAAATGGTGTATATTAGATATGGACTGCACTGTCGGAAAAAACGGTGGTGCATTGCCTGTGAACAAAACAACTGCGGAGGAACGCTTGATGAATATAATTATAGTAGGCTGCGGCAAGGTTGGCGAAGCGCTTGCAGACCAGCTTAACGAGGAAGGCAGCAACATAACCGTTATAGACCTTGACGCTGAAAAGGTGCATGACGTAGCTTCAAAATACGATGTGATGGGCGTAATCGGAAACGGCGCTACCCACTCCACATTGCAGGAGGCGGGCATAAAAAACAGCGACCTGCTTATCGCGGTGACAGGCTCGGACGAGCTTAATCTGCTGTGCTGCCTTATCGCAAAAAAGGCGGGCGACTGCCAGACGATAGCAAGGGTGAGAAGCCCCGAATACAGCAGCGAAGCGCCCTATCTTAAGGACGAGCTTGGTCTTGCCATGGTGATAAATCCCGAATATGCTGCCGCCGCCGAAATTGCGCGGGTGCTGCGTTTCCCCTCGGCGATGAAAATAGACACCTTCGCCAAGGGAAGGGTGGAGATGATGAAGTTCCGCCTGCCCGAAAACAGCCCGCTTGTCGGCTGCGCAGTAAAGGAGCTTGCGGCAAAATTCAAGTGCGATGTGCTTATATGCACCGTAGAGCGCGACGACAGCGCCTTTATCGCAAACGGTAATCTTGTGTTTGAGGAAAAGGACGTAATTTCGCTTATCGCAACGCCGCGCAATGCAAACGACTTTTTCCGCAAAATCGACTATAAAATGAACTCCGTAAAGGACGTAATGATAATAGGCGGCGGCGAAATTGCGCACTATCTGTGCAATATCCTTAACCGCTCCGGCAATATGTCGATAAAAATAATAGAGAAAAATCAGAAGCGCTGCGAGGAGCTTTGCACGGAGCTTGAGGACGTGCGCATAATCCACGGCGACGCTGCGGAGCAATCCCTGCTTATGGAGGAGGGACTGGAAACCGTAGGCGGCTTTGTGGCGCTGACAAATCTTGACGAGGAGAATATATTCCTCTCCCTGTTTGCAAAAAGGGCAAGCAAGGGCAAGGTTGTCACCAAAATAAACCGTATTGATTTTGACGACGTTATAAAGCACCTTGACCTTGATTCCACCATATACCCCAAAAACATCACCTCGGAAGCCATAACCCGTTATGTAAGGGCGATGAAGAACACTATCGGCAGCAACGTTGAAACGCTGTACAGCATTGTAAAGGGAAGCATTGAGGCGGCGGAGTTCAGCATAAAGGATAACTCGCCGATAGTCGGCGTGCCGCTGTCAAAGCTGCGGCTTCAGCAGGGCGTGCTTATAGCCGCTATACTGCGCGGCAAGACCGTTATTACTCCCCATGGCGATGATGAAATTCAGCCGGGCGACTCTGTTGTTATAGTTTCAAACCGCACTGAATTGCAGGATATCACCGATATTCTTGAATAACCGAGGTAATTTATGAACTACAAAATGATAACCTATATCCTCGGCTGGCTGCTTATTTTCGAGGCTATATTCATGCTTGTGCCGATTACTGCCGCGTTTTGCTTCGGCGAGCAGCAGGCATGGTATTTTATCGCCGTTGCCGCGTTCTGCGCTGTGGCGGGACGATTGCTGACATTCAAAAAAAGGAAAAACACCACGCTTTATTCGCGCGATGGTTTTATGGTGGTGGCTATAAGCTGGATTGTGCTTTCGGTGTTCGGCGCGCTGCCGTTTTACATTTCGGGCTGCATACCAAGCTTTGTGGACGCGCTTTTTGAGTCCGTTTCGGGCTTCACCACGACAGGCGCTAGTATCCTTTCAGATGTGGAAGCGCAGCCGAAATGTATGCTGATGTGGCGCAGCTTTACCCACTGGGTGGGCGGCATGGGCGTGCTTGTGTTTGTTATGGCGTTTCTGCCGCTGTCGGGCGGGCAGAATATGCACCTTATGAAGGCGGAAAGCACGGGTCCCTCTGTCAGCAAGCTTGTGCCGCGCGTAAAAACTACCGCGCTGCTGCTGTACTCGATATATTTTGTGCTTACGCTTATACAGTTTGTGCTGCACCTTTGCGGCGGCATGACGGTGTTTGAGGCGCTTAACACAGCCTTTTCAACGGCTGGCACGGGCGGCTTCGGCTTTTATAACACAAGCTTTGCAGGATTTTCGGTATATAACCAGATAGTGGCAACGGTGTTTATGATACTGTTCTCCATAAGCTTTAATTCCTATTATTTTATACTGATTGGCAAGCTGAAAGAGGCGTTTAATATCGAGGTAAAGGCGTTTCTGGTGATTGTTGCGGGCGCAACCGCCATCATCACGGCGAATATAGCCTCAATGTTTGACAGCGTTGGCGAGGCGCTGCGGCACTCGGCGTTTACGGTAAGCGCGGTAATCTCCACAACAGGCTTTATGACGGTGGACTACAACCTTTGGCCTGAGCTGTCCAAGGTTATACTGGTGCTGCTTATGTTTATCGGCGGCTGTGCGGGAAGCACGTGCGGCGGTATAAAGGTTTCGCGCGTGCTGATACTGTTTAAGGGTATCGGCAAGGAAATATCCATGCTTATCCACCCGCGCGAGGTGCGCAAGATAAAGCTTGACTCCCACCCTGTGGAGCATGAAACCGTGCGCTCCGCAAACGCCTATATGGTAAGCTATATACTGATTTATGCGATATCCGTGCTGCTTATTTCGTTTGACAATTGCGATTTCACCACAAACTTCACCGCTGTGGTTGCCGCGCTTAACAATATAGGCCCCGGTCTTGAGATGGTGGGACCCACGCAGAATTTCGGATTTTTCTCGGACGGAACCAAGCTTGTGCTGATTTTTGATATGCTTGCAGGCAGGCTGGAGCTGTTCCCCATGCTGCTGCTGATTACTCCTGCGGCATGGAAAAAGCAGTGATACACTGTCTGCACCGCCTGCGCAGCAACGCAGGCGGTTTTTTTGTCACAAACCGCCATGGCGTAAATTTCCTGTAAAAAAATCAAAAAAAACATTTGACAAACGCGGGAAAATATGCGACAATATAGGTATAAGACTACGGTGCTGAATTGTTTTCGGCGCAAAAACGAACGGAGTGTGAAGCATGAAAATCAGCAAAAGAATAATCGCCCTGCTTCTGAGCGCGGCGATAGCGATTTCGGGCGGAATTTCCGCCGCCGCAGAGAACACCGCACCCGCTGCGGCAGGCAATGAAACCTCGGTGATTGACGCGCCGCAGAAGTCCGAAACCGAAATTATCATGGAAGAATTTCAGCAGGGGCTTTCGGACGGTATTGACGTCACCGATACGGACTACACGCCGATAGACATCAGCGGCTGCACCGTGTGGGACGGAAAGGAAAAGCCGCAGGCGGGCGCAAATTACTGTGTAACAGGCGCGGCGCGCATTACTTCAACCGTGACAATCCCCGCGGATACAACGGTGGTTATCGCAGAGGGCGGCAGCCTTACAATTTACACAGGCGGTATGCTTAACGTAAAGGGCAGGCTGCTTGTGGAGAAAAACGGCGAGCTGTTTAATTCCGGCACGCTGTATATAAATACAGATTCCGCTTTTGAAAGCTACGGCACGGTAAAGGCTACGGTAAGCTCCTGCACCTATATAAAAAGCGAGTACATAATCCGCCATGACAGCAGCGCGGTTTATTCCGGCACGGTGAACGTCTACAACGGCGGCGTTTATCTCAACTATGGCGCAAGCACGCTTACCCAGAATGCAAAGTGCCTTGTTACGGGTGATTTTCAGACCCCAAGCGGCGGCAGGCTTACAAACAAGGGATATTTCGGCGTGACGATAAGCGGACGCGCAAGCTTTGCGGGTATGTACTATCTGTACGGCAAGTCGGTAAACAGCGGCGTGTTTATATTTGAGAAAGATGTGCATTATTTCAAATCCAAAAAGGCAAGCTTTGCCGTATCAAAATCCAGCAGGCTGATAGATTACAGATACTACAAGCCTTCCTCATCGGGCAATGTGGATTCGGGCGAAAAGGGCATTGATGTTTCCTATGCGCAGGGCGCTGTTGATTGGGATATGGTGCGGTTTTCGGGCATAAACTTTGTGATGATACGCGCGTCACACGGCCGTATCAGCGACAGCAAGCCCACCGCAAAGGACACATGGTTTGACTACAACGTAACCGAAGCCTCAAAGGCGGGTCTTGATGTCGGCGTGTACCACTATCTGTATGCCGAAACTGTTGAGGACGCAATTGAGGAAGCAAAATTCTTTATCAAGACGATAGAGCCGTACAAGATAACCTTCCCTGTTGTACTGGACGTTGAGGAGCAGTCCCAGGCAGACCTTGGCAAGGACGAGATAACCAAAATATGCAAGGCTTTTCTTGACGAGGTAAAGGCTGCGGGATATTATCCGATGATTTATGCAAACAAGTCGTGGCTTACATACAACCTTGATATGTCGCAGCTGAGCGATTACGAGGTATGGCTTGCGCAGTGGTATACAGTTCCCACCTACACAGGCGATTTTGGAATATGGCAGTACAGCTGCAAGGGCATTGTAACAGGCATAGACACCTATGTTGACCTTAACCTTGCCTATAAGGATTACGCAAAGATAATCCGCGAGGGCGGCTACAACCATTTAAGCTAAGGCGGAACACACAAAAGCTAATCCCCCACATCACTGTGGGGGATTTCGTATTGCCTATGGGACTTGCTTAAATCAGTCCTACAACGCGCTTCAGGATAAGCAGAGCGTCGCGGGCGTTGATTTTTCTGTTGCTGTCAAGGTCTGCCATGGGGAGATTTGTGTAATTTCCATCAAGCTTCACAACATAGCGCAGAACTGCTGCTGCGTCTGCGGCGTTAAGCTTGCCGTCATTGTTTACATCGCCTGGCTTTGCGCTGTTTTCCGACAGCATGATGGCATATGTTCCGCTTGTGTTATAGTTCTCAAATACAGCCTTGCCGTCCTTGCCGATTTTTGCGCACTCGGCAAACTCAAACTTGCCGTTGGTGTATTTGTAGAGATTTGCAAACAGACCCGCATTCTTTGCGTTAAGGTCGATTATAAGGTCGGAGGGAACATCAAAATTGAACAGGATAAGCTGCATTGCTTCATTGCCGCTTAACTCGTCCGTATCAAGGGAGTAGGTTACCCTTACATCTGCGTCAACCGACTTTGCGGTTTCTATATCCGCGCCGTCAATATAGCGGCTTACGGTGCTGCTCATCACAAGTGTTACCTTAAGCTTGCCGTTCGCGATAGCCTTTATTACCGCCTCGGGAACGTTATAGTTGCCGTTTGTTTCGATAGTGGCGGTGCTGCCTGTTTTATAGGCGGCAAGAACCTCTGCCATGCGGGTGTAGTTGTAGCCTGTGCCGTCAAGCGCGGGAAGTCGGGTTGTTATGGGGGTGTTGTGGTGGTTTCCGCCCGAGCCGCCGTTTCCGCCGCCAGACGGGTTGGTTTCGGTGAATGTTACTTCAATCCGCGTTGCTCCTGTTACCGTAACGGTGAATGTGCTGCCGTTTGTGGGAATAGTCTGTCCGTTTACCTTAACATTTGACAGCTTGTAGCCGCTGTTGGGGGTGGCGGTGAACTCAATTTGTGTGCCGTAAGGAACTTCGGAAAGGCTGCCGTTGTAGTTGTTGGAAAGTGTTCCGTTGGGGATTGTGGTTGGCAGATTTACGCTGTACTTAATCAGTTCATATGCCACTGTAAGCGTGCTGTTGGCGCTTAATGTGCCGATTGTGTATGTGCCATTAACCGGTGTAAGGACATTGCTTTCAAGCGTTACGGACGTAACCTTGTAGCCTGTATTGGGGGTTACGTCTGCTGTTATATTCTGGCTGCTGTTATAGGTGTAAACATTGCCGCTGACGGACTGCGCATCAGGGTTCAGATTAACTGTTCCGTTGGGGGAGTTTACTGTAAGGGTGTGTGTATTGCCGTTGACAAAGGTTACGGCAATGTGCATATGATTACTAACTTCTGTTATCCTGTAATCTGCCTTTATTATTCTGTTCTGACTGTCTTTTTCGACATTGAAGAGCTTGCCGAGAGCATTTGAGCCGCCGACTTCAACTGCGCTGATATAGTAGCCCGACTGTGCTTCAAAGGTGATTTTTGCGGACGAATACGCGGCGGCTTTGGCGGTGTAATAGCCGGACGATGGGTTGTTAGTGTTCAAAGTGGGATTGCTCAGCGTAGTGCCGTTGAACTTAACAGCGCCATTGTTAATGCCTGTTACATAAATGTCTACATCATTTAGCTTTGCAGCTGTCTTAACCTTTGTTGCGGTAGTGGAGTTTGCTGTATATATTTCGATGCAGGGGTCAACATTTGGGTTTTGCGTAATCTGCGCATTGTACCAAGCTGCATCGATAGATGTACCCTGCGGGTAATAAGCATTGTTAAGTGTTTCTACTGTGGAAAGTCTTAGATTTCCATTGCCTTTCAGTGCGTAATTATTAGCCTTAAGAGTAAGGTCGCAGTTGTTGAGTATGCAAACAAGACCGTTTGCTGCAATTGCGGCGCTTTCATCAGCATCGTCGGCAGTAATGTTGCCTTCAACATTTACAACATAAACTTGACTTCCGTATATGCCGTAGCTTTTGGGGTCAGTAGTTGCTGACTCGCCAACCCACCACGGACTCTCCGTGGCTGCACCCATGCTAACATCTAACTGGCTGAAATTATTAATGGTTACACTGCCGGTGTCTGACTGGATTGCGGCGAAATTTTCATGGATTGGCTTATCCGATTTCACCGTAAGCTTGCTGGTGGTGTAGTCATCACCTATAATATCAGCCTTGCCTTTGCACTTAATGGCGGTGTTTTTGGATTGAATTTTATTTCCGCCCTTAACTACTATCGTAGTATCTGCAGGGACGATAATTGCATTAGCGGCGGTGGTTTTTATTGAAAGGTTATTCAGCACAAGAACCTTGCCCGTATAGCCCTCTGCGCCGTTGGGATACCATGCCCACATATTATTGGTTGCTTTGCTTTCAGCAGAAGTGCCGCCAAATGCGCCGAAAAACTCCCATGCACCCGAGTTTGTTTTGGTGAAGTCAAGCGTTTGGTCAAAGTATTTTGCTGTAAGCGTAGTTGTTGCCGTTAATTCGCCGACTTTTACAGTTACGTTGTAGTTCTGAGCGTCAATATCCTCATTAAGAGAAAGGGTAATCACTATTTCATTTGCGCCATTGGCACTTTTCGTAATTTTGAATTTGCTAGTCACATCAGCACCGCCGCTACCGCCGGTTGTTATTGTGACAACTGCGGCATTAAGGTTAATGCTATGCGAGCAGATGAAGTTAAAATTTGCGCTGTCCCCATAGGCTTTTTCGCATATTATTTGGTCACTGTCAAGCGTAATAAGCTGCGGCGCAAATTCCTTGCCTATGTATACGGTGTTGGGGTTTTCATATTTTTGGCAGTCCATTTTATCGCCGTAACTATCGGAAGCGTATACAGTGCGTGAGGTACTGCCTGTTATGGCGTTGTATACGGACGATGTTTCAAACCCGTCGCCATCAGCAGTAACATTGCCGACAGCCGCAAGCTGACCTGTTGTGCCTACGGTTATGTCCTCCTCGGTGTTATTGAAAACAGTTTCGTTGCTTTTTACGGAGAAGTCGCCGTTTACGGTGAGCGATTTATTATAGAAATTAAGGCAGCTGACATCTGAACTATTATACACGGTGACAGCGCCGCCATTGTCAATGGTGGCGTTACCGTTTAATGTAAGTGATTCACCGTAAATTCTGCCTGTGCTGCCTACGGTGGCGTTATCACCAAGATTTATTGTTTTGCCGATTAAGCAGCCGTTTATCGTGCCGGAGCAAGAAAGCTTACCGCTGCAATAGAGGGTAACGCCCTCGGGAATGGTGTCAGCAGTTTCAATGGTAAGGTCACCATTGCAGACAATAGTATCTCCAGCAGAGAGTGTACTTAGTGAAGAAAAGGTTTGGTCTGACTGAAAGTATCTTGCGTGGGTGGTATTATGGTCTTGGTGGTATATTTCCTCTCCGTTCGTGCTTGAAACTTTTGCGGCATTCCAAAAGAAGTCGCCTGATTGTTCCGATTTATACTCCCCGCTTAGATCATTCGTGTAAATCAGTGTGCTATCTGCTAAAACTGTTTCATCAGTCGAGTTACGTTCTTGGCAAAATGCTGCATTTGCGCCTAAAGTGCCAGCCTTAACAACAGCTTTGCCGAGTTTTATATAAGCGTAATTATTGCTATTGTTTTCTCCGTTAATAGTGCCGACTTTAAGGTATCCGCTTTTGATTTCAGCGGCTAGAAAATGAGACGAATTGTATCTGGGCGTCAACTCATTACAGTTTACATAGCCGCTTTCCATGATAAAGCCTGCGCGGTCGTCTTGCGCATATGCCAAGATTTCTGCCTGCGGAATGTCAAGCACGCAGTTTGATACGGTGGTTTTGTTGCTATCGGATTTGTTAAGCGTTGTGGCATTATCCGAACGAACATAGCCGTTTGTAATCTTAAGCGTTTTCGTATCGAACATAGCGTAGTTGGTGTGGCTTATGTCCAGAATACCGGAGCCGACAACCTCAATAGAGCCGTTTTCGGCTTGGATATAACCGTTTTCAATAAGGTTATAGCCTATCTGGTTTATTTTCAGCGTGTTGGTGCCTGTGTATTTGATTGCATAACTGCTGGTGGCATTATTATAGAATTTCGCGTTGTACAGCGAAAGAGTTTGGGTTGTGTTATCCCAGACCCAGTTGTCGCCGCTTTTGGGGGTGGTATCGTTAAGTTCAACACCATCGATTGTGGCGGCGAACGCCGTGAGGTCAATATCAATCAGCGGCACAAAGCCAATCATGATAGCCGCCGCCAAAAGCAGGGATATAATCCGCTTTGGCAGAGAATGCTTGCTAATGCTCATACTAAATTCCTCCTATTTGTCAACAAAAACCGATTAAACCGCTATGCGGCTAATCGAATGTTCAGACTTCATTTTATCACAGCGTTTTTGATTTGTCAATAGAAGTTGCGCGAATAGCGCTTAAACGTGCGCGAAAAGCGATTTTACACACTGTCAAAGTAAAGCATTACAGTAATTCCGCACACCAGCCACGCGGTTAAATCCGCCGCAAGAGCCGCAGGGACGGCATGGCGCGTGTTTTTTACCCGCACCGCCGAAAAATACACCGCAACGGTGTAAAATGTGGTTTCGGACGAGCCAAGCAGCACCGCCGCAACGCGTTCAGCAAAGCTGTCAGACCCGCATTCGGCGGCGATTTGGTTGTATACCGCAATTGCCCCGCTGCCCGAAAACGGGCGCAGCAGCACCATGGGAACGCACTCCTTGGGGAAATTAACCGCCGCGCACAGCGGACTTAACAGCGAGGTAAGCGCTTCCACCGCCCCGCTTGCCCTAAGCATGGAGATAAACACAATCAGCAATACAAGCGCGGGCAGGATATCCGCGCAGGTTTTAAGTCCTTCAGCCGCGCCCTCACAGAACACGGAAAAAATATCCACGCCGCGTATAAATCCCACAAGCAATATCAGCGATATTATCACGGGTACTATTATAATGGTGAAATCGGTCATTTCTTCCTCCCCCAAAACCGCGAAAGCAGCTTTGCCGCCCCAACCGCCGCCCCAAGCGAATAAAGCGACACAATCCACACGCAGGGAAGTATCGCCATCGGGTTTTCCGCGCCATGCGCCGCGCGCAGAGCCGCCGCCGTTGTGGGAATTATCTGCAGGCTTGCGGTGTTAAGAACTGTCAGCATTACCATGTTGTCGGTGGCTTCGCTGCCGGCGCGCTCCTCCTCGGCTATCGCCTGCATTGCCTTTATGCCAAGGGGCGTGCTTGCGTTGCCAAGCCCAAGCAGGTTTGCGGCAACGTTAAGCGCGATAAGCTGCATTGCCGCGCCGCCCTTTTTCAGCCCCTTAAACAGCCGCGAAAGCACAGGCTGAAGCAGCCGCGACAGCAGGGCGACAATTCCCGCGCGCTCGGCTACCCGCATTATCCCGCACCACAGGCACATTATCCCGCACAGCGACAGGGCAAGCGTCACCGCGCTTTCCGCGCCCTCCAGTATCGCGGAGGACATCTCGGCGCTTTTTCCGTTTATCAGCCCGAATATAACTGCCAAAGATGGGATAATTCCCAGCAGAATTTGCATGAAAATGCTCCTTTCTGTAATTTTTTTGAATTTTTTTGAAAAAATTTCGTTAAGATTTCATTAAGATTTCTTTATACCCAAAAAATTCCTTTTCGCTGAAATTCTGCGCTGTTATGCGGGATTGCGAGGTTTTGGGCGCAAAGTAAATCTTGATTTCAGACCTTTTTCGACAAAATTCCCTTTTTTTAGTTATTTTTTTGTCATTTTAAGGGATTGACATTTTTTTGTAGTTATGCTATAATTATGCCATACCAAAGGAAAGAATGTCAAATAAAGGCAGGAAGCCCTTGGAAAATAAATTGTTTTTTAGGAGGAAATCATCATGATTAAATCAACAGGCATTGTAAGAAAGGTAGACGAGCTGGGCAGAATTGTTATCCCGATAGAGTTAAGAAGAACGCTTGACATCGGTATCAAGGACAGCATTGAAATCTACGTTGAAGACGAGCGTATTATACTTAAAAAGTACACACCCGCCTGCGCGTTCTGTGCAAATGCCAGCGGTATCACCGTATTCAAGGGCAAGAATATTTGCGAGGACTGCCTTAAGGACCTGAAGAAGCTGGGTTAAGTCTGATTGGGTTTCGCCGTACCGATATAGGCAGCAGGGCGGCGAGTAAAAAAATGGAATCTGCCGCACAATCATATTTTAAACCATGTATCATGCAGTTTTCTGCGTTTCTTCACAGGCGTCCCATATTTTGTTGTAATCTCTGCGCAGTGTATTTGCAACCTTCTTGACGCTTGTACATACATTTTTTTCCCAACCATATTTACATTTCCCGCAGCTGAGAAATCGGTCTGCGGGATTGCCTTAGTTCCGCGCCCGCGTAGAAGCGGGAGAGGATTTCCGTGTGTGCGCTGCCGTTTTTTGCCATTTCTGCGGCGGCGTTTATGCTAAGTCCCATATTGCAGCCGCTGCCTTTCACGGTGAACAGGAAGCGCTGCTCGGTATATTCCACGGTTATGGCGGCGCTGCGCAGACCCAGCGCCTGCATAAGCTGCGCCCCCGAAAGCCTTATCCCGCCAAAGCTGATGTATTCAAGCGTGCCGCTTGGCAGATACTGCGCGTCCGAGAACCACCTGCCGCAGTCGGCGGGCAGCGCGGTAAGGCTTAGCCGCTCTGTCAGCGTGCGCATTACATAGTCGGCGGTAAATGCGCGGGTGGAAATAAAATCGGCGGCGGCTTCGTCCTCGGGGATTTCTGCCGATATATAGGGGAAATCCTCGCCGCCGCTGTCCGTAATTCCCGCAGAGCAGCGGCAAAGCTGCGCGGGGATAATTCCGCCGCCGCAGTAAAGCGCGCGTTCTGCGCCGAAATCCACTGCGCGGGCGACTTTTTCACAAAGGATATCGTACTGCGCGCCGTGAAGCAGCCTTGCGGCTTCCACTGTCACATAGGGCAGGCAGGGGTCGGCGCTGTCGCTGAAATCCGCGCCGCAGTATTCCGCAGGCTTGGGGTTCGCCATAACGCACAGCGCGCGGCTGTTTATCGCGCAGGCGATGGCTTTCAGAGCCTCCCCGCCGCAGTCAGACGGCACGCAGCCAAGCACGCAGCCCGCGATATAATCCCGATAGGGCAGGGTGACAATGCGGGCTTCCTCCGTAAGATAAACGCTTACCCGCAGCGGCTGCTCTGAAGCCTTGCAGCAGCACAGAAGCAGCAGCGCAGCCGCTGCCGCAAGCAGCGCCGAAATCAGCTTTTTCATTTGTGGCTTCCTTTCTTTTCCGCACGCAAAAAATCCGCTTGACTTTGCAGGGAAAATATAGTATAATTAATATGTATCTATATATTTATATGAGAAAAAGAACAATCGGGAGGCATAATATCATGCAGAAGATGGAAGAACTGAAGTCATCTGCCGCACTGAAGAAAATGTGCGAGGACTTCGTTGCAAACACCGTTATAGACAATTCGCTTTACAATAAATTCGGCGTTAAGCGCGGGCTGAGAAACTCTGACGGCTCGGGCGTGGTTGCGGGGATAACAAACGTCTGCTGCGTTCACGGCTATGTAATGAGCGAGGGCGACAAGCAGCCAATAGAGGGCGAGCTGATTTACCGCGGCTACAGCGTTAAGGACCTTGTGCGCGGCGTGCTTTCAGACCAGCGCTACGGCTATGAGGAGGTTGCGTACCTGCTGCTGTTCGGCAGACTGCCAAACGAGGAGCAGCTTACCACGTTCTCACGCATGATTGCGGAGTACCGCGAGCTGCCCATGTATTTCAGCGAGGACGTTATCATGCGCAATCCCTCGCCAAACATCATGAACAAGATGTCGCAGGCGGTGCTTGCGCTGTACAGCTATGATTCCTCGCCGGAGGACAAATCCATTGAAAGCGAAATGCTTAAGGCGATATCGGTTATTTCAAGGCTGCCCGCGATTATGGTAACCTCTTACCAGACAATGCGCCGCTTTTATCACAACGACTCTATGGTTATGCACCCGATTAAAAAGGACGAAAGCCTTGCGGAGAGTATTCTTTCCACCCTGCGCGACGACCGCTCCTACACCCCTGAGGAGGCAAAGCTGCTTGACCTTGCGCTTATGCTTCATGCGGAGCATGGCGGCGGCAACAACTCCACCTTTACCTGCCGCACGGTTTCATCATCGGGTACGGACGCGTATTCCGCCTATGCGGCGGCTATCGGCTCGCTTAAGGGTCCGCGCCACGGCGGCGCAAACATCAAGGTGATGGAAATGCTTGAATACATCAAGGCGGGCGTTAAGGACTGGGACAACGAGGCGGAGGTAAAGGACTTTCTGCGCAAGCTTCTCCGCAAGGAGGAGGGCGACCGCAGCGGTCTTATCTACGGTATGGGTCACGCGGTTTACACCCTGTCCGACCCCAGAGCCGTTATCCTGAAGGAGAACGCAATGAAGCTTGCCAAAGGCTCGGAGCTGGAGGCGGAGTTCAGGCTGCTTGACACGATAGAGCGCCTTACCCCCGGCGTTTTTGCAGAGGAACGCGGCGACATTAAAGATATATGTGCAAATGTTGATATGTATTCCGGATTGGTGTACAAGCTGCTTAAAATTCCTACCGAGATGTACACGGCGCTGTTTGCCTGCGCAAGAATGGCGGGCTGGTGCGCGCACCGCATGGAGGAAATCATCAACGGCAAGCGTATAATCCGTCCCGCATACAAAACCATCAACCTTAACAAAGAATATATCCCCCTTGACAAGCGCGGCTGAGCTGTGCGTTTCTGAAAGAGTGTGCAAATGAATAAAAACAGTAAATTATCGCTTTTTGCAATGCTTCCCGCCTTTGTGCTGTGCCTTGCGGCAAGGTATTTTCAGATCGCCTACGGCACGGATTTCAGCACTGGCACGCTGTACAGCGGGAACGGATTTTTGCTTGATTTTGCGTTTTATGGTCTGCTGATAATCACGTTTGCGGCGGCGATTATTCTGGGCGCTGCGGATAAAAAGCGCGGCTCGGCATTTTACGGCGGCGGCGCTGTTACGGACGGGCGCGCCGTTATGGTTGGCTTTCCGCTGCTGGTTGCGGGCGCGCTTGCCGCTTATGAGGGCTATATGCAGACCAAGGCGCTGACCCCGTCGGGCTTTCTGATTTTTGTGGATTTCCTTTTTGGCGCGGCTATGCTGGCGCTGGCGTTTGTTATACTATATAAAAAGGAGATAACCGCTGCGGTTGGGTTCAGCTTTATAATCCCCGCGATTTACTACACGCTGCGCGGTATTGCGGTGTTTAACGACCGCATGGTTATTGCAAGCGTTCCGGAATATCTTGCAGACTGCCTTACCGTAATCGGCATGGGCGTGTTCTTTATGCTGCTGGCAAAGCTGCTTTCGGGCAACGAGGGAAAGAACACCCGCAATGCGCTGTGCGCTGTGGGTTCAACAACGGCGGCGCTTACGCTTTCAAACGCCGCAGCCGTTATCGCGGCGGACGTTATGCACCCCGCGGATATCGGCACGCGCATTGTTTCCACTGCCGAGGAGGCCGAGCGCTGCCGGCAGGCGCTTATTTCGCACACTCTGTTCAGCGCCTCAGACCACGGATATTTTATGGCGTACACCTCTTGGGTGGACGTTGTGATGGCGGTTATGGTTATACTGACCCTTGCGGCGCTGTTTGCAAAGCCAAAGCCCGCAGAGAGCGAGGAAACCGAAAATTCCGCAGAACAGGAAAATTCCGCAGAGCAGGATAGTTCCGCAGAACAGGAAAATTCCGCAGAGCAGGATAGTTCCGCAGAACAGGAAAATTCCGCAGAACAGGAAAATTCCGCAGAACAGGAAAATTCCGCAGAACAGGAAAAT
>CAZLBL010000006.1:44946-46293 GCA_964557825.1 uncultured Ruminococcus sp.
TCCGCAGAGCAGGACTTTTCTGCGGAGCAGGACTGATTTTATCGCCCGATTTGCATGGTGCAGGTCGGGCATATATTTTTGCATTTAATTTTCGTAGGACTTGAAAAATACAGGAAAATATGATATACTAATAGGCATAATGGGATAATTCTCAAAAAATATAACCATACAGGAGAAATTTATGATACAGTATGATGAAATAAGACTTTCCATGGAAGCCCTTACCAAGGATATAGAGGATTTGCGCGGCGCGCTTGACCTTGACAGAATCAAGA
This sequence comes from uncultured Ruminococcus sp., assembly GCA_964557825.1. GTDB lineage: Bacteria > Bacillota > Clostridia > Oscillospirales > Ruminococcaceae > CAG-115. The sequence continues at coordinate 45,222 of CAZLBL010000006.1, forward strand.
TAAAGCTGGACGAGCTGGAAATGAAATCCACCGAGCCTACGTTCTGGGACGACCCTGAAAAATCGCAGGCAATTTTGCAGCAGATTGGTCAGTACAAGGGTACTATCAGCGGCTATGAGAAGCTTTGCACAAACCATGAGGACGTGCTTACCATGATTGAGCTTGCGGAGGAGTCCGAGGACGAAAGCATGGTGGACGAGGTGCGCGAGCTTGCAGAAGCCGTAAAAACGCAGATTGAGGAGCAGAAGCTTGCCACCCTGCTTACGGGCGAGTATGACAGCAGCAACGCTATCCTTTCGTTCCACGCGGGCGCGGGCGGAACAGAGGCGCAGGACTGGGTTTCCATGCTGCTTAGAATGTACACAAGATGGGCAGACCGCCACGGCTTTAAGACGGAAATTCTGGATATCCTTGACGGCGACGAGGCGGGCATAAAGAGCGCCTCAATCCACATTCAGGGCTACAACGCCTACGGCTTCCTCAAGAGCGAGCATGGCGTTCACAGGCTGGTAAGGGTATCGCCGTTTGACTCCGCGGGCAGGCGGCAGACAAGCTTTGCCTCGGTGGAGGTAATGCCCGAGATTGAAAAGGACGTTGAGGTTGATATCCGTCCCGACGATATAGAGATGGAGGTTTACCGTGCAAGCGGCGCGGGCGGTCAGAAGGTAAACAAGACCTCCTCCGCGGTAAGGCTTATCCACAAGCCCACGGGCATTGTGGTTGCCTGCCAGACCCAGAGAAGCCAGGTGCAGAACCGCGAGTTCTGTATGAAAATGCTTGCCGCAAAGCTGATTGAGATTAAGGAGCGCGAGCATCTTGACAAAATCTCCGATATCAAGGGCGAGCAGCTTAAAATCGAGTGGGGCAGCCAGATACGCTCGTATGTATTCATGCCCTACACCCTTGTAAAGGACAACCGCAGCAGCTACGAAACGGGCAATGTTCAGGCGGTTATGGACGGCGATATTGACGGTTTTATCAACGCATATCTGAAGGGCAGAAGCCTTGGCGAGTTCTGATAACTTAGGCAAGATGTCCCCCGCCTCTTAGGCGGCGGGTTACATTTACCATT
>CAZLBL010000007.1:0-45334 GCA_964557825.1 uncultured Ruminococcus sp.
AATGGTAAATGGAACCCGCCGCCTAAGGAGGCGGGGGACATCTTGCCTAAGTTATTTATTGTTTGCTGCTATGTACTGCTCAAGCAGCTCTGCCGCGTAACGGCAAAGCTCGGCGCAGGGACGCTTTTTGTAATACTCCTCGGTGCGCTTTTCGGGTGCGGCGGAGTTTTCCGCCTGCTGAAGCCCAAGCAGCTCGCGGCAGATTATGCTGCCGTTATCGGCGCGGAATTTATCCGCAAGCGCGCGGATTTTCTCATAAAGCGCTTTTTTTGCCTCGGTATCGGCGGGGTCGGTGTAGCCGTAAAGCATATCGGCAGCCATAGTAAGCCCCGTAAAGGTGCCGCATACCTCGCGCATTCTGCCGATACCGCCGCCAAAGCCGCCCGACAGCCGCACGGCGGTTTCAAAATCAATGCCAAGTTCCTCCGCAAAGGCACCGAACACCGCCTGCGCGCAGTTATAGCCCTGCTTGAAAAGCTGATACGCTCTGTCGCCCTTTACGCTCATTTGCAGAACTCCTCAACAGCGTCTGCAATAGGCTCGGCTGCATCTGTTTCAAAAAGCTCGATAAGACCGCCGTCTACCTGCTTTGCAAGCTCGGTGTCAATGGGAAGCTTTGCCAGAACCTTTAAGCCGAATTTCTCCGCAACCTCGTCAATATGGCTTTCACCAAAGATGTTAAGCTTTTTGCCGCAGTCGGGACATACAGCGTAACTCATATTTTCAACCAGACCGATTATCGGAATATTCATCATCTCCGCCATCTTTACAGCCTTGCCCACAATCATGGAAACCAGTTCCTGCGGCGAGGTTACAACGATAATGCCGTCTATCGGCAGGCTTTGGAATACGGTAAGCGGAACATCGCCGGTTCCGGGGGGCATATCAACAAACATATAGTCAACATCGTCCCACACAACGTCCGTCCAGAACTGCTTTACTGTGCCTGCAATAACGGGACCGCGCCATATTACGGGGTCGGTTTCGTTCTCAAGCAGCAGATTTACGGACATCACCTTTGTTCCCTTTTTGGAAATTACGGGGTAAATCTCCTTTTCGTTGCCCTGCGCTCTCTCGTGTATGCCGAACGCCTTGGGGATTGACGGGCCTGTTATATCCGCGTCAAGCACAGCGGTGCTGAAGCCGCGGCGGTTCATAAGCACGGCTGACATGGAGGTAACCATGGATTTTCCTACGCCGCCCTTGCCGCTTACTACGGCGATAACCTTTTTGATATTGCTAAGCTCATGTGGCTTTTCGATAAGGCTTTCGGGTTTTCTTTCAGAGCAGCTTGCGGAGCAGGTGCTGCAATTGTGTGTACATTCGCTCATTGGTTTGTTTCCTTTCTTTTGGGGGTAAATGATCCGTCCGAAAACGGAATTTTGATTGGGGAACAATCAGTTGTTCACCGCATACATCAGATTAAGGCGGTTAATGGAGAGGAAAACGCCCGACATGGTGTTGTATTTCTCCAGAAGTCCCTTTTCATTGGCTGCAATTTCGGGGCTGTCGTTCCAGCTTCCCGTGCCGCCGAAAACGTCAGACATAACGCAGGCAAGGTAAATTTTCAGCTTGTCCTCGTCCATCTCGGGAAGCTGCATTTTCTCAATAAGCTCCGTGGGGAAATAGCTGCCCTCCAGCAGCGCCAGCGAAGCCGCAAAGCAATCCCTGAATGTAGGAAAGCCAAGCTCCTCCGCAAACTTTTCCATTCCGTCAAGCGCCTTTGCAAGCGCTTCTGAATTATCCGCAAAGGTTGGCAGATTTTTTGGCGCCTGATTCATGATACGCTGGGTTATCGTGATATTCCATACCTTATTTTCCTTATCAAAATCCCAGTGCGGCGTAAAGCTGCTGACCTGCTTGTGCGTTCTTCTCACATAAATAATGCAGTTGCTTGTGTTGGGGAAGCCGAGGACGCGCCTGTCCTTTACCTCGTGCGGCATAAACATGAATATCGTAGGATTTCCGTCCTCAACAAGCCAGTCAAGCCACTCATCAGCCGAGGGAAGCTCTGTGCCGTCCTCCATTATAAAGGTTATGCTGTTCTCATACGGCAGTCTTGCAAACTCACGCGTGCCGCCCTTAACGGCGTTTTTTGCCGCGATAGTCAGACGGCTTGCCAGTCCTATTTCACCATTCATTTATGTTATCTCCTTTGCTGCGGAAACAGGGTCGGCGCGCAAAAAATCCGTCACCATCTCCGCGATGTTGTCAAAGCCGTTAAGCGTGCCGCAGCTGCGCGGCGTTACCTCGCCGCCGTAAACCAGCAGCGGGATATATTCCCTTGTGTGGTCGGTGCCTGTATGGCACGGGTCGCAGCCGTGGTCTGCCGTTATCATCAGCACATCGTCCGCGCGCATTGCGGGAATAAAATCCCGCAGCCAGCGGTCAAACGCATTCAGCGCTTCGGCATAGCCGACAGGGTCGCGGCGGTGACCAAAGCTCATATCAAAATCCACAAGGTTTGTAAAGCATAAGCCGCTAAAATCCTTTGTCTGATATTCCGATGTTATCCGCATATCCTCGGCGTTGCCGATTGTGCGGTTGTACTCTGTCAGACCCTTTCCCGCGAAGATATCATAAATCTTGCCTATGCCGATAACGTCCCTGCCTGCGGCTTTAAGCCTGTCAAGCATGGTATCCTTTGGCGGGACAAGCGAGAAATCATGCCTGCGCGGGGTGCGTGTGTACGGATAATCGCCCTCAAACGGGCGCGCGATAACCCTGCCCACCGCGTAATCTCCGCAAAGCAGCTTTCTTGCGGTTTCGCAGTAGCCGTAAAGCTGCTCCACAGGGACAACGCTTTCGTGCGCGGCAATCTGAAACACGCTGTCAGCCGATGTATAGACGATAAGCGCGCCTGTTTCAACCTGCTGCCGTCCGTAGTCCGCAATTACCTTTGTTCCGGAATACGGCTTGTTGCAAAGCACCTTTCGCCCTGTTTCACGCTCAAAGCGGCTTATAAGCTCCTCGGGAAAGCCGTCCGGAAATGTGGGGAACGGCTTTCGGGAAACAATTCCCGCTATCTCCCAGTGACCGGTTGTGGTATCCTTGCCCTTGGATTTTTCGCTGATACGCATATAAGCGCCGCGCGGCTTTTCAACGCCCTTGCAGCAGTCCACGCCGCCAATATTGAACAAGCCAAGGTCGGCAAGGGTCGGCACGGAAAGCAATCCCGTATTGAAGCAGGAGTGCAGCGTATTTGCACCGACATCGCCAAAATCGGCAGCGTCGGGCAGCTCGCCTATGCCGAAGCTGTCAAGGACTATAAGGAAAACACGCTTTGCCATATCAGTAACCCCCGCCGCTTTCGCCCTGTGCAAGCAGCTTTACAGCAGAGCTTGTGCCGATACGCTCGCACCCCTCGGACAGGAACATTTCAAGGTCTGCCTTGGTTTTAACGCCGCCTGCGGCTTTTATCCTGACATTTTCGCCTATGTGCTGTCTGAACAGGCGGATATCCTCAATACGCGCGCCGTCAGTGCCGAAGCCTGTCGAGGTTTTGATAAAATCCGCGCCTGCCCTTGTAACGCAGCCGCAAAGCTCTATTTTCTCCTGCTCGGTAAGATAGCAGGTTTCTATAATCACCTTAAGCAGCCTGCCGGCGCAGGAAACCTTAACCTCTGCAATCTCCGCCTCAACGCGGTGAAAATCGCCGTTTTTAACATCGCACAGGTTAATCACCATGTCTATTTCGTCTGCGCCGTTGTGTACGGCGTTTGCCGCTTCAAAGCACTTTACGGCGGTGGTGGAATATCCAAGCGGGAAGCCTATCACAGTGCAGATTTTAAGCTGCGGATACCTCTCGCGGACGTACTTTACATAGCACGGCGGAATACACACCGATGCCGTGCCATAGCTTACAGCCTCGCCGCAGAGGGCGTCTATGCCGTCCTTATCGGAAACAGGCTTAAGCAGCGTATGGTCTATGTGCGGAAAAATCATGCTGTTATCCATAAAATTCACCCCTGTCAGATAAATCTGAAGCTTTTCAGCGAAAGCATGCCCGATGCGGTAATGCGCAGACCGTCTATGCCGGTTATCTGCTCAACGCGCGCCGAAAAGGTCTTAAACTCCGTAAGGCTGCCTGTGGGGAGTATCTCGCACTCCGCCGCAACAGCGCCTGTGCTTTCGTATGTAAACGTAAGCTTTGCCGCGCCGCAGGGATTTGAAGCCGTAACCTCAACCACATGGAACGGCTTGAACACGCAGCCGTCAAACAGCATACTGCTCTGCCAATCGTTTATAAGCGCGTATTCCTCAAGCCTTTCGTCCGCAAGGTACTCAACGCCCGTGTAGTCAACGCAGTCAACCGCGCGCACGGGGATTGAAATATCGCGTCCCTCATAATCCGCACCAATTACGTTTATCTCAACGCTTCTGCGGATATCTGCCGAGGACGCGCCCACAAGCAGCTCATAATCGCCGCCGAACACGCAGTAATCATGTATATTATCGTCCCATACCGCAAGGTCGTCCACTGGGAACTCCAGAACGGCGGTGACGATATCGCCCCTTTTGACAAAAATGCGCGAAAAGGCTTTAAGCTGCTTTATCGGCAGCGGCAGGGCAAGCTTGGGATAGCAGACGTAAAGCTGCGGCACCTCCTCGCCGTCACAGCCGCCTACGTTTTCAAGGTCGAACGTTACGCGGATTTTCTCGCCGCGCTGATAGCTGCGCTTTTCCGTTTTAAGTCCGCCGTACCTGAACGCAGTGTAGCTAAGACCGTAGCCAAAGGGATACAGCGGCTCGCCGTCGTAATAGAGGTAGGTGGATTTTGTGCGGATTATATTGTAATCGCGGATATCGCAAAGCTCGTCCGCCGATTTGTACCATGTAACGGGACATCTTCCCGCAGGCGATACCTCGCCAAACAGCACGGAAGCCACCGCGCCGCCCATTGCAGGCCCTGCGTGGGTGGTGTGCAGAACCGCACACGCCCTGCTGTCTGTAACATACGGATAGCCCGAAACAAGAAACAGCACCGCGTCCGAATTGACATCAAGGATAGCCTCAAAAAGCGTGCTTTGCTTTTCGGGCAGATTAAGGTGTCTGCGGTCGGCGGTTTCGCGCGCGTTTATCAGCGGGTTGTTTCCGCAGAAATATACGGCGCTGTGCGCTTCTGTAACGGCGCGCCTTACGCGCTGAACGCCCGATGAGAACACCTCGATATGCAGGCGCGAATTTTTCCCCGCCTTAAGCGAAGTTGTAGTGTGCAGCGCGGATTTATTATCCGCCTCCACAAAGCGACCCTGCCAGTTTTTGAGTATGCACTCAGAACCATCGCGGCAAAGGGTGAATTTCTCGCGCACAAACCAGCCGTAAGGCTCGTTGGCGGTGCATTTAAGCGTGCCGCCGTCGGTAAGGAATTTATTATTGGCAAGCGACCTGAATGACACAGCGCCATCGCCCCACTCAAACAGCTCAAGCAGGCATTCCTCCGAAAGCACAGGGCTGCTGCACGAAAAGCTGCCGTCCTGCTCAACAGAATAATAAAAGCCTGTTGAAGCGTTTCGCAGCGCAACTATATCGTTGCCGCTTTCGTACACGATATTTTCCTCGCCTGCGGCAGCACTTAAAGCCTGAAGTATGGTAGAGTTGTCCGTTGAATAACCTGTGTACCAGTCGCGGAAATTCATATCCGCATGATAGCCTATAACCGCAATGCGGCGGCTTTTGTCAAGCGGCAGCACAGCATGGCTGTTCTTCAGCAGGATTATGGACTCCTCCGCAGCGCGGCGCGCGGTTTTACGGAAATCCTCACAGCAAAGCCTTGCGCGGTCGATAACGTTGTAGGTGCAGCCGCTGTCGAACTCGCCCAGCATGAACCGCGCCTTAAGCGCGCCGAAAAGCGCGATATCCAAGTCCTCCTCGGATATAAGTCCGCGCTGAAGCGCTTCCCTTGCCGCTTCCGTAACCACGCTTTCGTTATCCGTCATTATATCCGCGCCGTGGTTTGCGTATACCTTGGCGATTGCTTCAACATGGTTTTTGTCATGGCGGTGGCGGCACACGTTGTCTATAAAATCGCCGCCATCGGTAACCGCAAAAAGCAGCCCCCATTTATCTTTGCAAACGCTTCCCACCTCGGGATTGCACAGCGCCTCAACACCGTTTATCTCGTTGTACGAGGTCATAAGGCTGTATGCACCGCCCTCGCGCACGGGTTTTTCAAATGCTTTAAGGTAGTAATCGTATTTAAGTCTGGTGGGAATTACCGCGTTGTCCCTGCCCCTGTCCTCCTCGTGATTGTTGGCGTAGAAGTGCTTAAGCGTAGGGATAACGCGGGCATAGCGCCCGTCATCGCCGCTCATTCCGCGGCAGTATGCCGCCGCCATGCTGCCCGCAAGGCAGGGGTCTTCGCCGTAGCCCTCCTCGGTTCTGCCCCAGCGCGGGTCGCGCTCAAGGTCAACGGTAGGTCCCCACACGCAGAGGGAAGCCTTATCCTCGGCGTTGTATATTCTTGTTTCCGTACCCGCAGCCTCGCCAACGGCTTTCATCAGCTCCGTATCGAACGTAGCCGCCATGCCGAACGGCTCCGGGAAAACGGTGGAGGGACGCTCGCCAAAGCTTTCGCCGCGGCAGACAAGACCGCGCGCGACCTCGGTTCCAATGCCGAACGGCTTTATGCCAAGCCGTGGTATCTCCGCCATTCGGGTATGGATAAGCGACAGCTTTTCTTCCGTTGTAAGCTCGTTAAGAAGCGCCCTTGCGCGCTCGTCAAAGCTGAGCGTGGTATCAAGAAAACTAAAATCCGCCATGCGTTTTTCCTCCTGACTGATATATCGGCGCTGTGCAGCGCGTTATTTTACCCGCTTTCTCAATATGGAATGCGGCTGAACCTCGATATCCGATGGTATTGTAAGCGTCTGCATTGCGTGGCGCGCAATCTCTATTTCCTCGCCGTCCGCGTTGAACATCTGCTGCGGCTTGAAGCTTATCGGCGCGCGGTTTGGGGCGAGTATCTCAAGCTCGTCCGCAAGCGTGAAATAGTTGCGCTGGGTAAGGTGCATAACACCATTTTCGCAGCGGTCAATCGTGCCGACAAAATCATACTCCCGCATATATCCGCTGTCCGCAAAATACTGCCCGCCATTTGTAATATCGGACGGGTTCTGGGTCTGGCTGCCCTGATTGGGGTGTCCGTAGAAAAAGCCTGTGCAATAGGGGCGGTGGCTGATTTTGTTTACCTCGTCAAGCGCCCAAGCTTCGGGAGCTTCGCCCCTTAAAGCCGCGTCCAGTGCGGCGCGGTAGGCGTTTACCGTCACCGCGACATAGTAGGCGGACTTTGCCCTGCCCTCTATCTTAAGGCTTGTAACGCCCGCTTCAAGCAGGTCGCCAAGATGCTCTATCATGCACATATCGCGCGCGTTTAGGATATAAGAGCCGCGCTCGTCCTCAAACACCTTATAGAACTCGTTGGGACGCTTTTCCTCCATGAGATAATAACCCCAGCGGCAGGGCTGCGCGCACTCGCCGCGGTTTGCGTTTCTTGCCACAAGGTATTCCGAAAGCAGGCATCTGCCCGAAAAGCTTACGCACATTGCGCCGTGAACAAACACCTCTATCTCCATATCCTCGGGGATATTTCTGCGTATTGCGCGGATATTTTCAAGGTCTACCTCGCGGGCAAGCACTATCCTTTTTGCGCCAAGCCTGTAAAGCTCCTGCGCGGTTTTGTAGTTTACAACGCCGGTCTGGGTGGAAGCGTGAAGTTCCAGACCGGGGGCGTACTGCTTTATCATGGAAATAACGCCCAAATCGCAGGCTATCGCGGCGTCAACGCCGCACTGCTGCGCATAGGCAATATATTCGGGAAACGCCTCCAGCTCACCGTTTACGGGGATTGTGTTGCAGGTAAGGTACACCTTTACCCCGCGCGAATGTGCAAGCTGCACGGCGTTTTTAAGTCCCTCGTTGTCAAAATTCTTTGCGCCCGCCCTCATGCCGTAGGACTTTCCCGCAAGATACACGGCGTCACAGCCGTAATCCAGCGCGGAAAGCAAACATTCCTCATCGCCTGCGGGGGCAAGCAGCTCGGGTTTCAAATTCACTTTTTCACTCCTGTCTTAGGTTTTGCGGCGGGATTATTCCTCCTGCTCCTGCCTGCGAAGCTCAGCGTCTATGATGTTCTGCTCATGCTCCTCATTGGTCTGCGCGAAATAGAACGCGCCGTCGCTGCTGGCAAGGAAGTAATAATAATCGCTCTCCGCAGGATAAAGGGCAGCCTTTATTGCCACAAGTCCCGGATTGCACACCGCACCTGCGGGCAGACCCTCACACTGATATGTGTCATACGCAAGCACGATATCGTCATAGCCGCTGCCGCCGCGAAGCACGGGGTCAATGCAGTTTTCTATATAGGTGTAGGTTGTATCCGACTGCAGGCAGGTAAAGCGCTCCGAATTAAGTCGGTTGTGGAATACGGAAGAAATCATGGACATATTATCCTCCGTTGTACCCTCCTTCTGGATAAGCGAAGCAAGGATAACCACCTCGTCAAGGGTCATTCCAAGTTCCTCCATACGCGCGGTCATGGAGCGGGTAATCTTGCTTTCAAAATTCTTGTACATCTTCTCCGCCGCGATTTTTGCATAGGCAGCGGTGTCATAATTGGGATTATCCTTAAGGTCGTCAACCACCCAGAAATTATAGGTATCGGGGAACAGATATCCCTCAAGGCAATAGAAGCGGTTTTCGGCATCTATGCCCTCCTCAAAGTCGTACTGCTGAAGCTTATCCTTGTAGAACTTTTCAAAGTCCTCGGCGCGGCAGACATAGTTTTCCTCAAGCAGCCGTCCGATATCCTGCGCAGTAGAGCCTTCGGGTATCATTACGGTGACGGTTTCGCTGTAGGTTCTTACAGTCTGAAACGTGGTGACAATGCTGCCGTAGCTCATGTTGGATTTTACAACAAAGTTGCCGTTGAGGAACTTATCCTTATCCTCAAAGAGGTTTACATACGTCTTAAAAAGATTGGGCATTTCCACAATTCCGTTGTCGTAAAGCTCATCGGCTATCTGCTCAACGCTTTTATCCGCGGTTATTGATATCTCATACTGGCGCGAGGCTTTCGCCATGCCCGTAAAGTCCATCAGCGCCACTATCAGCCTGTACGCAAGAAACGCACCCACGCCTATTGCAGCAACCGAAAGCAGCACGCCCAGAAAAATCTGCCCGAATGTTCTCGTGTGGTTGTAGTGGTGCTTTTTCTTCTTTTTTCTGCGGCGCTTCTTTACAGGATTCTGCGCAGCGTACTGCGGAACGGGCTGCTCTGCGCCGTCCTCCGGCTGTACGGAGTCCATAAGGCGGGTTTTTTCGATATCGCCGCCCGTGCTGTTCATATCGGTGAATTTATCGCGCGGCATAATTCCGTCAGCGCCGTCAAGGCTGTCAAACTGCATTGTACCCGATAAATCCTCGCCGTACTGCGCCGCTTCATCGCTGTCGGCGGGAAAATCGCCGCCGTATGTTATATCGTCCTGCGCGGCTTCATCTTGTGGAAAGCCGTCGGGCGTGGTTTCATCAAGGAAATCGTTATTATCCATGGTTGACCTCCGCGTCAAAAATAGTCAGCTCCGCTTTTTTATCGTGCGGCTCTGACGGCACAGGCATTCTGAAATCGGCATAGCAGACAATCACCGATACCCCCTCAAAGCGGGCAAGAAAGCGGTCATAATAGCCTTTGCCATAGCCAAGCCTGAAGCCATCTCCATCGGCGCACAGCGCGGGAACAATACACAGCGACCGCTGCGAACACATGGCGGCTGTTCCGCCGACAGGCTCCAAAATGCCAAATCTGCCGACCTTAAGCTGTGAAAAGGAATTTATTGTGTAAAATGTAAGCTCCGTATCTCCCGAAACGGGAACGGCTGCGGGAATGCCCCTGTCAAAGCAGTATTGCAGCACCCGCCGCGTATCCACCTCGATATCGGTGGAAACATAAGTCAGCACGATATCCGCCGCTTCAAGCAGCGGCACAAGCCTTTGAAATATCCGCTCATCTGCGGCGGATTTAAGGGCGGGCGGCATATTTCTGCGCTTTTCTATAAGCTGCCGTCTGAGGGCGCGCTTTACCTCCCGCATTGCATACCTGCGGCAATGCGCTCCGCCTGCGGCTTTCCGCAGAGTATCTCCACAAGGCGCAGACCGAAATCAACTGCGGCGCCAGGACCTGCGGCGGTGGTTATCAATCCGTCTGTAACAACGCCTTTATCAGAAAGGACAGCGCCGCTTAAAAACTTCTCAAACCCGGGGAAGCACACCGCGTTTTTGCCCGCAAGCAGACCCTTTTTGCCCAGAATTGAGGGCGCGGCGCATATTGCGGCAATGGGAATACCATTTGCCGCGCAGTAATCTATCGCAGCCTGCACAACGGCGTTTTTCTCAAGATTAAGAGTTCCTGGCATTCCGCCGGGGAGAACTATCATTTCAAGGCGCTCGTCAAGCTGCACCTGCATATCCGTGATATCGCACAGCATTGTAACGCCGTGGGAAGCGCGAACCGCGTCGCTGCCGACCCCGACCGTAACAACGTCCTTTTCCACCCTGCGCAGAATATCAACGGGCGCAAGACCCTCTATCTCCTCAAAGCCGTCTGCAAGAAAAACGTATATCATACCTGACCTCCGAATGTTATGTCAAATTTATCCTCAAGAAAAACAGGGTTATAGGAAAGCTTTGCCTTGCGCAGATTTTCCGCGCCTGTGTCCTCTTCCCTGTTGATATATTTATACCTGCCGCCAAGCGATTTTACAAACTGCTGATTTATCGCGGCGTATGCGCCCTGATACTGCCGCAGCGCCTTTTCCACATGGACAACGAAGGTGTCGCGCGCGGACGGCTCGCCGAAGCAGAACGCCTGCACCGCGCCGTTTACCCTGATAAGCCCGCCCGTATAGCCAAGCCTGTCGTAATACTTGAAGCTGCACCGCACAATGCAGCTTTCGTCCTGCTTGCTGCGGCTTTCCTCGTCATAGCCGAGGGTGCATATATTTTCCGCGCACCACTGCTCGTTCATCTCGGCGCATTCTGCAAGATTATCCGCCGTTATCGGCTCAAAACTCCAATCGTTCTCGTAGAAGCGGTTGAGGTGGTTGCGCTTTGCGTGGAATTTCTTTCCCTTTAGCTCGGCAAGCTCCTCCGCAAGATAAACGTAGTCGCTGCCGTTGCGGTCATAGTCCGCAGAAGCGTTGGGATAAAGCGCCAGTATCTCATCGGCAGCTTCGCGGTTTGCGTACATTTTAAGCCTGATACCATTCTCCGCGCTGTATTCTCTCAGCAGCTCAATGCCCGTCTGCGCGTTGCCGCCGCCTGCGGGGAACGAGAATTTATACCCGCCGTCGTCCATGCCCCAGCGCACGAAATAAAGTCCGCTGTACTGCGCAATTGCAATCCTGTATGCCCTGCGCCACACAAAATTATTGCCAAACGTATACTCGCACCCGCGGAACTGCGAACGCGCAAGCGCCGCGTCAATCCACGGCTTGTCCGTAATCTCTATATCCCTGAATACAAGCACTGACATCAGAAAAGCTCCTCAACGGCGGCAAAAATACGCTGATGAATTACCTCCACAGGCAGCGGGTTATCGCCCTGCGCGCAGGATATCAGCCTCCAGCCGCATTTTTCCGCTGTGTAGAGCGCACTGTCACAGCACCTTTTCATAAAGTCAATATTGCGCTCATGTATGTCCTTTTTGCCCTCATCGCCGTTATATCTTGCCGAAAGCAGCTTCTGCGCCGCGGCAAGGGGCATATCCAGATAAAGCACCATATCGGGCTTTGGCAGGGCAAGCTTTTCATACTCATAATCCCAAAGCCACTGAAGAAAGCTGTCGCGCCGTGCGGCTTCAAGCTTTGTCATCTGATATATCGCGTTTGAGGTGGTATATCTGCCGCAGATTATTATGCCGCCGTTTTCGTAATCCGCGCGCCAGTCTGTATTATAGCTTATATATCGGTCGGCTGCGTAAAAGCTGCTTGCGGCATACGCGCCCGCAGCGCCCTCGCACGGGATTTTGCCGCCGAGATAGTCCGAAATAATCCTGCCGCTGTGGCTTTCATAATTAGGGAAGCTTACAAGCCGCACCGAAGGAACGCGCTTTTTCAGCGCCTCAACGATAAGCTCAAGCTGGGTGGATTTGCCGCAGCCGTCCAGACCTTCCAGTACTATTATCTTTCCTTTGCCCATAATACATACCTACCCATTTTATACTATCTTGTATATTATACCACAAGCAGGAGATTTAGTCAATGGTTTTTGTAAGTTTTATACAAAATCTGTGATTGTGCGCGGCAGAATTTACGCGCACAGCGGCTTAAATTTAAGACAGCGCCGCGCAAAGACCGTCTTTTGGATTTAGTGCGGCATTGCCTTAACAGCACAGCCGCGCGAATTATCCCCATGCGCTCCATTCGCAACCTTTTCTTGTGAAATATCACCCCCAAAGCAAGCTTTGTTAAAAGAATTTGTGAGAATGTCACAAACAGCACAATGAATTTTGGTACAACTTCCAAACAGAAACTATTGCAACAAAATCAAAAATGTGTTATAATTGATATAGGAATATTTTAGTCGCATTTAACTGACTTGTCAGTTTCCGCAAAACAAAATTCAAATCAAGGAGGAATAGCTTATGAATCTCCTTATCCATTTTGATATTGCCGCGCTGATAATACTGGTGATAATCCTATGCACAAACCTTTACAGAAAAATGTACAAGGATATGTCAAGCGTGGTTTTTACCGTGTTGGTTATCAGCACAATCTGCTCCGCCACATTTGAGTGCGCCCAGATTATAATGTACGCGGCAGGCTGCCGCAATGATATAGCGTTTACAATTGTTAAAACGCTGTATATCCTGTTTCACAATTTTGCGCCGCTGGTTTATTTTCTGTACTGTATCAGCATTGCGCGCACATGGCACCGTATGCAGCAGCACCCCATTATCACGCTGCTGATGGCGCTGCCGTTCTTTATAATAACGGCACTATACCTTGTAAACCCGTTCTTCAGCTTCCTGTTTACCTTTGAAAACGGCGTTGAGGTTATGCGCGTCAGCTGGGTGCAGTACGCGGTTTCTACATTTTATGTTGCGGCTACCATTGTGCATATCATCAGAAACAGAAAGCTGTTCAAGCGCCACCAGATACTGGCACTGGCTTCCATGATTCCGCTTACAATTCTCACCGTTATTGTTGACAGCGTTATGCAGGATACGCTTATCAGCGTGTTCTCAAACACCGTTGGCATTCTGATTATGTCAACCGTTATACAGCGTCCGGAGCTTGTTATAGACACAACAACGCTGCTGAAAAAATTCAGCCTGTACACCGATGATATGAGCAAGGCGTACAACAACGGCAACCACCTCACCGTTATCATGATAAATATAGAAAACTACGACTATATCTATCGTCTGATGGGCTATGACGCAACCGCAAGGCTGCTTAAAAAGATTGCCGACCGCCTTAACGAGCTTAACATAAAATACCGCGCCTTTGCAAACTGCTATTACCTTGACCGCGGTCGCTTCCGCGTAACGGTAAACAGCTTCAACACGGATAAAATACGCCCGCTTGCCTACGCAATAAACGAAATGCTTAAGGATAAGCTTACGGTGAAGAACATTGATATAACGCCAAACGCTTATGTCTGCGTTGCACGCTGCCCCGAAGATTTGGCGGATTTCCCCACGCTGATGAATTTCGGCGCGGATTTCCACACAAAAATCCAAAACAGCGGCGACGTTATTATCGCGGAGGAGCTGCTGAAGCAGCGCGAGTTCAGCCTTATCAACCACATGGACGATATCGTTGACCGTGCGCTTGACCACGGAAATTTAAGGGTTTACTACCAGCCGATTTACTCCGTAAACGAAAAACGCTTTACCTCCGCAGAAGCGCTGTTAAGGCTGATTGACGAGGAGCATGGCTTTGTTCCACCCGATTTGTTTATCCCCGCAGCCGAGAAAAACGGCACAATCCATAAAATCGGCGCGTTTGTGCTTGACGAGGTTTGCCGCTTTATTGCAAGCGACAGATACAAGGAACTTGGTCTTGACTACATAGAAATCAACCTTTCCGCCGCGCAGTGCATAAGAAGCGACCTTGCAGAGCAGGTTCTTAAAACCATAAGGCGGCACAATGTAGATGTTTCGCAGATAAATCTTGAGATAACGGAAACCGCCGCAAACTACAATATGTCCATGCTGACGGAAAATATGCGCAAGCTGACCGAAGCGGGAGTTTCGTTCTCGCTGGACGATTTCGGCACAGGCTACTCCAATATGGAGCGCGTTGCCTCGCTTCCGCTGAAGATTGTAAAGCTTGACCGCACCTTTGTAAACAGCCAGCACAAGCCCAAAATGTGCATTTTCCTTGAGAATTTCATCAAGATGTTCAAGCGCATGGATATGGAAATTGTTGTTGAGGGCATCGAAACCGACCAGATGCTGCGCCGTTTCTCCGACCTTAAGTGCGACTTCATTCAGGGCTACTACTTCTCAAAGCCTATCCCCGAGGACGATTTTGTGGAATTTATAAAACAGCACAAGGTTGAAAAGGTTCAGGCAGAACAGCAATAACTGCATAAACAGCAGCTCCGCACAGGGTAATCTGTGCGGAGTTTTTTTGTATTGTCATGTCCTAAATCACATAGTCATGCGGGCGGGTTTTATCCATAAGGTCGGCTATTGTAATGCCGTCAAAATACTCGTTGGTAAGCTTGAAAAAGCCCTGCCACATTTTAAGGGTTCTGCACTGGGCAACGCGCTTGCACGGCTCTGCGCCGCACTCAAGGCAGGATACGGGCGCAAGGTTTCCCTCGGTAAGGCGAAGTATCTCGCCAACGGTGTATTCATCGGGATTTTTTGCAAGGCGGTATCCCCCGCCCTTTCCGTGTACGCCGATAATCAGCCTGTTTTTTGACAGCACGGGCAGAATACGCTCCAGATATTTAAGCGAAAGCTCCTGCCGCTCGGCAACGTCCTTCATGGGAATATAGCCGCCATCGTTATGCTCGGCAAGGTCGATAAGCACGCGCAGCGCGTATCTCCCCCTTGTTGATATCATCACCGGAATTCCCCCTGTCCTGCGCAAAGCCGCAGCGCGATTTTCGCCGACCGTGCGCATAAGTTGTTTGTACTGTCAATAGTATATCACATTTTTTCGCAAAAATCAACCGCAGCAGTGGTCGCAGTGCGCGCAGTCGGGGAAATCACCCTTATCATAGGCAATGCCGTTTTTATCGTAATAATCCTTTACAGCCGCCTTTATAGCTTCCTCCGCAAGCACCGAGCAGTGCAGCTTGTGGGCGGGAAGCCCATCAAGCGCCTCGGCAACAGCCTTATTGGTAAGCGAAAGCGCCTGCGAAAGCGGCTTGCCCTTTATAAGTTCCGTTGCCATGGAGCTTGAAGCGATAGCGCTTGCACAGCCGAAGGTTTCAAATTTTACATCGGAAATAACCCCGTCGTCTATCTTAAGATAGATTTTCATGATATCGCCGCATTTTGCGTTGCCAACCTCGCCGATACCATCGGCGTTGGCTATTGTTCCCACATTTCTTGGATTGCGGAAATGCTCCATAACTCTCTCACTGTATAATGCCATATCTTTTACCCTTTCAGCACAAAGCTTTTTCTGCCGTCCGACAAATCGCGCCATATCGGCGACATAGCGCGCAGGCGTTCAACGGCTTCCTTTACAGATTTGATTATATACTCAATCTCCTCGGCGGTGTTTTCCTCCGACAGCGTAAGCCTTAGCGAGCCGTGGGCGATTTCATGCGGTCTGCCGATAGCAAGCAGCACATGGCTTGGCTCAAGCGAGCCGCTTGTACACGCCGAGCCTGACGAAGCGCATATTCCCATATCGTCCAGCAAAAGCAGCAGGCTTTCGCCCTCAATTCCCTCAAAGCAGAAATGCACGTTTCCCGCAAGGCGGCTGTTTCTGTCGCCGTTGAGGACGCCGTGCGGGATTTCCGAAAGTCCCTCGATAAGCCTGTCGCGCAGCTTTATAAGCCGCGCCGTATTTTGCTCA
Source organism: uncultured Ruminococcus sp. (assembly GCA_964557825.1). Lineage (GTDB taxonomy): Bacteria > Bacillota > Clostridia > Oscillospirales > Ruminococcaceae > CAG-115. Next base: position 16,041 of record CAZLBL010000007.1, read on the forward strand.
AGACCTGCGCAGGCTTCCTCCAGCGCCGCCGCCATTCCCATTATCGCGGGGAGATTTTCCGTGCCGCCGCGCTTTCCTCTTTCCTGCGCGCCGCCCTCTATTACGTTTGTCAGCACAGTTCCCTTTCGCGCATACAGCGCGCCAACACCCTTTGGTCCGTGGAATTTATGCGCCGACAGCGACAGCATATCAATATTCTGACCGCGCACATCAATATGCAGATGTCCCGCCGCCTGAACAGCGTCCGTATGGAACAGCACGCCATGCCTGCGGCACACCTCGCCTATCTCTGCTATCGGCTGAACCGAGCCTATCTCGTTGTTGGCATACATAACCGTTACAAGGCAGGTATCGGGGCGCAGAGCCGCTTCAACCTGCGCGGGTGTGACCATTCCGTTTTCGTGAACGTCAAGCAGCGTGACCTCAAAGCCCTCTTTTTTCAGCCTTTCAAGCGTATGAAGCACCGCGTGATGCTCAAACGCAGTGGAAACAATGTGCTTTTTTCCCTTGCGTTCGCCAATGCGCGCCGCCGAAATTATCGCCTGATTGTCGGCTTCGCTGCCGCCGGAGGTAAAGATTATCTCGCCCGCCTCGCAGCCAAGCAGCGCCGCCATTCGCGCTCTTGCACCGCTAAGCGCTTCCGCTGCGCGCTGTCCCGCCGAATGCAGGCTGGACGGATTTCCGTAAATTTCATCAAAATACGGCAGCATTGCTTCTATTGCCGCCCTGCTAATTTTTGTGGTTGCCGCGTTGTCGGCATAAATCTGCATAACTTTATAATTCCTTTCAGACAAAGCGGTAATTATTCCGCAAAAAGCGGTGTGGAGAGATATCTGTCGCCCGTATCGGGAAGCAGCGCGACAATGGTCTTGCCTGCGTTTTCGGGGCGCTTTGCAAGCTGTATCGCCGCCCACGCAGCCGCGCCCGAGGATATGCCCACAAGCACGCCCTCGCTTCTGCCGATTAGCCTGCCGGTTTCAAAAGCGTCCTCGTTTGACACAGTGATAATCTCATCGTAAATCTTGGTGTTAAGCACAGCAGGAACAAAGCCCGCGCCTATGCCCTGAATTTTATGCGCGCCAGCAGTTCCCGATGACAGCACGGCGGACGCCGCAGGCTCAACCGCAACGATTTGTACATCAGCCTTCTGCGATTTAAGATACTCGCCAACGCCCGTTATAGTGCCGCCCGTGCCTACACCCGCAACAAAGATATCCACCGCGCCGTCCGTATCGTGCCAGATTTCGGGTCCTGTCGTATCAAAATGAGCCTTGGGGTTTGCAGGATTTGTAAACTGCGACGGGATAAAGCTTTGGGGAATCTCCTCCGCAAGCTGCTGCGCTTTTGCGATAGCGCCCTTCATGCCCTTTCCGCCCTCGGTAAGCACAAGCTCCGCGCCGTATGCCTTCATAAGCTGCCTGCGCTCAACCGACATGGTTTCGGGCATTACGATAATTATACGGTAGCCCCTTGCCGCTGCAACCGCCGCAAGACCTATGCCAGTGTTGCCCGAGGTAGGCTCTATGATAACCGAGCCTTGCTTCAGTCTGCCGCTGCGCTCCGCTTCATCAAGCATTGCCTTGGCAATTCTGTCCTTTACCGAACCTGCGGGATTGAAATATTCAAGCTTTGCAAGCACCTTAGCCTTAAGGTCAAGCTGCTTTTCTATATGCGAAAGTTCCAGAAGCGGCGTGCCGCCGATAAGCTCATCTGCCGTTTTGTATACGTTTGACATAATTATGCTCCTCTCTTTAGGATAACGCCGCAAAGCCGTTTTCAAGGTCTGCGATGATATCGTCTATATGCTCCGTTCCTATTGAAAGGCGGATAGTGTCGGGCTTGATATCCTGCTCTGCAAGCTCCTGCGCCGAAAGCTGGCTGTGGGTTGTGGTTGCGGGGTGGATTACAAGGCTTTTCAGGTCTGCAACATTTGCAAGCAGCGAGAATATCTTCAAGCTGTCGATAAATTTATGCGCCTGCTCAACGCCGCCCTTAATCTCAAAGGTGAATATAGAGCCGCCGCCGTTGGGGAAATACCGCTGATAAAGCGCATGGTCGGGGTGATTTGGCAGCGAGGGGTGGTTCACCCTTTCAACAAGCGGGTGGCGGCTGAGATATTCCACTACCCTTTTGGTGTTTTCCGCGTGCCTGTCAAGGCGCAGCGAAAGCGTTTCAACGCCTTGCAGCAGCAAAAACGCATTGAACGGCGAGATTGTCGCGCCCGTATCACGCAGCAGCACCGCGCGGATATAGGTGACAAAAGCCGCAGCGCCTGCCGCCTGCGTAAAGGCAACGCCATGATAGCTTGGGTTTGGCTCGGCAATGGCGGGATATCTGCCGGAAGCGCCCCAGTCAAACCTGCCCGAATCCACGATAATTCCGCCAAGCGTTGTTCCGTGACCGCCGATAAACTTTGTTGCAGAGTGAACCACGATATCTGCGCCATGCTCAATAGGGCGGATAAGATACGGCGTGCCGAAGGTGTTGTCCACAACAAGCGGCAGACCGTGCCTGTGCGCAAGCTGTGAAAGCGCGCCGATATCGGGGATATCGCTGTTGGGATTGCCAAGGGTTTCGATATAAATTGCGCGGGTGTCCGGCTGTATTGCCGCTTCAACCTCGGCAAGGCTGTGGATATTTACAAAGCTTGCCGTAATGCCGAAATTGGGCAGCGTGTGCGCAAGAAGATTATAGCTGCCGCCGTAGATGGTTTTCTGCGCCACAATATGACCGCCGCCCTGTGCAAGCGCCTGTATGGTATAGGTGATAGCCGCCGCGCCCGAAGCAAGCGCAAGCGCGGCAACGCCGCCCTCAAGCGCCGCAATGCGCTTTTCAAGCACCTCCTGCGTTGAATTTGTCAGCCTGCCGTAGATGTTGCCCGCGTCCGCAAGTCCAAAGCGGGCGGCGGCGTGCGCGCAATCGTGAAAAACATAGGAAGCCGTCTGATATATGGGAACTGCACGGGAATCCGTTGCGGGGTCCGCATTCTCCTGACCCACATGAAGCTGAAGCGTTTCAAATCTGTATGACATAACTATTATTTCCTTTCATTGTCTGAATATATGCTGTGTGGATATCAAAACCGACATCGGCACATTCGCCCAAAACGGAAATTAGCCCTTACAAGCTGCTCAAAATAGTTTTTCATGTTTATTTGTCCCTTTCTTACTTACCTATCAAGTAGGTTGGTATTATATTATCACATTTTACCTACTTTGTCAATAGGTAAATAGAAATTTGTGAAAAAAATTTTTTGCGCCGCCGTGCCGCGATTGACAAAACCCGCATTTTGTGCTAGAATAGTTAAGGCAACACCGCGCAAGGATTGTGCGACGCCGACCGAACAACAGCATAGCAGAGTAACCACTCCCGCCGTATGGCAGAGAGTGGATTTTGTGCGTGTTAATTTATTAAGGAGATTTTATGTCGGTATTTGATATTTTCAAAAAGCTTGAGGAAAACCGCGCGCCCGCGCCAACGGGGGCAGTGGAATATATAATAGTGGGACTTGGCAACCCCGGAACGCAGTATGAAAGCACCCGCCACAACATCGGCTTCATGACGGTAGACGCGCTATGCGACAAGTACAGGCTTGACTGCAAAAGGGTGCGCTTTAAATCCCTTACCTGCGAGGCAATGATAGGCGGCAGGCACTGCCTTATCATGAAGCCGACAACCTTTATGAACAACAGCGGCGAAGCCGTAACCGAGGCGATGAGCTTCTACAAAATCCCGCCGGAGCGTACAATAGTTGTGTATGACGATATTTCGCTGCCGCCCGGAAAGCTGCGTATCCGCAGAAAGGGCAGCGACGGCGGGCATAACGGAATAAAAAGCATAATTTACCTTTCGAGCAGCGATATGTTCCCGCGCATAAAGATGGGCGTAGGCGCAAAGCCGCACCCCGATTACAGCCTTGCCGACTGGGTGCTTGGTCACTTCAGAAAAGAGGACGGCGAAGCGCTTGAAGCCTGCATGAACAACGCCTGCGAGTGCATAGAGCTTATGGTGCAGGACAAGATAAACGAAGCAATGAACAGGCATAATTCTTGAAAAAGAGGTTGAAATGAACTTTTTTATCAAAGCCGCCGAGAAAAACAAAGAGTATCAGCAGCTTCGCGGCTACCTTAATCAGCATAACCCGCTGCCCGCGCTTGTTACGGGACTTTCGCACATTCACAAGGCGCATTTTATAGCCGCGCTGCTGTCAGACCAGCAGCTTGCGCCCGTTCTGGTCATCGCCGAAAGCGAGGGCGAAGCGCAGCGTCTTTGCCTTGACGTAAACGCAATGTGCGGCGAACAAAAGGCTCTTTTATATCCCGCAAGGGAGCTTGCCCTTGGAAACTATGAGGCAGCCTCGCGCGAATATGAGCATAAGCGGATTTACGCGCTTAACGCAATGCTTAACGGCGCGTGCGGCTGCGTTATCTGCTCGCCCGAAGCGGCAGGACAGCTTACCATTCCTCCAGAACAGCTTCAAAAGCGCACCGTTGCGCTGTCGGCAGGACAGGAACTGCCGCAGGAGCAGCTTGTGCAGCAGCTGATTGCCGCAGGCTATTCCCGCTGCGATATGATTGAGGGCGCGGGACAGTTTTCTGTGCGCGGCGGTATTGTGGACGTATTTCCGCCAAGCGCCGAAACTCCATACAGAATAGAGCTGTGGGGCGATACAATCGACAGTATTTCGGAGTTTGATACGGAATCCCAGCGCAGAACGGCAAGCCATGAGGATATACGCATTTCCCCCGCCGCAGAAGTCCTGTTTGACAGCAGCGAAAGCCTTTGCGAAAAAATAGAATCCATTATGAAAAAGCTGCGCGGAAAGTATGCTGACGGCGCGCGCGAAATGCTTGCGGCGGACATTGCAAAGCTGCGCGGCGGTATCGAGCTGCACAGCACTGATAAATATTTCCCGCTTTGCTATGAGGAAGAAGCTACCGTTTTCGACTATGCAAACGCCGTATTCGTCTGCGAAAACTCGTCTGTGCGCGAGAGCTACCGCGGCATTGCGCTTCAGCATACGGAGGATTTGAAAATACTGCTGGAGGAAAGCCATATCTGCAAGGGTCTTGACCGCTTTATGCTGACCAAGAACGAGCTGTACTCCGAGCTTGAAGCGCGCGCCGCAGTTTATTTTGACACCTTTATCCGCGGCGGCGGGATTAAGCTTGGCGTTATCATAGACGCGCAGGGGGCAATACAGACCTCCCCGTGGAGCGGCGAGTACAAGCTGCTTGAGGACGAGCTGCGCGGCTATCTTTCGCGCAGCTTCTGCTGCGTTGTTTTCGGCGGAACGGAAAAGGGCGCGAAAACGCTTGCGGACGACCTTATAAACGATGGCTTTGACGCCGTTTTCAGCGCCGCTCCCGATGAGCCGCTGCGCAAAAAGGTTATCGTTACAGCGGGAACGCTTACCGCAGGCATAGAATATCAGAATTACAGCCTTGCCGTATTTACCCACACAGCCGTCCATGCGGCAAGAAAACGCGTCCCCAAAAAGAAAAAGGGCGAGGAAATACGCTCGCTTGCGGATATATCAATAGGCGACCTTGTGGTGCATTATTCCCACGGAATAGGCGTTTTTGACGGCGTACACAAAATTGAAAACGGCGGCGTTTCCAAGGACTATATCCGCATACGCTATGCGGGTAAGGACGTGCTTCATGTCCCTGTAACCCAGCTTGACCTTGTATCGCGCTATATTGGCACGGGCGACGCGGCAACCGTTAAGCTTAACAAGCTTAACTCTGAGCAGTGGCAGAAATCCAAAGCAAAGGCAAAGGCTGCCGCAAAGGAGATGGCGGGCGAGCTGATAAAGCTGTACTCCAAGCGCATGAGAAGCAAGGGCTTTGAGTTTCCCGAGGACGACGCAATGCAGGAGGATTTTGAAGCGCATTTCAGCTATATTGAAACAGATTCACAGCTGCGCTGCATTGACGAAATCAAGGCGGATATGCAGAAGCCTGTCCCGATGGAAAGGCTTTTGTGCGGCGACGTAGGCTTCGGCAAGACCGAGGTTGCGCTGCGCGCCGCGTTCAAATGTATAGAGGGCGGAAAGCAATGCGCGCTGCTCTGCCCCACCACCGTGCTGGCATGGCAGCATTTCCAGACAGCCTGCAAGCGCATGGAAACATTTCCTGTAAACATTGCGCTGCTGTCGCGGCACAAATCCCCCGCCGAGCAGCGGGAAATCCTGCGCGGACTTAAAAGCGGCAGGATTGACCTGCTTATCGGCACGCACCGCATAATACAAGACGACATCAAATTCAAGGACCTTGGCCTTGCCATTATAGATGAGGAACAGCGCTTTGGCGTTGCGCACAAAGAAAAATTCAAGGAAGCGTTTGCGGGCGTTGATATACTTACCCTCTCTGCAACGCCTATCCCCCGCACGCTCAACATGGCGATGAGCGGCATACGCGACATGAGCGTACTTGACGAGCCGCCGCAGGACAGACAGCCTATATCCTCGTATGTTCTGGAGCATGACAACGGCGTGCTTATGCAGGCGATACAAAAGGAGCTGCGCCGCAACGGTCAGGTTTACTATATCCACAACAGAATTGAGTCCATTTACGGCTGCGCAGAGGGAATTAAAAAGCTGCTGCCCGAGGCAAGAGTTGGCGTTGCGCACGGAAAAATGAGCGAGGAGCAGGTGCTTGAGGTATGGCGGCAGCTGCTGGACGGCGAGCTTGACGTGCTTGTATGCACAACAATAATCGAAACGGGCGTTGATGTTCCAAATGTAAACACGCTGATTATTGAGGACGCGGACTATATGGGTCTTGCGCAGCTTCATCAGCTTCGCGGGCGCGTTGGCAGAACCAACAAGCGCGCGTATGCCTATTTCACCTTCAGGCGCGGCAAGGTGCTTACCGAAATAGCGCAGAAGCGCCTTGACGCAATACGGGAATTTACCCAGTTCGGCAGCGGCTTCAGAATTGCGCTGCGCGACCTTGAAATACGCGGCGCGGGAAATATCCTTGGCGCAAACCAGTCGGGACACCTGGCAAACGTGGGATACGATATGTATTTGCAGCTGCTTGAAGAAGCCGTGCGCGAGGAACAGGGCGAAGCGGACGTTCACAAGGAGGAATGTCTTGTGGATATCCAGATAGACGCATTTATCCCGGAAAGCTATATTTCCAATCAAGCGCAGCGTGTGGACTGCTACCGCAAAATTGCCCGCATACAGACCGAGGAGGACAGCCTTGACATAACAGACGAGCTTATAGACCGCTACGGCGAGCCGCCGAAATCCGTACAAGGACTTATTGACGTTGCGCGGCTGCGCAATATGGCGGCGGCGGTGAATATCGTGGAAATAACGCAGAGCGCCGATACGCTGAAATTCTATGTATCAAAGTTTGAAATGCAGCGTATAGCGGCAGCCTCAGAAAGCCTTGGCGGGAAGCTTAAGCTTGAAACCACCGGCAAGCCGCACCTTGCGGTAAAGCTTGCAAAGGGTGACAAGCCGCTTGAAGCAATGCGCCTGCTTATCACGGCAATGAACGAAGCAAAATAAAAAAAATCCCGTAACAACGTTTGTCAGCGTGTTACGGGATTTTCTTTAACCTGGCGGCGCTTACAGCGCCAAAAAATTTCTTGCCGCGCCTGCACAGGCTTCCGCCACTATGCTTACCGCTTCGGCAGCGTTTTCCACAGGAATACGCTTTTCGGAATAATACCACTCCATAAACGAGCCGAGGATACCGCCCGCTGCAAACGCAGAAACAACCCCGCCGCAGCAGCTGGAACTGTTATCCGAAAGCCGAGGCAAAGCCGAAGCCTTAAGCGCGCTTCTTAGTCTTAAAGTAAGTATGCCGCGCGTATCCATACGCATATGGCGGAAATAATCATTAAATTCCTCACCGGATACAAGCGCGTAAAAATCAACAAAAACCTTGTACACGCTTTGCCTGTACTGCGAAAAATCAAACCCGCGCAGCATATCCGAAAGCTTGCTTACCAAGTTGCATTCAATCTCGTCAAGGATATCGGTGATTGTGTGATAATGCGTGTAAAAGGTTCGCCGATTAACGCCCGCCGCCGCAGAAAGCTCACTTATAGTAACAGCTGAAAAATCCTTTTTCTCCATCAGCGTAAAAAGAGCGGTCTTTATCGCCTTTTTGGTTCTTACAACGCGCTTGTCCACCGTATGGTGCAGGTTTTCGTCCATGTAATCCACCCCGTTTTCGGAATTTTGCGCAAAGCCGCCGACTTTCCGCATACTATACAGACTATTATATACCGTATTTCAATTTCTGTCAAGCGCGAATTACGGGGAAATGCCGCCTGTCAGCCAACGCTTCTGCCCACTGCCCCAAGCCGCTGAAGCGCGCGCTTTCTTATCAGGAATACCCTGCGGTCGCTCATGTACATCTTGTCCGCAATTTTCTCCCATGTGTAGCCAAGAATATAGTAATACTCGATAACGCCGCGTTCCTCGCCCTGCAATTTGTTTATGTATCCAAGCGCTTCAAGCTTTGCGTCCGCTGCGCGGTCTATGCTGCGGTTAAGCATTTCCTCAAGCCGCGCCAGCTTTTCCGCGTTTTTCTCAGCGTAGCTGCGGTTGGTCTGCGGGCGCTTCATTATGCGGTGCAGACGCTCGATATGCTCAAGCTGCGCGCCTGTTTCAAGCTCATATTGGCGCGCCCTTTCAAGCACGGTCATTATATCGGTCATTAAAATCTACCTCCCTGCTGTGTTCATCTTTTGACTTGTTCATGAATATTCTATCACATGAACAGCCTGCTGTCAAGGCTGAATTTGATACAATTGAACTGTTTGCAGTGTTTTGCAGAATTTTTAAGTTTTTTTGAAAATCCCCTTGACAAATGTATATAAAGGTGGTATATTGTATATATCAAATATACACATTAAGCACAAAATTTACATTTGAGGTACCTATGAATATAATAATCACCAACACCGCAGGTCAGCCGATTTATGAGCAGATTGCAAGCCAGATAAAGGCGCTGATTATGAACGGCGGGCTTAAAGAGGGGGACGCGCTGCCCTCCATGCGGGCGCTGGCGCAGGATTTGCGCATAAGCGTTATCACAACAAAGCGCGCGTATGAGATACTTGAAGCCGAGGGCATGATACAATCCTTTACGGGCAGGGGCAGCTTTGTTGCCGCGCAGAACCCCGAGCTTCTGCGCGAGCAAAGTCTGCGCGAGATTGAAGGTCACCTCTCCGCCGCCGCAGAAACAGCAAGGCGCAGCGGCATTTCCATGGACGAGGTGCGGGAGCTGCTTGCGCTTATCATAGAGGAATAAGCTGCCGAGCCTTAATCCGCAGACAGAATTGCGGATTGGGCTTTAGGCGGCAGCAATTATCACCTACGGCGCAAAAATCGCGCAGGGCGACTGCACTCCGACGGCTTTTTGGGCGGGGAGAAGCCTTTATGCGCCGCAATTTAATTCGCACGCAAAATTATAAACCAAAACAACGGGAGGAACACGGCATGGAAAACTGTATTGAAATTAAGGGCATTGGCAAAAAGTACGCGCAGTTTACGCTTGAGGACGTAAGCTTTACCGTTCCCTGCGGAACTGTAATGGGCTTTATCGGCGAGAACGGCGCGGGAAAAAGCACCACAATAAAGGCAATTCTGGGGCTTATGAAGCCCGACAGCGGCGGGATTACGGTGCTTGGCGAGGACTCCGCGCAGCTTTCGGCAGAGGTAAAGGAAAAAATCGGCGTGGTTTTTGACGGACTGACCTTCCCCAACACGCTTAACGCAATTCAGCTTGACAAGATTATGGCGGGCATATACAAAAACTGGAGCAGCGAAACCTTTTTCAGCTATATCAAGAGATTTGAGCTGCCGCTGAAAAAGAAATTCAAGACCTTCTCGCGCGGTATGGAAATGCGCCTTGGCATAGCCGCAGCGCTTTCCCACAACCCGCAGCTTCTGGTTCTGGACGAGCCTACAAGCGGTCTTGACCCCGTAATGCGCAGCGAAATTCTGGATATATTTCTTGAATTTATGCAGGACGAGAACCACTCTATCCTGCTGTCCTCACACATCACAAGCGACCTTGAGCATATCGCGGACTATATAACCTTTATCCACAAGGGAAAAATAGTGTTTACAGAGGAGCGCAATGAAATGCACGACAAGTACCGCATACTTAAATGCAGCGAGGAGCAGCTTGCACAAATCGACAAGGCGGATATAATCGGTATGCGCAAGACCCGCTTCTGCTGCGAGGCGCTCACCCAAAACGCCGCAAAATATCCCGACCTTGCAGCAGATATCCCCTCCATTGACGATATCATGGTATTTTATGTAAAGGAGAGCTGACATGAAAGGCTTGTTGTACAACTATATTCTGCAAAGCAAGGCGTATCTGTTCGGCGGATTGGGAATGTTTATCGCGGCTGCGGCAGGCTACGCAGTGGCGTGCTGCGCAAGTCCCGATTCTGCGCCCGTATACAGCTTCTTCGTCATGCTTATGATGGTGGTTGCCGCTGCAATAATCGCAGAGCCATTAAGCCGTGATATGGAAAAAAACGTGAAAAGCCGCTTTATCAACTACACCCTGTCAGGAATGCTCCGCCGCCGCTTTATAATGACGGAGCTTGTAAAAAATCTGCTTACGCTTGCTTTTGGCGCGGCGCTTGCGGCGGTGTTTTTCGGCGTGATTTATCTTGTGGATTCCAATATCTACACGGCAAAGGATATCGGCACAGTGATGGCGATGGTGCTGTTTGTGACGGCAATGCAATGGTTTCTGCTGCCGATTACGATAAAGCTGAAAAGCGCGGAAAAGGCAGGAGCATTATTCGGCGCAGTGATAGGCATTGCGGTGATTTTGCCGCTGACGATTTCCATTGCGGTAAAACCCGAATTACTTACCACAATTTTGAACGACAATTTTGACGCGATTATGCTTATAGCTGCGGGCGCGGCGGTTGTGCTGTACATAATCGGCGGAATTATTCTGAAAAAAACTCTTGAAAGGGGCGATTTGTGTTGAAAGGTCTGCTGTTAAAGGATATTTACTGTGTAAGCTTTATTGCGCTTGTCGGTCTGGTGATAAGCGGTATCCCCGCTATAGCTCTTGTGATTTCTGCCAGTACGGCGGGCAATACAGCCGACAATATCATCGGTATTGTTCCCTATATTCTGTGCGGTATTTTAATAATAATGCTTAATTCCTCGTTTATGCTTAACACCTTGGGCGAGGATTACAATTCGGGCTGGTCAAGGCTTCAGCACACGCTTCCCGTCAGCAGCAGGCAGCTTGTGGACGCAAAGCTTGCCGCTGCGCTTATCGTTATCGGCGCGCTTACGCTTATCAGCCTTGCGGTTAATCTTATTTTAGGCATTGGAAACGGTCAGCCGCTTGAAATAATGCTTGCCGCGCCGTTTGTTACGGCAATGCTTGAAATATGCACGCTGTTCCCCGCTTTCCCGATATCAATGAAGCTGAGCGGCTCGCTTACAAGCTTAATATACGTTGTGCTTGAGATAGCGGTTATCACCGCAGTCACCATTGCGCTGACGGTGGCGCTTGACCACGATGCTCCGCTGTGGCTGCTCAGAGTGATATTCTACGCGATTATCCCCGCAGCCGCCGTGACAATTGCGATGTTATCCCGCCACTTTGCCTTGAAATATATTTCAGCAGAGGAATAACGCCGCGCCAATGCACAATACAACGCCCCCGCCCATGTTTATCAAAGGGCGGGGGAATTTTTATGCAGAACCGTTTTGCCGCTATTTCAGCAGCTCGTCCGTAAGGCTGATTATACGCGGGGCAAGGCGTTTGCGCTCCCTGCCCAGAATATGTCTGTACAGCGGATATGAGCAGCAAACCGCGGCAATGCCGATAATTCCCGCGCACACGCCAACAGCAATTGCGGTTTGGTGCGGCAGACCAAGCTGCGCGTAAAGCTCCGTCATTATAAGGCTCATGCCAAAGCCCAGCACAAGCGCGCCCACAATGCCAAGCGTAACAGCCGCGCGGGCTGCTTTGGAGCCTGCCTGCCTGTCAAGCCTGCGAAGCTGCTCCATTTTATCCTCGGGCTGCGGCGCGTATCTGCTGCGTATGCGGCGGATTTCGTCCTGCTGCGCGGAGGAATAGGTATAGTTAAAGGTGGATTTTTCTTTTTCCATGTGGTTCTCCTTGTCGGTTTTCAGAGGAAGCTGCGCCGCTGCGGGCTTGGTTCGCCCGCGTTGGTGTGCGCCGATTTGGCTGTATTGCGGGGGATTTATTTCGCGGGCGGCGGGATTTTTGGAAGCCGCAACAGGCGCGGGGAGCGCTGTTTGGAGCGCAAAATCCAAAAGATGGTCTTTGTGTGGTGTTGCCTTTATTTTCCCGCGCTGCGAAGCGACCTTGCGGCTTTTATCAGCATATACACCGCCATCGCCACAACAAACGCCGAAACCGCGCCGCCTGTCAGGGCAAGCATAATATGCCGCTGCGGCAGGTCAAGCTCGCCCTTGTCAAAGGTTGTAAGCATTGCCGCTTCAAGGGTAAGCACCGATACGCACGCCGCCGCAAGGCTAAGCGCCTTGGAAGCGGAATAGACAGGGCTGTTATAGCGGCGGTATTTTCTTATATTCACCACCGCCATGGCAAACGAGCCAAAGGTGTATGCCGCAAGCGCAATGGTTGTTATTTCGCCGTGACGGAAGCTGCGGTCAAAACGCACCATAAAGAACACGATAACCGACAGCGCAAGGCTTATTACAAGCAGCACCGCGCCGCATACGCGATAACGCATAAGCTCTGCGCGAGGATTTGCGGCGGGTGTGTTTTTCCGCACATAGGCGGCAAGATACAGGCGCATTGCCGCAAGCAGAATATAATATCCCGCCAGTGCAAAAAACCACCCGGAGCTGTTAATCACCCCAAGCCAAAGCTGAAACGCGGCGTATGCCGAGTTCCACACAAGCGAGCCGTAAAGCGTTGCGCACATACGCAGCCTTACATCGCCGCGCCAGCGGAGTATCAGCCGGTTTTCGCTGCGGACGCGCTTTGCAAAGCCAATCAGGCGCGGCAGTCTTAGGCACCACGCGCAAAGCGTATAAAACGCCAGAAGATACGAGGCAATCGCCGCCGCGTTATGCGTGCCAAGCATGGTAAGCGCATAAACCAGAAACGCAGCCGAAACGGGCGTAAGCAGCGCAAGCACCGCAATATGCGGATACATAAGCGCCGCCGCAAGCTTTTTCCAACGCATATCAGCACCGCCTTATCCTTACGGTGAACGCTGCGCCCTCGCCCGGCGCGCTTTCAACGCTTATCTCGCCATGCAGGATATCTATAACGCGCTTTACCAGCGCAAGGCCAAGTCCGTTTCCCTCCGTGCTGTGGGAAGTATCGCCCTGATAGAATTTATCAAATATGTGCGCGCCTGTTTCCGCGCTGATGCCGCAGCCGCTGTCCGCTACCGTGACAACGGCAAAATCACCCTCCGTATGCAGGGAAACGCTTACAGCTCCCCCCTGCTCTGTAAACTTGAAGGCATTGGACAGCAGGTTGTTCCACACAAGCGAAAGCAGCTCTGCGTCCGAGGTTATGCGGATATCGTCCGCGATATCGGTTTCAAGCTGTATGCCGCCGTTTTCCCAGACGCTTTCAAACTGCAAAAGGCACTCGCAAAGCTGCCCGCCAAGGTCATATTCCTCAAGGCTTGGGGAAATGCTGCGAGCTTCAAGACGGTTAAGCCTGAGAATATTGGTCATCATATCCGCCATGCGCCGCGAGGCGGCAGAAACCGCGCCCGCGTACTCCAGCCGCTTCTCATCGGAAAGCTTCTCCGCGCCAAGCAGCGCGGCATAATTGCTTACGGCGGCAAGCGGGGTTTTAAACTCATGCGAAACATTGGCTATAAAATCGGTGCGCAGCGTTTCCACGCCGCCAAGCTCCTGCGCCATGCCGTTGAAGCAGTCTATTATGCTGTTGAAGCTTTCATTTGACGGAGTATCCGCAAGCGGCGGGATACGCACGCCGAAATCCCCGCTCATGATACGCCTGCCAGCCTCTGTGATACGCTTTGTGGGGCGGTCTACCGTAAGCCTTCGGCGCAGCATATCGGCAGCCGTAAAAATAAGGCTTATCAGCACCACATTGCCGAACGTAAGCTTTGCCGCCGCCGAAAGATTTTCCGGCGTATATTCCAGCGCCAGCGTATCCGAAAGCATTGTAAGAAACAGCATCATGCAGCAGCTTACCGCAAACGCCGAAAGCAGAAAAAACACAAACCAACTGTACACCGCAAACAGCAGCTTTTTAAGTTTCATGGAAACACCCTATTTCTCCAAAATATTAGCCTTGTAGCCTATCCCGTGGACGGTTTTAATCTCAAAATCGCGGCAGTCTGCAAGCTTTGCGCGCAGCTTGGTCATGTACACGTCCACCGCTCTTGACGAGGTTTCGCTGTCCGCGTCCCAAAACTCGTCCATAAGCTGGGTTCGGGTAAAGGTCTTTTTGGGATAGGAAAGCAGCTTGAACAAAATGCCGAACTCGCGCTTGGTCAGCGGGATTTCCACGCCGTCAAGGCAGGCGGTATGCTCGTCTGCGTCAAGCACAAAGCTTCCCACGGCAATGCGCCTGCTGTCGGCTATCCTTGCACGGCGCAGCAGCGCCTCTATGCGCAGAAGCAGCTCACCAAGGTCAACAGGCTTTACCATATAATCATCAGCGCCCGCGCGGAAGCCCTTCTGCTTTGCGGCGAAATCATCGCGCGCCGTCATAAACAGGAACGGTATCGCCCTGTCAAGCTGACGGATACTCTCTGCAAACTGAAAGCCGTCCGTTCCTGGCATCATGATATCGGAAATAATAAGGTCGAAGGTATTTTCATAAACAGCGTCATAAGCTGCGTCCGCGTCAAGGCAGCCTGTCGTCTGATGACCGCTGCCGTTAAGAAAGGCGCACACGCTGCGGTTAAGCGCCTTATCGTCCTCAACCACCAGAATTTTTGCCATATTCATACCCCCAATGACGATATTGTAACATATAAATGTTAAGGTTTTGTTTACAGGCGAAAGAAAATGGGCGGCTTGTGGAAGCCGCCGTGAAAACTCTTTGGGATTATTTTATTTTAGTCGCACAAAGGACTTTACAAATATGAAAAAATATGCTACAATGGAATTGCAAACCACACGGAACAATATTTTTTCGGAACGGAGGCTGCTCAATGAAAGCACTGCTTGTAATACTGCTGCTGCCGATTGCTGTGTTGCTGAAGGCGGCGCACAAGACAAAATAAATCCCGCGCTGCCCAATAAATGCGCGGGCGACTTGGCATAACAAAATACATAATTGCTGATTAAATCACGTCTGACGGCTTGGTATGCACCTTGCCTGCGGATTTAATCAGCGATTTTTTATTTTGCCGAAAAGCGCTCCGTCAGAATTTCTTTCCCTTGCTGAAATCTATGGTCTTTGTGAACGGATTGTAGCTGATATCGCACATATCCTCGCCCACATAGAAATACACGTTTTTGCAGCACAGCGGAATAAACGCCGCTCCGCCGATAACAAGCTGCTCCGCCTGCGCGTAATAATCCGCGCTTTCGGACAGCTCCACCGCCCTGCCCGCAAGGCTGATAAGCCGCTCAAGCTGCTTGTCGGCATAGCCGCCGTAGTTCTCGCTGCTACCCGAGGTAAACGGCTTAAAGTAAGCCTCAGGGCTGTTGTAGCCGCCGTTAAGCTCGGTTACGGCTATCTCATAATCGCCGCTTTGCAGCCGCGAAAGGTAATCCTCCGGCGAAAGCACCTCTACCCTGCAATAAAAGCCAAGCTGCGCCTGCCATGCCTGCATTATTTCCGATACGGCGCCAAGCATTGTATCATCGGGGAGAATAATACGCGCGCCCACAAGCTGGTTTTTGTCGATTTTGCTTTCCGCAAGCGAATAATAATACTCCGCTTTTTCTGCGCTGTACCCAGATGTAACCTCGCCCGCATACCGGCGGTAGCTTTGGTCAAGCAGCGTTACGCCGAAAGGCACCACGCCCTGCGGCATATCATAGCTGGCAAGATTATCGGCAAGCGCTTCATAATCCACAAGGCTTGCAAGGGCGCGGCGGAAATCCGCATTGGAAAGCAGCTCATACCGCATATTGAACGTAAGTCCAACCGAAATATTGCTGAAGCTTTGCACAGTGGCTTCGCCGCCGATAAGCGCGGTCTGCGCGTCCGTTACGGCAATGCAGCTTGTAACGCCGCTGTTGAAATCATCGGTGAAGCGTGCGCTGTCAACGATAAAGAAATTAAGCCCGCTTGGGTACACCCTGTCGGTTTCGCTGTTTTTGGCGTTGCGGCGCAGAATTATATAATTATTGTCGGTTTTGCTGTAAGGGTCATAATCCCATGTATGGATATAAAACGCGCCGTTTGAGGGCGTTGCGTCCGCATAAAGCCCGTATTTGCCCTTGGAGAGGGTGAAATATTCCTCGCTGCACGGCATTGCGGGCGTCTGGGTAAGCAGCACGGGGAACTGCGGGTTGGGATAGGCAAGCGTAATTTCCAGCACAAAATCGCCAAGCGCCTTAACGCCAAGCTGCGATTTATCGGGGATATAGCCCTTGCTGATAAGCTCCGCGTTCTTTATGCAGAAATAGTCCGCCGCGCGCGCCGCCCTTGTATCGGGGTCAAACAGGCGCTGAAACGCAAAAACAAAATCGTGCGCGGTGCATTGCACTTCAAAATCACCCTTATCCGTCCAGTAAATATCCTCGCGCAGGGTAAAGGTGTACACCATGCCGTCCTCTGACACGGTGTAGTCCTGCGCCACGCCCGCGGCAAGGCTGCCGTCCGGCTGCGCTGTAAGCAGCCCCTTAAACATACACGCGATAATCAGATCGGAGTTTTCATCATCAGCCGTCTGCGGGTCAAGGCTGCCCGGATTATAGGCGATATCATACTTAAAGGTTGCGCCGCTGCCGTCCTTATCGCGGCAGGCGGTATATGTCAGCAGCGTGCAGCACATCAGCACCGCCGCCGCGATACGCTTGAAAATATTCAATAGCTTCTCCTTTTTCCGGCAAAAGCCGGCAATATATGCGATACGGCGCAGGAATGAAATTACAAATCAAGCTGCACTGCTTCGCCTGCGGCAAGACTTTTTGGCACATCTATAATCCGCTGATTTGCGCTGCCGCGATAGGTCAGCATAAGCGAGCGCTGCTTAAGCTCAAATCTGCCGTCCACCAGTATATCAAGTATACTTAACAGCTTGTGCGTATATTCCTCGCTGCGGGATTTTTCAAGCAGCTGCTCAAACGTCCAGCCGCTGTATGCCATCAAATGCAGTCCGCGCCGCTTCAGCCGTTCGCCAAGAACATACAGCGCCTGCGCCTGACAAAACGGCTCTCCGCCCGAAAAGGTAACGCCGCGCGTAAGCGGATTTTCGGCGCACTCGTCATAAAGCGCGTCGGTATCGGTAAGCCTGCCGCCCGAAAAATCATGCGTTTCTGGATTATGGCAGCCCTCGCAATGGTGCGGGCAGCCCTGTGTAAACACAACATAACGCAGCCCCGGACCGTCTACTATCGAGTCCTGAACCGTTCCTGCAATTCTTATTTCCATATTTATCCTCAAAATACTGCAAAGCAAGGGGGCAGCGCCGCCGTCCCCCTGCTGTTTTGCGCACAGTAAGCGCGCTGCTGCGCGGCGCTCTGCTGCGGCTTTATCTGTCGTTTAATCCGTGCTTTACGCGCTGCGACTCCTCGGCGCGCTTTGCGTTGTTGAAGCGGTCAAGCGTTCCCACAAGATAACCGGTAATACGGCGGATACGCTCAAAGCTTACCTCGTCCTCGCGGCGGTGGCAGCAAGGGCACTCGTCATCAATAATGCCTGTGAATCCGCAGACGGGGTCGCGGTCAACGGGGTGGTTTATAGAGCCGTAGCCTATGCCCTCCTCCTTCATGCAGCGCACAATCTGCTCAAAAGCGTCAAGGTTTTTAAGCGGGTCGCCGTCAAGTTCCACATAGCTGATGTGTCCCGCGTTTGTAAGCGCGTGGTAGGGCGCTTCAAGCTTGATTTTTCTGAACGCGCTGATGTTATAATGAACGGGAACATGGAACGAGTTTGTGTAATAATCGCGGTCGGTAACGCCCTCAATTTCGCCGTAGCGCTTTTTATCCATGCGCACAAAGCGACCCGAAAGTCCCTCGGCGGGGGTGGCAAGCAGCGTGAAATTAAGCTTGGTTTTCTGGCTTTCCTCGTCCAGCATTTCCCTCATGTGGGAGATTATCTCAATGCCCAGCTTCTGCGCCTGCTCGCTTTCGCCGTGGTGCGCGCCGACAAGCGCCTTAAGGCACTCCGCAAGACCTATAAAGCCAACGGAAAGCGTGCCGTGCTTGAGAATTTCACCTATATTGTCGTTTGTGCCAAGGTTTTCGGAATCAATCCACACGCCCTGCCCCATAAGGAACGGGTAATTTCTGACGATTTTGTCGCACTGTATTTTAAAGCGGAACACAAGCTGGTCGATAACCAGACGCATTTTCTCGTCAAGCGCGCGGTAGAACGCCTCGATATCGCCGTGAGCCTCAATGCCAAGGCGCGGCAGGTTTATAGAGGTAAAGCTTAAATTTCCCCTGCCGGTGACGATTTCACGCGAGGGGTCGTACACGTTGCCGATAACTCTTGTGCGGCAGCCCATATAGGCAACCTCGGTGTTGTAGTCGCCCTCTTTATAGTATTTAAGGTTGAACGGCGCGTCTATAAACGAGAAATTGGGGAACAGCCGCTTTGCCGATACGCGGCAGGCAAGCTTGAACAAATCGTAGTTGGGGTCGCTCTCGTTGTAGTTTACGCCCTCCTTCACCTTGAATATGTGTATGGGGAATATGGGCGTTTCGCCGTTGCCAAGACCCTTCTCGGTGGCAAGCATGACGTTGCGGGAAACCATTCTGCCCTCGGGGCTGGTATCGGTGCCGTAATTTATGGAGGAGAACGGGTTCTGCGCGCCTGCGCGGGAGTTCATGGTATTAAGGTTGTGGATAAGCGCCTCCATTGCCTGATAGGTGGCGCGGTCGGTTTCCATCTCGGCAAGCTTTTCGGCGGCGTCCTGAAGTTCGTTGAAGCGGTCGCCGTATTTTCCTGCGGCAAGCTCCCACTCTGCCGCCTTGTAGTCATAGTTGTCGTTAAGCTTTGGGGCAAGTCCGCGCTGCTGAAGAACCTCGGCGCTGAGCTTTTCAAACTCGGCTGAAGCCTCGGCAAAATCTGTTCTGCCCGCGCTGAAGCACACCGCCTTTGCAAGATTGCGCACATACATGCGGCGGAACGTCTTTGCAACGCCCTCTGCCATTGCATAGTCAAAATTTGGCACGGACTGACCGCCGTGCTGGTCGTTCTGGTTGGACTGTATTGCAATGCAGGCAAGCGCCGCGTAGCTTGAGATATCGTTAGGCTCGCGCAGGTGACCGTGTCCCGTGGAGAAGCCGCCATGGAACAGCTTAAGCAGGTCAATCTGACAGCAGGTGGTGGTAAGGGTGAGGAAATCCAAATCGTGTATGTGGATATCGCCGTTGATATGCGCCGCGGAATGTGCGGGGTCAAGCACATACATCTCGTTGAACTGCTTTGCACCCTCGCTGCCGTATTTAAGCATGGTACCCATGGCGGTGTCGCCGTCGATATTGGCGTTTTCGCGCTTGATATCGCAGTCGCTTGCGGACTTGAAAGTGAGGTCCTCGTATATTTTCATAAGGGTGGAGTCCATCTCGCGCACCCTGGTACGCTCTGCACGGTAGAGAATGTATGCCTTGGCAGTCTTGGCGTGACCCTCCTCCACAAGCACGCGCTCCACCATATCCTGTACCTCCTCAACGGAGGGGTTTCTGCCAATTATCTCCTCCGAAAGAAGCTGGCACACCTTGTCCGCAAGCTGCATAGCCTCGTTATAATCGTTGCCGCCCACAACCTGCGCCGCCTTGAAGATAGCGCCTGCAATCTTCTCGATATTGAACGGAACCTGTCTGCCGTCGCGCTTTTTAATCATAGTTATCATAGCCATAACACATTTTGCTCCTTATTTTTGACCACAATATATTGTAGAAATTTAGCCCATTACATCTATTATATAGGCTTATTGTCGTTTTGTCAATACAAATACAATAATATTGAGCGCTAAAAAAAGCGTCCTCATTTTGTACACAATACACAAACAGCGTATTGTCATGCGGTTTTACGGAAATAAAAATGCACGCCGCCCTGCACATCGGCAGAGAAATCGGCGCGCACCTTACATCGGTTACGCAGCAACAGGCGGAATTTCACCCAATATATTGTATATCAGTATCGCCGCCAGCAGCACATTGAACACATTGGCTATTGCGATATAAGTTATGCGCTTTTTCTTGTGCTTCATGCTGACCGAAACAAAGCCGATCCACGCGCAGGAAGCGGCAACCGCAATCACCAGTCCGACCATTCTTGCAAACGGCGCGATATCAATTGCGATAAGCTCCGTCACCACCAAATCAAGCACAAACTCGCAAAGCGGCACAAGCATAAGCGGAAGCGTTGCCAACGCCCATGTTTTTCTTTTCTTTCTGAAGAAAAACACCGCGAAAACCAAAAACATTGCCGCGATAACGCCACACTCAATAGCCATACAGTCCTCCGAAAAATCAGTCTGAAAGAATATCCATACCCGAAGTATTGTCAGCGCACACGCAGTATGCTACGCTGTTGCCTGTAACGGTGACAAACGAGCCGCTGTATTTATACGCCTCATCGGGGGAATAATCCTTATATATAGTCTCCTGCTTGTCAAGGCGCGCAAAAAGCAGGTCATGTATTCTCTCGGCGGCGTCTGCGTCAACCGCGGTAAACACGCCGAACTCATCGGGATATACGCCCGCGCCCGCAACATACGCGGAATACTCCGCAACATCAGCCTCGTCAATTCCGTAATAGGAAAGCAGCTTGTCCGAAGTAACCTCTGCCATTTCGGGGAAATCCACCGCTTCAAGCAGCTCCGCAGTTCTCTCTGCGGGGGTTTTAGCGGTTTTCTGAGCCTCGCTCTGCACCGAGGAAGAACCCGACTGCGCGCTGTCAGCGGACGAGCCGCCGTTATTTCCGCAGCCTGTAAGCAGCACACACGCCGCAAGCGCGGCAAACATAAGCTTTTTCATTGTTATCTTTTCCTTTCTTTCGTGGGATTATGAAACGCTGTTCTCTATAAACGCCAGCATGGTGTTGTATGTTGAGCCGTTGAAATGCAGACCGTCATCTGCAACCATATCAGCCTTTGCATAGCCGTCTGCACCTGTCATTTCGGAGCAGAAATCAATATACGCAACGCCCCTCTGCGCGCAGGTTTTCTTGACAAACGCGTTGAACTCGTTTACCATATCCATGGTTATATCATAGCTTGTATACTGCGCAACAGGGGTAACCGAAATGCAGTATATATCAGCCTTGGGACACGCTTCCGCAAGCTTGTCAAGCAGCGTGATGTAGCTGTTCTCCATAGCGCCCGCCGAGAGCAGACCGTTTGAGCCAAGCATTACATAAATGCGCTTTGGCTGCATGGATTTTGCATAATCAACCGCTGTGGCGCTTGTGCCGTCATAAAGGTCGCAGGGGGTGGTGTACGCCTTGTAGGGCGTGTAGCCAACGCTTGCGGCAACGTTTTTCATATCAAGCTTGTTGTAAAGGTGCAGACCTGTGGTGATACTGTCGCCGATAAACAAATCATTGCTGAAGAAATCCCTGTCATACGCGGAAACGGTAACCTCCTGCGGCTGGGAATACTCCTGCGGGGCGGTGGTGCTTTCTGCGGGCGTGCTTTCCTGCGAAGCCTTGGTCATGGAAACAGAGGTGGTTGTGGTTACGGTGGTGGTGGTGACGGTGGTGGAAGCGCTTGTGCCGCTTTCACTACCAACAGCAGACGAAGATGAAGCCGAGGTCTGCTGCTCACCCAGAATGGCGGGCGAGTAGACAAGGCTTATCACAAGTGCGCAGATTGCAAGGATAATCACAATCATAATAACGTTAAGTACGACTATAGAACGCGGAAGCCTTGGCTTTTCCGACATATATATTCCCCCAGTTCAGGCTGCGACTGCTCACAGCAAATCATATAATTTAATTATACATCAATCCTCGGCAAATTGCAATAGCTTATTCAAAAATATTGCCGTCTGCGCAGAACACGGCGGTGCGCACTATTCTCAGGCGTTTTATGCTTTCACCCGTTGCAGCGCAGTAGGCGTCAAACAGCAGCGAGGGATTTATATTAAAATCGTTGCCTGCGGGCAGGCGCAGCGTTATCTCCCCCTCTTTAACGGAAAGTCCGGAAATAAGCGGTTTAAGGTCAACGGTGGAAACGCCCTTTTTGGTTTTCTTTTCAGTAAGTATCTGCTCTGCTGCGGCAAAATTGCGGAATTTGTCAATATCCACATCGGACTCTATTGTATATTCTGCCGAAGCGATATCGGTATTCTTATAATTCGGCTTTGCCACGCGGATTATGCGGATATCGGGCGGCAGACTGTCGTTAAGCCTGCGCATTACCTCGGCGGGCGCTACGTCCTCGGTAAGGCGGAAATCCATAGCCTCGCACAGACCCTCCTGCCCAAGCGAAAGCGGCAGCATAAACGCAACATAGGTATGCGGGTTATAGCCCTCCGTCTGCCATATCGGCAGCCTGCTGCGGCGCATGGCGCGCTGAACGCAGTGGTTAAGGTCAAGGTGGGAGATATACTTCGCCCTGCCTGTTTTGGAAAAGAACACTCTTGTATTAACCGATGGCACGGCAGATTTCACCTCCTACGCATTTTGCAACGCCGCAGTTTGAGCATTTTTCGCGGCAGTTGGGGGTACAAATTCCCTCATGGGCGCGCTTATTTTCCTCTATAAAGAACTCGCGCGAAACAAGCATATTTATATGACTCCACGGGGCTGTTTCGTCATAGCTGCGGCGGCGGTTGGCATAGAAGCTCATGGAAAGCCCGCACTCCTCAAACGCCTGCTGCCACTTGGCAAAATCGAAATACTCCGCCCAGCTGTCAAGCTTGCAGCCCTTTTTCCATGCCGCGTATATTGCCGCGCCAACGCGGCGGTCGCCGCGCGCAAGCACCGCCTCAAGCAGAGAGGTTTTGTAATCCGAGCGGCTTATGCTGATTTTTTTATCGGTATTAAGCGACAGCAGGTGCTTCTGGCGTCTGGTGATTTCCGCCTCGTCAAGCTGCGGCTCAAACTCAAACGGGGTAAACGGCTTTGGGATAAAGGTGGACAGCGATATGGAAACGCTGACGGGCTTGCCCTTTTTGCGGTTTGGGTTGGCATAGAACTGCTCCACAACCGCCCTTGCAAGGTGATATATGCCCTCTATATCCTCTAAGGTTTCGGTGGGAAGTCCAAGCATGAAGTACAGCTTGATATTGGTATAGCCGCCCTCAAACGCGATTTTTACGCTGTCAAGCACGTTCTGCTGTGTAACGTTTTTATTGATTACATCGCGCAGGCGCTGGGTTCCCGCCTCGGGCGCAAAGGTAAGTCCGCTTTTGCGCACATCGGTGATTTTTTTAAGCACCTCGTCGCTGAAGCGGTCTACACGCAGCGACGGCAGGGACAGATTTATATCGTTTTTGGTGGTATAATCCGTAAGGTCGGTAAGCAGTCCCTCTATATCCTTAAAATCGCTTGTGGAAAGCGATGAGAGCGAAACCTCGTCATAGCCTGTATTCTCACAGAGAGCCTTTGTCTGGTTAAGGATTGTTTCCTTGCTTTTTTCCCTGAACGGGCGGTAGATAAAGCCTGCCTGACAGAAGCGGCAGCCCCTTATGCAGCCGCGCAGCACCTCCACAACGGCGCGGTCGTGTACTATATTGCAGAACGGCACGACAAAGCTGTCGGGCGCATACATTTTGTCGATATCGCGCACAATACGCTTTGTAACCCGGGCGGGCGCGGTTTCACGCGGGGTGATGGCTTTTACCGTGCCGTCATCGTTATAAGAAACATCATAGAGAGATGGGACGTAAATTCCCTCAATCTGTGCGGCGCGGCGCAGGAACTCGCTGCGGGTGACGTTTTCTTTTTTGCACCGCTCCATAAGCGCCATAAGCTCAAGGTTTACCTCCTCGCCCTCGCCCACTATAAACAGGTCGAAAAAGTCTGCAAGCGGCTCGGCGTTGCACACGCAGGGTCCGCCGCCCACGACAATGGGGGCAAGGCTCTCGCCGCGCTGACGCTGAAGCACGGGAACTCCCGCCAAATCAAGCATTTCAAGGATTGTGGTATAGCACATCTCATACTGGATTGTAAAGCCGATAAAATCAAAATCGCGTATAGGGTCAAGGCTTTCCAGTGCGAAAAGCGGGATACCGCGCTTTCTCATTTCCTCCTCCATATCGGGAAGCGGCATAAAAACGCGCTCGCACCAATAATTAGGCACGGAATTTTTAAGCCCGTACAGTATTTTTATGCCAAGGTGCGACATTCCGATTTCGTATGTATCGGGAAAGCAGAACGCAAACCGCACATCAACCTTGGATTTATCCTTTACAACAGCGCCCACCTCGCCGCCGATATAGCGCGAGGGCTTCTGTATGTTAAGCAGGAACTCGTCAAGTATTTTCATACCCTCTGCCCCGCCTGTATAGCTTCTTTCGGACATTTTTTTGCTCCTTAATATTTTGTACAATCGCCGCCTTTACAGCAGCATAATAAGAGTATAGCACATTTCGCCGAAAAATACAAGCGGTGAAAGCCGATAATCGCGCTTCCCCCAAAACAAAAAGAGAGCCGAAAACTCAGCTCCCTTTTTATGGGACAATGCCCTTGTTTTTAAGAAAACCGCCTTGCCGTGGGTGTGCGATAAAACCCGCTTTACAGCAGGGTGGGTAAAATCGCCTTTCGGGTTCACGCTCCCTATCTTCCGCAGTACGGGAGGTCTGCAATCCGCCGAAAGAGCCGAAATCCCTTTGATAACGTGTTGGATTATATTGACACACCTTAAACGAATATCGCTTGCGCAATTTACAAGGCAGTAAGCATTCACTTATGCGCGCCGCCGTGACAGAAATATTATCCCCCGTGCGCGCGCCGCAATACGTTGAAATTTATGGATTTCCGCAATTTATCGCGCGAAAGGAAATTACTCCTCCTCGCCATCGTCAAAGCCTGCATACTCTGCAAAGCGCTGAAGGAATATCTCACCTATCGCGGAATATTCGTCATCATCATCAATGGTTGCAAGCATAGCCTCGCCGTCAATCTCCTGCTCCTTAAGGACAACAAACTGGTCTGCGCCCTCCTCGTCATTGTCAGACTCCGGCACAAGCGCGTAATAGGTCACGCCGTTATGCTCAACAGCGTCCACAAACTCAAAACGGACAATATTGCCGTCCTCGTCCTCAAGCTCTATAATGCCTTCTTCCTCGTCAAGCACAGCGTTGTTCATCTCATCAGCCATAATAAAAAATTCCTTTCAGATACGCAACAGGCACAGCGTTTTCAGCCTGTTATGCACATATAATAAAGCTGCTTTTTTGCAGCACCATACATCTATTTTACACCATGTCGCGCCGCTTGTCAATATCAAAAAACGAAAAAAATGCGATTTTGGGGATTATCTCCCGTATAATCGTAGCTTTGACCAATTATTGAGTTATAACATCGGATAAAATCACAAGGCGAAAGTTCAAAAAATCTATTGACTTTGCACAAAATATGTGGTATTATTATGTCAAGGAAAGAGAAAACAAAACTCCTTCCAAATACACGAAAGGGGTACACTCCAATGGGTAAGTAAGCTTAGCCACAAAAAATATTCTGATGAGGTACAGTCCGATGGAAACATAAACTTAATCCCCACCAAAAATATTTGCAAAGAGGTATACTCCAATGGAATAACACGCTTGACAGCTTGGTTAAAATCTTAAACAGAAAGGGGCGGGTCCGATGGAAACGGCTGAAAACAATTTCAAATCATCTGCGGCTCGTGCCGAGGCTGAGGGTTAGACAAGCGGGCGAACGGACTGCGCGGGGTGTTTCCCCCGAAAGCGCAGCAGCTGCCCTGACAGAAGCGTTTGGCTTTATTAAAGAACCTTCCGCATGAGGACACCGCAGATGAAGCTTGGCGGAGCATAATACCGCCGCTGAAATCGCGTAAGCGTTGACATAGATTTTGCGAAAGGACAGACCAATGGCTGCGAAAAATTTACTTCCGACAGTATTTTGATAAAGGCGGTAAATTCCAATGTAATACTTAAAATTTCTCTCCCATGTACGGGAATTAAAATTGAATAATTAGGCGGCACTGCGAACGGCAGTGCCGCTTTATTGTGCGTAATCGCAGCCCCCTCGGCGCGCATTGCCGCAGTCCGTAACACCGACCCGCACGCAAAAACTGCTCCCACGCCGTATGGACATGGGAGCAGCATCAAATCTTATGTCGCGTGAGCCGCAGAATTACTTAAGCTCAACAGTTGCGCCAACAGCCTCAAGCTTGGACTTGATTTCCTCAGCCTCAGCCTTGGGAGCAGCTTCCTTAAGAGCCTTAGGAGCGGACTCAACGAGCTCCTTAGCCTCCTTAAGACCAAGACCGCAGATATCCTTAACAGCCTTGATAACGTCCATCTTCTTCTCACCGAAGGAAGCGAGTACAACGTCAAACTCAGTCTTCTCTTCAGCAGCGGCAGCAGCGCCTGCACCAGCAGCGGGAGCAGCAGCAACAGCAGCAGCAGATACGCCGAACTCCTCCTCGAGAGCCTTTACCAGTTCGTTAAGCTCCAGTACGGACAGAGCCTTAACTTCTTCAATCATAGCTAAAATCTTCTCAGAAGCCATTTTAATTTCCTCCTAAAATATGTTTAATTTAAGTTTACTGCGTTAAGACGCAGCGCTTGTGGTTTCCGCGTTACGCAGCGGAAGCGTTTTTCCGCAGATTATGCGGACTGCTCTTCGTTCTTCTTTGCAATCTCGTTGATACCGATAGCGAAACGCTGAATGGGGGACTGCAGCATGAAAACGAGCTGAGAAAGCAGTGTTTCTCTGGAAGCAAGCTTAGCGTACTGCTCAACCTCTTCCTTGGAGATAACCT
Source organism: uncultured Ruminococcus sp. (assembly GCA_964557825.1). GTDB lineage: Bacteria > Bacillota > Clostridia > Oscillospirales > Ruminococcaceae > CAG-115. The sequence continues at coordinate 43,074 of CAZLBL010000007.1, forward strand.
TACCGTCAACAAAGCCGAGCTTGATAGCGAACTTGCCATCGGAAGCCTCTGCCTTCTTGTTGAGAAGCTTGGGGGCTGCAATGATATCCTCTGTGTGGAGAGCGATAGCGGTTGTGCCGGAAAGTGCAGGCTCAAGTCCTTCGATACCGGCAGCCTCGGCAGCGCGCTTGAGCAGTGTGTTCTTAACTACGAAGTAGTCAACGCCTGCCTCACGCAGATCCTTACGAAGCTTTGTGTCGTCCTCTACGGAGATACCCTTGTAGTCAACCAGAACGCCGCCCGCAGCAGCCTTAAGCTTTTCTGTAAGCTCTGCAACGAATGCCTGCTTCTGTTCGAGTATGCTTTTACTGGGCATTTAATTCACTCCTTTTTAGAATTTTGCTGTTTCAAAAGAGTGGATATATCAAAAATCCCTCCTGCACAAAGACAGAAGGGAACTCAGAAAATCTCTGTAATATCCCATTCCTCGGCAGGCGGACGAACCATTATAGCCTTGCGGCTGCCTGCTGTCTTTAGAACAGCATGATTATTATAGCATATTCATTTTATTTTGTCAATAGCTTTTCCGAAAATATTTTCCGTTATCTGCGTTTTCTTTCTTTGAGGGCGCGGTTGAAGTCATCGGCGTCGTTTTTTGCCGCGATATACGCCGATACCCATGTAATCGCGTAGACGATAACAACGTCCAGCACCATTGACAGCACGCTTAAAACATCGGGAGAAACCCAGCCGCACCACAGTCCTATAGCTATCATGACAGCGCACACAAGCAGAAAATGGATACAGCTTGCGATAAGATATCCCTTTCGGGTTCTGTATTCCCTGAAGAAAAACGCCGCCGTTACAATCGCGGTTGCCCCGCTGGATATCAATATCTGAAACAGTATCATATCCCCCGGCGGCTCGGATATTACAAGCATGGTAATCGCAACCACAAGCAGCACGGCGGTTGTGATGGTTGTAAAAAACTGTATAAAGCATTTAATAAATTTAAGCATACACAAGCCTCCCCTAAACGCCAAGCTTTTTTCTGAGGTCGGGTACATACTGCCGCGAAATCACAACGCGCTCTCCGTTAAGCAGCACCGCCTCCAGCCGCCCGTTGAACACGGGAACGATTTTATGTATTTTAGCGACATTTACAATCATCGCCTTTGATATGCGCAGAAAATCGGAGCGTTCAAACATATCCTCAAGCTCGTAAAGCTTCTGTTTAACCTCATAAACGCTTTTTTCGCAGCAGGCGCATACGCGGTTATCCACCGACTCAAAATAGAAAATCTCCTTTGGGTCAAGCTTGAATATCTCCTCCCCGCTATACGCGGTAAGCCTGCTTCTGCCCGACTTCAAGGCATATATAAGCTGCATAAGCTCGGGGTCCAGTCCGTTTGCGCGGATTATGATTTCCTCCTCCGCACCCTCGGGCAGCTGCTCGATAATTATTTTCATCAAGTCACCTCAGAAAAGCTTTTTATGGGAAAGCGGCTGTGCCGCCGCGCCGCCGCGAAAAATCAAGCGGCGCAATATACAGGCACAGCGCTGCCGCCTTAATCACTCTGCCGCCGAAGCAGACCTTGTCGCCAATGCGCCCGCCGCAAGAAATACCGCGCCGCACACAAGCATAAGCACAACGCAGGCAGCGCCGCTTACCTCAGCGCCCATGAAATCAAGCTGAACGCCCATAAATTTCAGATATTCCACGCGCATCGCTTCGGGCGCGGCGTCAAAAAGCGTGGCGCAAACGTCCTGCGTCATTATGGTGCGGAACACCTTTGTGCCGTACATAACGGGTGTGAATTTAAGCACCATGCCTATCCCCTCTGTAAAGGAGCCGATAGGGATATAAATTCCGCCAAGGAAGCCTACAAGCGTACCCACAACCGTGCCAAGTCCGCTCCACGCGCCCTCTGTTTTAACCAGCACCGCCGCAAGGTACATAAGCGCGGCATAGGTAAAGGAGTTTACCGCAATCATGCCGATAAGCTGCAAATGCTGAAGCGCAGAAAAAACTTCCCCACCTTGTATTATACAATAAATTTCAGAAATTGCAAGCGTCAGCACGCAAATAATTACAGAAGATATCCATGCAGCCGTTATGTAGGCGGCGGATATCGCAAGTCTGCTTACGGGGGCGGTATAAATCGCATACAGGCGGCGCTCTGCCCTATCCTTAATCATGGTGGAATACACCGCAAGCGTTCAATAAGGGGCTTGCCCCGTCATTTAACGTGGCCGTACCGAACGAGTTCGGCACTGCTTTG
>CAZLBL010000008.1:0-43759 GCA_964557825.1 uncultured Ruminococcus sp.
CAAATCGGTTTCGTGACTTCCGTCGATGTCGATTGCCGTTCCTCACGGACAGCTTTTGTATTATAACACTATCTGCGAATTTTGTCAAGCGGTTTTTCGCCTTTTTTCTCAAGTCTGTGCAAATTCATCATCAAACAACAATTTTGCAACACTGTTTATAAGCATCTTGCACAATATAATGTTCTGCCATGTGTGCAAACGGCAATTTTATTTGACAATTATAGCTTATATATGTTAAACTATCTTTTGTGAAAAACCAAAAAACAAAGGAAGTGCAACTATTTTGTCTAATGTAACCGCGGTTAAACCGCAGGAAAACAAGCTTGGCGTTATGCCTATACGCCGTCTTGTCGGCAGCATGGCGCTGCCGCTTATAATCTCAAATCTTGTGCAGGCGCTATATAATATAGTTGACAGCATATTTGTTGCGCAGATTAACGAAAACGCAACAAAGGCCGTATCGCTTGCATTCCCAATCCAAATGCTTATAATCGCCTTTGCCGTGGGCACGGGCGTGGGCATGAGCAGCCTTATGTCACGCAAGCTTGGCGAGAAAAATTACGATGACGCAGGCATTGCCGCGAACCAGGGCTTTTTTCTAGCCGTTTGCAGCTCCGCTGCGTTTATGATTTTCGGCGCGTTCTTCGCCGATATGTTCTTCAAGGCAAATACCGACAATGCGGAAATTCTCTCCATGGGCGTGCCTTATCTGCGTATATGCTGCATATTCTCACTGGGTGTTTTTGTGCAGATTAACTGCGAGCGCATACTGCAAGGCACGGGTGCCGCTTTAACAAGCATGATTATGCAGCTTATCGGCGCTGTAATCAATATTATACTTGACCCTATCCTTATTTTCGGCTTATGCGGACTTCCTGCTATGGGAGTTGCCGGCGCTGCCATCGCTACGGTAATAGGACAGTTTACTGCGGCAATTGTTTCGGTGATAGTAATTGTTAAAAAGACAAAAGAAGTCAAAATATCGCCGCGTATGATGAAACCCAATGGCGCTATGATACTCACTATATATAAAGTAGGATTTCCCTCTATCATAATGCAGTCGCTTAATTCTTTTATTATAATGATTGTAAACGCCCTGCTTATGCCCGTTTCGGAGCTGTCCGTGTGGATACTTGGCGTATATTTCAAGGTGCAGAGTTTTGTATTTATGCCCGTCTTTGGGCTTAACAATGCGGTTATCCCGATAGTTGCGTACAATTACGGCGCGCGCAGCAAGCCGCGCATAAAAGAAACGCTGAGCTTTGCCCTAATAATCGCATTATCGGTTATGGCAGTAGGAACTGTACTGTTCTGGGTTTTCCCTGAAATTCTTCTTGCACTGTTCAATCCCGAGCCCGCCACTGTCGTTGCCGCTTGCAGTGCTTTCAGAATAATCTCTTTAAGCTTTCTGTTCTCAGGCGTTTCAATTGTATGCAGCGGTGTATTCCAGGCGCTTGGCAGGGGATTTTCCAGTCTGCTGATTTCCGCGATAAGACAGGCTATCGTGCTGCTGCCCGCAATTATATTGCTGCTTAACATCTTCGGCGCAGATTATGTGTGGTACGCCTATGCAGTCGCCGAGCTTGTAGCCTGCGTTTTGTCTGTCATCATAATGCTGCGCACATACAAAAAGCTTGTTGCGCCATTGTCACAGACCGCTGTCATCGCCAATACATAACACAGATATAGTAAAAACGCACAAACTTAATGTGCGTTTTTATTTATTTGTAACGATTTGCATTTTTTCTACTGGAGTTTTTATTAAATCCGTGCTATTATTATAATTGTATTATTATGTAATCCATTCCACAACAATATTGAGGTAACACAATGAACAACAAAATTGTAAGAATAATCGCAGCTATGGCTGCGGCGCTGTCGCTTTCGGGTTGCTATTTCTTCCCTGCCGAGGAGGAACTTCTTGAACCGCCCACCGTGCCGATTGAGGACGTGGCATATTCCACCTACGCAGCGAAAACAAAGGATATAGTAAACCAGACTGTGGCTTCGGGATATATCACAAGCAAGTCGGAAAACGAATGCAGCTTCACAGAAAGCGGCGGAACGCTGAAAAAAGTGTATGTTACCGTAGGGCAATATGTAGAGGAAGGCGAACTTCTGGCAGAACTTGACACAGGAACCCTTGAATATCTTTATGAGCAGCAGAAGCTGATAACCGAAAAAGCGCGCCTTACATATCTGGCAAGCGGCAGCGCTGCGGACAAGCTTGATTACGAGATGGAACAGAACACGCTTACAGAGTATGAGCGACAGCTTAGCGTTTCACAGCTTCGCGCGGGAATGTCGGGACAGGTCTGCTTTATACAGGATATAAAGCCCGGCAGCAGAATAACGGCCTACAAAACAATAGTCAAAATTGTTGACCCTACGGACCTTTTTGTAAAGTATACCTCGTCCTCGCCGCGGGCGTTCCAACTTAACACATATGTAACAATCACTGTTGACGGTACAGAGTATAAGGGATATGTATCCAAAACCCCCACCGCTGTAATCGACGGGCTGTATGATGACTGCCCTTCTGTTGCCGCTGATACAGCGTCAATATTCTGCGAGTTCAGCGGAGATATACCAAGCTACCTTAGCGTGGGCAAGCTTGCCGAAATACTGGCAGTATACGAAATCCACGAAAACGCGGTGGTTATCCCGAAAAACCTTGTGAAAGAGGATAACGACCGCCAATATGTGACAATTCTTGATGAAAACGACAACAAAAAGCAGGTTGATGTTACGGTGGGCATAACCAACGCCACCGAGGCGGAAATATTAACAGGTCTTAAAGCGGGCGACCGCGTGGTTATACGCTGACGCCGCAGAATATACAGTATTTCGGAGGTAGGGTTTGTTTACACTTCTTTTCAGAAAAATGCGCAACACCAAATGGATGGTGCTGTGCCTTTTCATAGGCTTCCTGCTGGCGGCGGGCATGATGAGTACCGTGCCGGTATATATGGACGCTTCACTTCAGCGTATTCTTATAAAGGATATGCAGGAATATCAGGCCGAAACGGGGCTTTATCCCGGCGAGTATGCGGTGTCTGCCTCGCTTCAGATGAAATCAAGCTATGATGAGCGCATAAACACCGTGGAAACGCTTGACAATCTGCTGCGGCAGCGCACCGCCGCCATCGATATACCGCAGGCAAACAGCAAAACCATTCTGTCTGACGAATATATGTATATTTTCGCTTCGTCCAACCTGCGCATTAAAATGATGGCAATGGACAACATAGACTGGCATATAAATATCATTGAGGGGCGAATGTATAATCCCGGCAAAGCCCCGGACGGCAGCTATGAAATTATATGCAGCGCAGAATGTCTTAAAATCCTTGACATAGTATGCGGCGAAACATACAGCGTGCAGAACAGCTTCTACAGCAAAACAGAACCGCTTACCATTAAAGTCGTCGGCGTGTTTGAGCAGTCAAGCGAAAACGACAGCTACTGGTCCGAAACCATGGACTCATACATAAACGCGCTGATAATGGATTACGATACCTTCCTTTCAGACTATCTGGCAGAGGGTACAACAATGCTCTCGGATATAGCGGCGCGCTATGCTTTCGACTATCAGAAAATGGATTTGAACTCGCTTGAAAGCATAACCTCAAGCATAGAGGAGGATTTCAGCATTTATCCTTCCTATGGCTACAAATTCTCCATGGGAATATATGATATCCTTACGGAATATGCCGTTCGCGCGGAAAATCTGAAATCCATGCTGTGGGTTCTTCAGATACCTACAATAGTAATGCTTGCCTTTTACCTGTTTATGGTATCGCAGCTGAATGTGGAGCAGGAGAAAAACGAAATTGCGGTTTTCAAAAGCCGCGGCGCTTCATCAAAACAGATTTTCGGTATTTACGCCTTGCAGGCGGGCTTTCTTGGCGTGGTGACATTGGTAGCTGCGCCGTTTATAGGATTGTTCCTTTGCTCCTTTCTCGGAGTTTCCAACGGATTTCTGGAATTTGTAAACAGGACGGGGCTTGCTGCAAGGCTTAGTCTTGACGCGGTGCTGTATGCACTTATAGCCATTGTTATATTCTTCGTTACAACCATGGTACCCATAATCCCCGCTTCAAAGCTGTCGATAGTAAAATACAAGCAAAGCAAGGCAAAGGTAGTAAAAATGGCGCTGTGGGAAAAGCTTTGCATTGATATACTGCTGCTTGGCGGCTCGCTTGTGTGGTACTACTTCACAGCCAAAAAGATAACCGCGCAGTTTGAGGACGGCTCGTTTGTTTCCGATGGTGGAATAAACCCGTTGTATTTCATCTTCTCGACAATGTTCATCATGGGCGCAGGCTTGCTGTTTATCAGAATATATCCGCATATACTAAAGCTTGTCTACCACCTGGGAAAGCGTATATGGAGCGCTTCGCAGTACATAGCCATAACCGCCGTTGCGCGCTCACAGGGCGGCAAGGAACGCTTTCTTATGCTGTTTCTTGTGATAACATTCGGTCTTGGCATATTCTCCGCAAACACCGCGCGCGCAATAAACAACAGCAAATCCGACAAAATTTATTACTCCACAGGCACAGATATCGTGCTTGACGCATTCTGGCGGCTGGAGTCTGCTGATGACGAGGCAAGCTATGTAGAACCCGATTTCTCCATCTACGAGGAGCTTGACGGCGTTGAAACCGCAACAAAGGTGCTTAAGGCGGACGTTGCGGCTTCGGTTGGCTCGGTGAAAAGCAAGGGCGATACAACGCTTATGTGCATAGAGCCGGGAAAATTCTCGCAGACCGCATGGTTCAGAGATGACCTGCTGCCTGTACACTGGTGGAACTACTGCACTGCGCTTGTGGAATCTCAATCCGGCGTGCTTTGCTCCCGCTCATGGGAGGAAAAGGGCGTTCAGCTTGGTGACGCCATAACAGTCCGCTGGAACGGAAACGACCCCGTACAGCTTACCGTTATCGCGTTTGTAGACTACTGGCCAAGCCTTAATCCCGATGAAACTGCGGTTCTTGACGAACGCACAGGCGAAACCGCAGCAAAGGATTTTCTTGTCTGCAATTACAATTATATCCGAAAGCTTGTGGATTTTCAGCCATATCAGATTTGGCTTAAGCTTGCCGATGGCGCAACCAGCGAGCAGGTGTATAACGACATAGAAGCCAAAGGAATAAAGCTGCAAAGGATTACGGACAGCTCACAGCTTCTGATAGAGGAAAAGACCGACCCTGAGCTTCAGGGCATGAACGGAGCTTTAACCCTTGGCTTTGTGGTAATAATGCTTATGACCGTAATAGGCTTTCTTATCTACTGGATACTATCAATACGCGGAAGGACGCTGCAATTTGGCGTGCTGCGCGCAATGGGCGTAACCTTTAAGGAAATCATTGCAACCATTGGCTATGAGCAGCTTTTGGTGAGCGTTGCCTCCATTGCGGCAGGCTTTGTTGTTGGCGGCATAGCAAGCGACCTTTTTGTGCCGCTGTTCCGCACCATGTATGACGCAGCAAACCAGACCCCGCCCTTTATTGTAAACGGAGATGGCGGCGACTATATCAAAATGTACGTCATCATCGGATTTATGCTGCTTGGCGGATTTACCGTGCTTGGCGGAATTATCAAGCGCATAAATATCAACAAGGCGCTGAAACTCGGCGAGGATTGATAAAAAGTTAATACGCAAAATTTCCCCTCCTGACAACAGGAGGGGAAACCGTTTTGTATTGCATGATTTCTATCGCGCAATCGACAGAATATGCCCTATATCCTCACAATAATCGGGAACAAGTACGCCGTCCTCTATCACAACATCGCCGATATGCTCAAGGCTTAGCGCGTTTATTTCCTCAAAAACCGTTTCGGGCAGCCTGCCCATATCGCGGCAAAGCGTTTCCACCGTACCATTCCGCACGGCAAGCAGCACATCAATCAGGCTCTCGTCCAGTGCCGCGGCAAAATCACGCCACGGCTGCGGAAGTGCGGAAAAATCATACTGCTGCGCCGCTTCGTTCAGCGCCTGCTGTCTAAGCTCCTCAAACACCTCGTCCGCCACGGCTGCGGCAGCCTGTGCGGTCTGCTCCTCAGATAATGCGTCCTCATATTCCTCAACAATCAGCTTTCTGGCGGTTTCGTCAGCCTCGCAGCGGATATTCTCTAGCGCCGAAATGTCAATCTCCACTTTTGGGGGCTTAAGCTGTGCAGGGGCGTATTGCGGAGCGTCGCCATAATCCGGCTTTTTCCCGCGCTTTGACTGCTTTGCGGGCGGGTATATCCCGCGCCTATCGCAAAATTCATTTACCGCGCGCGGGACAACCTCGCAGAATTCAGGCTCGTTTACCGCCTTGAACAGCTTTTCGCGGTTGTAAAAATCGTCCATCAGCATGGAGAGATTGGGTGAAACATTGTATCGGAAGCCCGTGCGGGTGCGCAGCACGGCTTCAATGGATTTAAGCACATACCCGATAAAGCGCCTGCACGGCGCACATTCAAGATGTTCAAGGCACGGCTCGCCGCGCTTTATACAATACCGCTCCGTGCCGCTGATACGGCAGGCGTGAAATCCGTCCATGCGCCCGCGGTCAACATACGCGCCCACAAAAGGACTCCATGCAAAATCCTTTTTCAGCTTGCCGCAAATCAACTCAAACAGCGAAATACCGCGTGCAGAAAAATACTCGTCAAGCGCTGTAAGCGCAGCCTCGGCTGCCTCGTCCATAAGCCCCGCATTTTCCTTGCCGCTGTTGAAAAACATACTCTGCGCAAGGTTATAGTGCGAATATTGCATAAGATAGTCAAGCTTATTGCCATACTGCCTATTCATAAGCTGCGCTTCGCAGGGGTCGGCTTGCCGGGATTTAACAGGAAAACTCTCTGCTATATCGCAAAACTCCCCGTCTATTTTATTAAACGCATAGAAATCCTTCAGCCACTTCGGCATATTATAGTCAAGTGAACGACAGAAGCTGCGGCAGTTTTCCCACACCTGCAAAAGCCGATTGAACGCGTCCTGCGAGGACAAGACGCCTATCTTGTTTAGAAGCTCATAGCAGTAAAGCATAACATATGGCTTGTCAACGCTGTTGTATACCCCACGCCTTACATCAGTCCGCCATGTAAAATAGGTGCGAAGCTGCTCAAAGGACAACGCGCCGTAAACAGGCCGCTCCACGGCGCAGAAAACGCTTCTGCCAAAATCGTCCTCAACGTCCTGCATAAATTCGCCCTGCCTTACCATGGCTATTTCCGCGCAATGCCGCACCATATAGCCATTGTACAGCGTCTGGCCAATCTCGCGCATCTGACGTATCTTCTCGGCTATGGGCGCGCTTTCATCGGGCATTTCGGGCGGATATGCAAGCCTATTCTCCGCTGTCTGCTGTCTATTGCTGCTGTCGCTCCTGCCATAGTACAGATTATCGCGTTCCGGGATTTTTTCTCCGCACTCCTCCTGCGCTTCTGTTATGGCGGTTTCAATAACATCTTCTATTTTTGCGCGAATAAGGCGCTGAAGCTCATTTTGTATCTGCTTTTTTGTTTTTGCGCCGCTGTCGAAAAGCAGCCTGAACACGTCCGCCACAGGAAATCCCCCCTAGCCTGTATAAATCAAAATAATTCCGTGTTATTTCTGCATTATCAGCATTTCCTCCCAGTTTTCGGGAAAGCCGATATGCTCAAGACGTATAACATCAGCGTTGCGCTTAATCATCTTTGAAACAGGCTGCACAACCCTTGTGTTCCAGTCCTCTGCATTATGATAAACCTGCTTCATCACCATCATGTAGCCGAAAGCATTCGGCTGAAGTTCATAATCAAGCCCATGCGGAGTTTTCGGCTTCACAGGGAAAGTGTTTCCATAAATTCTGTTGTAATGAGCGCAGTAATTCCGCAGCTCATTCATGCAGAATATCCAGTTGTCCAGTTCGCTGCTGGTGCAGCCGTAGAAGCCCGAAGCAAGCTCCTTTTTGTCCGCGTTGTGCATATCCTTATAGAAAAACGCAAGCGTACCAAAGCTGAAAAGCTCCATAATAACCCAAAGCGGGAAATCTCCGCTGTGCTTGCTGTTATAGTGCTTTACAAATTCGCGGTCATCGTTGGCTTCTACAAGATGTCGGATTTTACCCACAAAGGCGCTGTGATTGTGTCTGAAATCAAAATTTTCCGCGTTGAGATACCCTTGCGCGCCGTATTTAAGCGAGTGAAAGTTTGATATCGCGGCGCGCAGCGCAATTTCAATCTCCTCCAGCGCGGCAATCAATATGCTGCGAAGCCTGCGGTCTATCTCATAAATACGCATGATTTTCTCAAACGTTGTGCCGTCCTCATACCAGTCCTTGGTTACGCAGAACGGCTTGAAATAGTTTGAAAGGCGGAAATAATTGATGTATTTAAGCGTTTCCTCGGCGTATTTTTCATCGTTTATTATACAACCGCGTTCCTTCAGTTTTGCTACCTGCTGCTTTATGGTTGACGGCAGCTTCTTTTTTGCCATATCGGAACCTCCGTATCAATCCATCCAAAAAACTTCACGCTCATGGCGCATTTTCCTTGTCATAAGGGAAACCAGACTTCCGCCAGGGTCGGTGCCGTTGTAGCATATATTTACTATTTCCTCAATGATAGGCGTGTATATATCGCGCTCCTGCGCAAGCTTGTATGCAATTTTGCTGCTGGTGTAGCCCTCAACCGTGCCCACCTGCGCCACAGCGTCAGCCGCCTTCATGCCCTCGCCCACAAGAAAGCCCGCACGATAGTTGCGGGAATGCTGCGAGGTGCAGGTTACGATAAGGTCGCCTATACCCGCCATGCCCGTAAAGGTTTTCCAGTTTGCGCCAAGCGCCACGCCAAGCCTTGTTATCTCAGTCATGCCGCGCGTCATAAGCGCAGCTACCGTATTGTCGCCAAGCCTCATGCCGCGCGCAATTCCGCAGGCAAGCGCGATAGGATTTTTCAGCACGCCGCCAAGCTCGCAGCCTGCCACGTCATCATTGCGGTATATTCTGTATTTCTCGTTGGATAGCGTTTTTTGTATATACTTCGCGGTTTCCGTATCGTAAGCGGAGCATACCTCCGTAGTGGGAACAAGCCGCGCTATCTCCTCCGCGTGACACGGACCTGTAAGCACGCCTATCGGGTTATGCGGCAGCTCCTCAAGCAGTATCTGGGAAAGACGGTTGCCCGTATCCCCCTCAAGCCCCTTGCTGACATTTATAACCACCGTATCCCTGTCGATGTGCTGCTTTACCGCCTGTACCGCGCTGCGGTAAAACGGAGATGGTATCGCCACCACGACTATATCCGCGCCCGATACGCACCTGACGTCCGTTGTTACGCCAAGATTATCCGGAAGCCTTACCCCAGGAAGCAGCCGCTTATGCTCGCGCTGTGTGCGAAGCTGCTCTGCCTCCTCCTCAAATTTCGTCCATGTAATAACCTCGTGTCCATAGGTGCTGTACAGCACTCCAAGGGCGGTTCCATAGCCGCAGCCAAGTATTGCAATTTTCGCCATAACCAACCTCCTCAGGTGCTTGCCTTTTCTCCAAGCTTCTTTTCGGTATGAGAAAGAAGCCTGTGGATATTTCCGCGGTGCATGAATATAATAAGCGAACTGGACATCACTGCAAAAATAATATTTATTATCCATGCGGGGTCTTTGTCAACAATTCCGCACCATGTAAGCGCGGTAAAAGGGAACAACGCCGTTGCTATGCAGGAACCAAGCGAAACATATCGTGTTATCGCCAGCAGCACAATAAATACCGAAAGCAGTATCACTGCGCTGCGCCAGTCAAGCGTAAATATAGCCGATATCGCCGCAAGCACGCCCTTGCCTCCCTTAAAACCATAGTAAACAGGGAACACATGACCCACTATCACCATAAATGTAGCGACATAGCCAACCCAGTTCATCTGATTTGTAATGTCCGCAGTGTCAATGCCGCCGATATAGACAAATGCAAGGCGCACCGCCCACACCGCAAGCACAGCCTTTGCAACATCGCCCAGCAGCACGATAACCGCAGTTGATTTGCTTTGGGTACGGATTGCATTGGTAAGACCCGCGTTTCCGCTGCCCATGCTGCGGATATCCTTTCCTGTTTTGATTTTTGTGACTATTATAGAGGTGTTAATGCCGCCGAGAAGATAGGGTACGGCAAGCATTATAATATAACATATCCATTCCATTATACGGTTGTTTCCTTTCGCATTGTGATATCGGGGTTTTTGCTTCTCAGATAGGCGTAAACAATTGCCGCCATGCCACGAGCGGGGCAGGATAGCTTCAGCGGATTGTCGTTATCTTTAAGATAAAGCAGAAGGTCCGCACCCTTCGGGGCAATTTCAATTATATCACTGTATGAAATAACGCAAATTGCATTATTCTCAAAGTAAAGCAGAACATTTTCGGTATAGTACTGCCGTCCGACAACTTTTGCCGTCCAAAACTGCTCAGGCAGCTTATCCGAAATATCATTCGGCAGCGTTTTAAGCTGCTGCGCATATTTATTAGGCACAATATAGACTATCTTTACAAGCCGTATTGCAAACAGTACAAGCATAAACGCAAGCAGCGCCCCTGCGATTACAGATAAAAGCGTATCGCCGTTTTTGATGAATATACGCACCGCGGCAGAGCTTGCGCCTATCACCAAAACGTGCCCTATAACCGCGGGAAGCTGAAATCTGACATAGCGTCCGATTACAGCCTTGTGTGCTTTCAAAATTTCACGGCTTTGGGAAATACCTGACATCATTCGCCCCTTTCGCGTATCGTAAGCTTTATGGGAGTAGCCTCAAGTCCAAAGGTTTCCCTTATCTGATTTTCAAGATATCTCTGATAAGAGTAGTGGAAAAGCTCCTTGCTGTTGCAGAATACCACAAAATTTGGCGGGTTTGTCGAAGCCTGCGTCATGTAGTAAATCTTAAGGCGCTTGCCCTTATCCGACGGCGGCTGAACCCTCGATGTTGCATAGCTAAGCATATCGTTCAGCACACCTGTGGAAATGCGCATTCCGTGCTGCTCATGAACAAATTTTATCATCTCAAACAGCTTGTTTACGCGCTGACCCGTCTTTGCCGAAATAAACACAAACGGCGCATAGGACATAAACGAAAAATCCACCTCAAGCTTTTTTGTAAACTCGTTCATGGTTTTGTCCGTTTTATCCTCTATCGCGTCCCACTTGTTCACCGCGATAACGCACGCCTTGCCCTTGTCATGGGCATAGCCCGCAACCTTGCTGTCCTGCTCGGTAAAGCCGACAGTCGCGTCAATCACTATAACGCATACATCGGCGCGGTCAACCGCCATAAGCGCACGCAGCACGCTGAAATGCTCGATATTTTCTGTAACCTTTGCCTTTCGGCGCATACCCGCCGTGTCAATAAAAATAAACTTCTCGCCGTTGCGTTCTACCGTGGAGTCAATAGCATCGCGCGTTGTTCCCGCAATATCAGATACAATGGAACGTTCCTCGCCCGCAATGTAGTTTATAAGCGAAGACTTGCCAACGTTAGGCTTGCCGATAACGGCAACCTTGATAGCCTCGTCCTCATAATCGTCCTCCTCATCGGGCGGCAGCTGCTCAAACACAGCCTCAAGCAAATCGCCCGTGCCGTGTCCGTGAACCGAGGAAACCGCAATAGGGTCGCCAAGACCCAGATTATAAAACTCGTATATTTCCGGCGGAAGCTCGCCTATTCCATCAACCTTGTTTACAGCAAGCACAACAGGCTTGCCGCTTTTCATCAGCATAGCGGCTACATCGCTGTCGTTTGCGGTAACGCCCGTGGTAATATCCGTAACAAAAATAATCGCGTCAGCGCGCTCTATGGCAAGCATGGCCTGCTCTCTCATCTGGGCAAGTATAACATCGTCCGTTTTCGGCTCTATACCGCCCGTGTCAATCAGCATGAACTCCTTGTCCAGCCACTCGCATTTGCTGTATATTCTGTCGCGGGTAACGCCTGGCGTATCGTCAACTATCGACAGGCGCTTGCCCACAAGCTTGTTAAAAAGAGTGGATTTGCCCACATTGGGTCTGCCCACTATTGCTACTACCTGCATTTTCTACCTCTCTTTCAATGGTTCTGTTAAGGCAACACCACACAAAGATTTGCGCAAATTGCGCCGTCAGATTTTAGTATCGACCGTAAGGCGGTCGATACGGTCAGAATTGTATGAAAACGACGCAGGAATACTGACGTATTTCAAGGAGTTTTCGTGCAATATGGCCGTATGGTTCGCAAGCGAACCACACTAAAATATGCAAGCAAAGCGCGCGCAAAATCCAAAAGATGGTCTTTGTGCGGTGTTGCCTTAAGATGTCTGCGTTGTCTTTATCACACACCTATACTATTTTAGTATACCACGCGCGCAGATTTTTTGCAAGAGAAAACCGTATTTTTGTTGATTATTTTCCCGTTATGTGTTAAAATAAAACTTAGTGGGCGTTCCCTGTACGGTATCGCCTTAAATTCTGCTTGAGAGGGAAACATCATGAGTATTGAACAACTTATCGCAAAGCTTCTGGAATATGCGCTGGAGAAAAAGCTTATCCACACCGAGGACGAGGTTTACGCGCGAAACCGCCTGCTTCAGTGCCTTAACCTTACGGAATGGAGCGATGCCGCGCCGTGCGCCGACGCCATGAGCATTGACGAAATACTGGGTGCAATTACGGATTATGCCGCAGAAAACGGTCTGATAAGCGGCACGGGCGAATCACGGGATCTTTTTGATACAAAAATTATGGGCGAGCTTACCGCCTTTCCACGCGAAATAATCAGCAGCTTCAACGCGGATTACGCCGTATCCCCCAAAACCGCCACGGATAACTATTTCGAGTGGAATAAAAATATAAACTATGTGCGCGCAGACAGGATTGCCAAGGACTTAAAATGGGAATATCAATGCGACTATGGGACGCTTGACATCACCATAAACTGCTCAAAGCCCGAAAAAGACCCGCGCGATATCGCCGCCGCAAAAACCGCAAAGGCAACAGCTTATCCCAAATGCCAGCTATGCTACGAAAATACAGGCTATTCAGGCAGGGTGGGACACCCCGCGCGCCAGAATTTAATCCCCGTTCCTATGCGGATAAACGGCGAGGAATGGTGCCTTCAGTACTCTCCATACGGATACTATAACGAGCATTGCATTATTTTCAACAAGGCTCATGTTCCTATGAAAATAGACAACGCGGTTTTCGGAAAGCTTTTTGATATAATGGAAATACTGCCGCACTATTTTGTCGGCTCAAACGCAGATTTGCCGATTGTGGGCGGCTCTATCCTCAGTCATGAGCATTTTCAGGGCGGAAACTACACCTTTGCAATGGAAAAAGCGCCTGTTGAATACAGCTTTTCAATGACAAAGTTCCCCGATGTCAGCGCAGGTATAGTTAAATGGCCCATGTCTGTTATAAGGCTGAGCAGCGCCGACCGCGCCCAGCTTGAAAAGGCGTGCGCGCATATTCTGGCGGCATGGAGAGCATACAGCGATGAAAGCGTGGGCGTTTATGCTTTTACAAACGATACCCCGCACAACACCATAACCCCTATCGCAAGGAAAAAGGGCGGCGAGTACGAGTGCGACCTTGTACTCCGCAACAACCGCACCGATGAGCAGCGCCCGCTTGGAATTTTCCACCCAAATTCAACGCTGCACCATATCAAAAAGGAAAATATAGGTCTTATAGAGGTAATGGGTCTTGCTGTGCTGCCCTCGCGCCTTAAAGCCGAGATGGAACAGCTTGCCGATGTGCTTGTAAACAATGGCGTCGGCGCCGTTCGCGGCAATAAGGTTCTGGAAAAGCACGCCGACTGGGCGGAAGCCTTTGCGCCAAAATACAGCATCACCAAAGAGAATGTTACCGAAATATTACATAAGGAAATCGGCGCGGTATTTGCTCAGGTACTTGAGGACGCGGGCGTATTCAAGCGCGACAGCGCGGGAATTGCAGCGTTCAGAAGATTTACGCAGAAAATTTCATGACAAACGCCGAACTTCACTGCACATTCTAAAGCAAGCGTTTTGACAACTAAAGTCGATTTTTCTATTGACACAATACGAATATTGTTGTATAATAGACACAAGGCGTTTATAAACGCACAAAACAACAAGGAGCAAAATCAGAAATGAAAATCAAATCATTGGGAACAAAACTTACTGTTATCGCCTGCATAATGATTGCCATCAGCGTGCTTATCGTTATTTTCTCCACGATAATGCTGTCAAGCAGTCACAGCAACACCATCATGCAGGAAAAGTCCGGTGCTTCTCTCCGCGTATTGAAGTACGAGATAGATAATCAGGCAGACCGCCTTGGTGTGATTTTCAGCACTATGGAGTCCTCAGGCGCAGCCACGGGGGCAATTTCGGGCAGCACCTCTGCCGTTGAAGCAGACTGGCAAAAACACTCGGGTACTGAAAACGACTTTATGGCAATCATAAAAAGCGACGGCACAGTTGCATGGAAATCCTCCAACTACGTTCTGCTGGATTATGACTATAAGCTTGCCCTGGACGGCAAGACAAGGTCTGGCATCGTCAAGGATTCCTGCGCAGGTCTTACGCTGCAGTACATATCCCCTGTAACCTCGGGCGGCGCGACAGTAGGAACTGCTGTTATCGGTATGTATCTTTCGGAAAACTCCTACCTTGACAGCATATCCGAAATTACCGGTGCAGAGGTTACGCTGTTCAACGGCACAACACGCTACGCAACCACAGTATTCAACGATGACGGCAACCGCGCGGTCGGCACAGATATGTCACAGAATGTTGCCCAGACCGTAATAAACGAGGGCAATATTTATCAGGGAACCGCCGATATCCTTGGGCAGAAGCACTTTGTTGACTATGAGCCGATGTATGATATAGACGGAAATATCGTTGGCGCATATTTTGCCGGCTTCTCCTCCGCAGAAAGCGACTCCAGCTTTGTGTTTATGACCATAATTGCTATTGTAATCGCAGCAGCCGCAACCATTGCAACGGCGGCAGTTCTGTTCTTCCTTATAAGAAGAAGCGTTACAAAGCCTATCGCTATTGCGGAACAGCTTGCACAGAGCATGAAAGCAGGCGAGCTTTCCGTTGCAGACGCAAATTTCAATTTTGCCGATGATGAGATTGGCAGATTTGTAAAAGACCTTGAAGCAACAAAGCACAGCCTTAATTCCTATATCGGGGATATTTCGCACGTCCTTTCCTGCATGGCAGACAGCAACTTTGGTGAAAAGCCGTCTGTTGAATATATGGGCGATTTTGCGGAAATAAAAACCTCGTTTGAGAAAATCAACAGCACGCTGTATGGCGTTATCACAAATATGAACGCGTCTGCGGATGATGTAATGGTGGGCGCAAACCAGATTGCCGACGGCGCACAGATGCTGGCAGAGGGCACAACCCGTCAGGCAACCGCAATAGACGAGCTTTCCTCCAGCATTGAAAGCATAAACGCCAAGGTTGAAAACACCGCACGCAACGCCGAAGAAGCAAACTCCCTTTCCGAGCATAGCCGCACAAAAATCTCCCAGCAGAATGAGGAGATGGAAACAATGCTTTCCGCAATGGAGGATATACGCGCAAAATCCGTAGAAATAAGCGATATCAACAAGACAATAGACGATATTGCCTTCCAGACAAATATTCTTGCACTTAACGCCGCTATTGAAGCTGCCCGCGCAGGCGAGGCAGGCAAGGGCTTTGCGGTGGTTGCAGACGAAGTAAGAAACCTTGCGGCAAAGTCCGCTGAGGCTGCAAGCCACACCAACGAACTTATAACTGCAACAGTTGAAGCTGTGACAAACGGCGTACAGATTGCACGCAACACCGCCGAAACCATGAAGGAGGTAATGGAATACTCCGAAAATACCGACCGTCTTATCGGCGAAATCACCACAGCCGCCGAGGAACAGGCGGAAGCTGTCCGCCAGGTTACGATTGGTATCGGTCAGATTTCCGATGTAGTTCAGCAGAACTCTGCTACCGCAGAACAGACCGCAGCCTCCTGTGAGGAACTTTCGGGTCAGTCCAGAATGCTTAAAGAGCAGGTTGAAATGCTGAGGATTTAATCGGCGCTTAATATGATAATCACAACGGCGGGCGTTTGCAAAAAAGCAGACGCCCGCCGTTAACTTTGCAGCGCTGTTGATTTTCAAGCGGCTGACATAACCTACAATTCGGCATAATCACCATTATTGGGTAAAAAAACTAAGCAAATGCCCAAATATTTCTTAATTTTCGGCTAAGCCCTTGACAAGAAGCGAAAAATAAGTTAAAATAAAGACGGATAAGCTGTAATGCTGTATGCTCTGCACATTATCGGGAATGCTGCCGTTCATAAGGCGATATGGCAAATCCATTGTCAAAGCCCTTGCAAAAAGGCGGCGGCGATATGTATTTTCAGTAAAGCGCCGAAAATCTTTATGATTTTCAGCTATCACAACCTTTACCGCAAAGACCCGCGGCAAAAGGCACGGCGCAGGGGCAAAAATGCATAAAGCGGCGGCACAAGGCAGGGCGTCACTCTTTAAAAAGCTGATATGTCAAACGCGGACAAATTGGTTTCTAGCACGATACGGCGCAGTAGCCTCGCGCAGTTGCGTTACGGCTTCACCGCCCCGATTGGGTAAACCTGCTGATTTAAGGCGTTTCATCTATCGGCGTACATAAAAAAGTTCACAGTGACCTTTCTTTATTTTTTTAAGAGAGGCTGTATGACGAAAATCCGCATAACGGATAATCGTGATACAGCCTCTTTTTTCCGTCCTGATTTAAGGCGGCACTATCCAAATGCTGTTTGAAAATTTTGCGCACAGTTAGGTCAAAATCCACACCCCACAGTATTTTTGAACTATCTGCCGCTAAAAAATCACAAATTCCGCTTTACATTTGCAAAGAATGGTGATATAATAAAAGTGTATTTTATAGGATATGTCCGCAAGCAGGAAATTTCCCCCTGCGGGCAGGAAAGGAAACAACTATGAATATCAGAATTGAAAAGACAACCGCTCCCAAGGCAAAGCCCGCCGACGAGTCCAAGCTCGGCTTCGGCAAGGTTTTCACCGACCATATGTTCATTATGGACTATGACACAGGCATGGGCTGGCATGACGCAAGAATTGTCCCCTACGGTGAGATTTCGCTTTCCCCCGCAGCTATGGTATTCCACTACGGTCAGGAAATATTTGAGGGCATGAAGGCTTACAGAACCGCCGATGGCAATATCCAGTTCTTCCGCCCTGAGGAAAACTTCAAGCGCCTTAATCAGTCCGCAGAAAGACTGGTTATCCCCGAAATCCCCGTTGAGGACGCACTTCAGGCTCTGCACGCACTGGTTGAAGTTGATAAGGACTGGGTTCCCCACAACGATGGCGCTTCGCTGTATATTCGTCCGTTTGTTATCGCGGTTGACCCGTTCCTTGGCGTTCGCCCCGGCGATAAGTATATGTTTATCATTATTCTCTCCCCCTCCGGCGCTTATTACAGCACAGGTCTTAACCCTGTTGACATCTATGTCGAAACCAACTATGTAAGAGCCGTAAAGGGCGGCATGGGCTATACCAAGACAGGCGGAAACTATGCTGCTTCCCTTGCTGGTCAGGACGAGGCTCACAAGCAGAACTACTCCCAGGTTCTCTGGCTTGATGGCGTTGAACGCAAGTACATAGAGGAAGTCGGCGCAATGAACATCATGTTTGTTATCGATGGCGAAGTTGTTACCCCCGAACTTCAAGGCTCTATCCTCCCCGGCATTACAAGAAAATCCGTTCTTGAGCTCTGCCGCAAGTGGGGCATGAAAGTGTCCGAGCGCAGAATTTCCATTCAGGAAATCTCCGACGCCTATGACGCAGGAAAGCTTCAGGAAGTATTCGGCACAGGCACGGCGGCTGTTATCTCTCCTGTTGGCCATCTCAAGTGGGGCGACAAGGTTATGGAGATAAACGGCAACAAAATCGGCGCTATCTCCCAGAAGCTTTACGATACAATGACAGGTATGCAGTACGGCAAGCTTCCCGATGAAATGAGCTGGATTGTTAAGCTTTAATTCCATCTGCATATAAAAAACACTTGCCCAAGGTCTTGCGCTTTGGGCAAGCGCTGTATTATGAGGTATAAAATGAACATTGTATATCAGCAGCTTACGGCAGCCAGACTTGATGAATTTATATCCATGCGCATAAATCAGCTGCGGGAGGAGGGCGCAAAGGAACAGTATGACCTGCGCCCCGCACTGTCGGAATACTACAAAAAGCATATGGCTGACGGCACTTTTGTATCATGGCTTGCTTTGGACGGGGAAAAAATTATCGGTACATCGGGCATATCGTTTGTGGAAAAGCCGCCGTATTTCGGCTGTCCAAGCGGTAAAATCGGTCTGCTGTCAAGTATGTATACTCACCCCGACTACCGCCGTATGGGCATAGCCAAAAAGCTGCTTTCGCTTGTTGTTGACGAAGCGAAAAATTACGGCTGCGGCACGGTGCAGATAACCGCTTCCGATATGGGCGTGCTTCTGTACACGGATTTCGGATTTGTGAAAAACGGGAATTTTATGCAGTACAGCTTAATCAATCACTAAACAGCACTTGACTTTGCGGCTGCAATGAGTTATACTATATGAGTGACGGCGGTTTGCCGCATATCAATTTGTCCCTGCAAGCCATGCAGGGCATGAAAGGAATTGACAAAAATGAATAACACAGAAAAGACACTAGACAAAATTGTTGCCCTGTGCAAGGGCAGAGGCTTTGTATATCCGGGAAGCGAGATATACGGCGGCCTTGCAAACACATGGGATTACGGCCCTCTCGGCGTGGTTCTGAAGGACAACATTAAAAATGCGTGGAAAAAGAAATTTGTTCAGGAAAGCAAGTACAATGTTGGTCTTGACTCCGCTATCCTTATGAACCCGCAGACATGGGTTGCGTCCGGTCATGTGGGCGGCTTCTCCGACCCGCTTATGGACTGCAAGGACTGCAAAACCCGCCACCGTGCAGACAAGCTGATAGAGGACTTCGGCGAAACAGACGCCAACGGCTGGACAAACGACCAGATGATGACATATATCAAGGAAAAGGAAATCTGCTGCCCCAACTGCGGAAGCAAAAATTTCACCGATATCCGCCAGTTCAACCTTATGTTCAAAACATTTCAGGGCGTTACCGAGGACAGCAAGAACGAGATTTATCTCCGTCCCGAAACCGCGCAGGGTATCTTTGTAAACTTTGCAAATATCCAGAGAACCAGCCGCAAAAAGGTTCCCTTCGGCGTTGCGCAGGTTGGCAAATCATTCAGAAACGAAATTACCCCTGGTCAGTTCATTTTCCGTGTAAGAGAGTTTGAGCAGATGGAGCTTGAGTTCTTCTGCAAGCCCGGCACAGACCTTGAGTGGTTTGATTACTGGAGAACCTACTGCAAGAACTTCCTTATAAACCTTGGTATTAAGGAGGAAAATCTCCGTCTGCGCGACCACAGCCCCGAGGAGCTTTGCTTCTACTCCAAGGCCACAACCGACTTTGAGTTCCTTTATCCGTTTGGCTGGGGCGAGCTTTGGGGCATCGCCGACAGAACCGACTACGACCTCACACAGCACCAGAACACAAGCGGAAAGAGCCTTGAATACTTCGACCCCGAAACAAACGAGAAATACATTCCCTATGTTATCGAGCCATCGCTTGGCGTTGAACGTCTTTTCCTTGCTATCGTATGTGACGCTTACGATGAGGAGGCTCTTGAGGACGGCACAACAAGAACCGTTATGCACCTGCACCCCGCGCTTGCACCCGTCAAGGCGGCTGTTCTGCCTCTCTCCAAGAAGCTGTCCGACAAGGCAACAGAAATTTATGAGGAGCTTGCAAAGTTCTTCCCCGTTGATTATGACGAGGCAGGCGCAATCGGCAAGCGTTACCGCAGACAGGACGAAATCGGCACGCCGTTCTGCGTTACCGTCGATTTCGACACAGTTGAGAAAGATAACTGCGTAACCGTGCGTGAACGCGACACCATGGAGCAGGTAAGAATACCGATTTCCGAGGTTAAGGCTTATATTGAGGAAAGAACCTTCTTCTGATTTCCAGCTGCTGCCATATAAATTAGCCAAAGCCGCTTTGCTTGCAGAGCGGCTTTTTGATAGACGCCTTAAGACAGCAAAAGGAGTACGCAATGTTCGGACGAAAAAAGAAAAAAAGCAAGGATAGTATGCCCGTTGAAGCTATCCGCGCACTGAATTACAAGCGCATACAGTATGCCTCCATGCGCGACCCCGACACCTACAAGGAAATACGCCTTGGCACAGACGGCGCCTTGAATATTATAAGCGATAAGCTGCATATCGTCTGCTCGGGCGAAAGTGTGTTTGCCTGCACGCTGGACGAACTTTCCGCGGGTGAGCTTATGTCGCATGACGGCATAGTGCTTAAAGGCTACGACCACGCTTCGGGCGAGGAACGAACCGTCACGGCTTTCTATCTGAAAAAAGACTGATACCGATATCCTAAAAAGCAGACATACAAAAAGCCTGAGGAGTCAAAGCTTCTCAGGCTTTTGCGCGTAATATACCGACTTTTACTGCGCCGTTCCTGCCTTTTTCGGCATAGGCGCATAGCTGTTCTCCACTGTGACAACACAGAAATAATTCGGGTGAGAAATACGCACAAAGCGCGATATTTCGGCTTTAAGCTCCTCCTCTGTCATGGTGAATTTGTGCGGCACAACGCAGTCAAAAATCACATTGGTGTGAGAAGGTCCGGGAACCATGCGCAGGTCATGTACCGAAAGCCGCTCGTCTATGCGCTGAACTATTTCTGTAAGTTCGCGGCGCATATCGCCCACCGCCGCATCTGAGGTCACTATCGGGTCAAAATGCACCACAAGATTAAGTCCGTTTTGCAAAAAATCGCGCTCAATATTGTCGATAATATCATGGCTTTCCAACACATCGCGCTCCGCCGCCATTTCCACATGAACGCTTGCAAATACCCTGCCGGGACCGTAGTCATGCACCATAAGATCATGCGTTCCAAGAACGCCGTCATAGGTCATGATTTTATCGCGTATCTGCTCCACCATATTTTCATCGGGTGCTTTGCCAAGCAGCGGATTCATTGCGTCGCGCACAAGATTTATTCCGCTGTACAAAATAAACAACGCTACCGCCGCACCCATGTAGCCGTCAAGTTCCACCGCGCAGAAATGCGAAATAAGCGCCGCTATCAGCACAACAAACGTTGATATACAATCATTGCGGCTGTCTGCGGCTGTGGCTTTAAGCGTACCCGAATCAATAAGCTTTCCAAGCTTAAAATTAAACAGCATAAGCCACAGCTTAACCAATATTGAAGCGCCCAGCACCCCGACGATAATCCATGAAAACTCCACCGCCGAGGGATTGACAATCTTTTCTATGCTTCCCGTAAGCAGCTCAAAACCGATAATAAGCACAATAACCGCAATTATAAATCCCGATATATACTCATACCGCGCATGACCATAGGGGTGTTCGTCATCGGCAGAACGCTCCGCAAGCTTGAAGCCAAGCAGGCTGATAATGCTTGAAGCCGCGTCCGACAGGTTGTTTGCCGCGTCTGCGGTTATTGAAACGCTGCCCGAAATAAAGCCGACTATAAATTTTCCCGCACACAGCAGCAGGTTGCATATAATGCCCACCCAGCCCGAAAGCTTTCCGTAAGCCGCACGCACCACAGGCTCCCGCGTGTCCTGATGGTTTTTTACAAATGCTTTAATAAGTAGTTTTGTCATAATTCCCTCAATGTCTGATAATATTTTTGCAGCGCTTCGGCATTTTCGCGGATATCATATCCCGCTGCTTTCAGCTGTTCTGCGGCTTTCTTATTTTTGAGTGAAGCACAGCAAACCGCCGCGCACGCCCAATCGGCAGCCCCCGCTTTAAGCGAAAGGAATTGCGCGCTGTCAGTAAGCTTTGCCTCCCTGCTTATCTTATCGGATAATATGCAATACACGCCAGCACTCTGCGCTTCAACAGCGCTGAAAGGAAAACCCGCGCTTTTCTGCGGCAGCATAAAGCAGTCCAAGGCAGTGTAAAAGCCCTCGTCTGCGTGATTAAGAAGCTTTATCCTGTCCGATACACCGCTTGCCGCTATGCGCGCTTTTATATATTCAATTTCCTTTCCCGCGTCTGATATAACTAACACGGAATTTTTATTTTGGCGCAAAATTTCCTTGAAAACGTCTATAAGAAACACTTGATTATTTTTTGCGCTTAGTTCTCCTGCGCTGCCGAAAACAAGGCTGCCCTGCGGAATATTAAGCTCCCTGCGCGCTTTTGAGCGGCTCTCCTTGGAATAGCCACAGCGCGATATATCCAAAGCCAGCGGAAGCACCCTTGCCACCGCAACGGGCGGTCCCTGCTCGCTAAGCGTACACACGGGGACAGCGCCGAAGCAGTCGCGCGCCGCACTGTCACAGCACGCAAGAAATCCGGTGGCGTATTTTTTAGCCGCTCCGGCGCGCTCTGCGCCGCTATGGCAATGAAGTATACGTTTTTTTATGCCTGCGTTTTTTGCCGCTTTAAGGCTTATCGCGGCAAGCTTTCCGCAGTGGCACTGAACAATATCATAGCAATTTTCCCTAAGCAGCCTTTCAAGCACGCTGCCATAGCGCTTTCTTTCAAGCTGTGGGGGCAGAACAAAAATTCTGCCGCCAAGCGACTTTATTTCCTCGGCGGGAAGATACTCCGAGCCTTTGCAAAGAAAAAAATCAAACTGAACCTCCGCCCTGTCAATAGCGCGGTAATAATTGATTATTGCGCGCTCTGCGGCGCTGCCGCTTGTTTTGCCAAGTATGTGAGCTATCCGCTGCATATAACAGCTCCACCTCCGTTTACTCCAAGACGGCAAAGCGTTTAGCTGCCGTATGGAATTTATATGATACAGGAAATCGCACTATGGCTGCGCCGCTGTCTAAGACTTTTTACAATATATCAGCGCAAAAACAACAAACCTTGTATATTTATGAAAAATTCAGGCAAAAATATTGTCACGAGCCCCCGTGGGTCGTTCCATAGTCATGATTATGAAAGGAATAACGCAATGAAAAAGTCAAGAAAATCACTCCCCGCAGGAAAAGGCATGGCAATTGCGGTTGTTCTCGGCATTGCCGCGGTAAGCATAGCCTCGCTTACCGCCTACAACCGCGCCATGAGCCGCCTTACCCCGACAGAATCCGACACCTTGCAGCAGAACACATGGGTGTTTGAAGCAAGCAGCGTGGCAGATGACGTTCCAACAGGCGGCAGCAAAAACGATGTCCCCAAGGATAAAGAAACCTCGCAAAGCGAAAGCACCGCCGAAGCCGAGGAGGTAAACAAGCCCGTTATTATCGAATCCCGAAATATTATGCCCGTAAACGGCGAAATATCACACCCATTCAGCAACGGAGAGCTTGTAAAAAGCGAAACCCTTGGCGTATGGAAAACCCATGACGGCTGTGATATCCTGTGCCCGCTTGGTACAGAAGTGCTGTCCATGTCAGCAGGCACTATAAAGGAAATCAACGAGGACCCTCTGTGGGGCGTTACGGTAATTGTTGAACAGGATAACGGACTTGAAGTCCATTACTGCGGACTTGCAAAGGAACTTAGCATAAAAACCGGTCAGACCGTGCAGGAAGGCGCAATAATCGGCAAAACAAGCGACACCTGTCAGGCGGAAATAGTACAGCAACCGCACCTGCACCTTGGCGTAAAGCAGGGCGGCAAGTGGGTTGACCCCATATCCGTTATAAACGCAACAGAATAATCGTTCCGCCAATAACCAAAAGACCTCTTCGGTTCAAAATGTTCCGAAGCGGTCTTTTTTCAGCCTGTCGAAAAAGCCCGCTGCGCGGGCAAAATGATATTTTTCAACAGGCTGCTTTTTATCTGAACTGCGCCCAGTGCGCACGGGTTATGGTTTCAAATCCCTTTTGCGAAAGAAGCGGCTTTGACAGCCTTTGCCGAGTTTGCTCGCTAAGCGTTCCGTTTTCGGCAAACTCCGCACCCGCCGCTGTAACATCGGCAAGATATCCCTCGCGCTGACGTTTTGCGTTATCCGTGACAAAAAGCTCGCCCTCAGGGCATAATACAGCGGTGTATTTTCCAACGCCCGCGATAAGGTCATACTGCTTTATAAGCGCCTGATACATATACTGCGCGTCCACATAACCACAGGTTGATATTACAGCAAGCCGCTTTGTGTGCATTGCTTCTTCTCTTAATTCGTGAAAGGAAGCGCTTTCGTCCTTAACATAGTTCCCGAGATAAGGAAGCGTAAACGGCAGGCAGCGGTCTGTCATACATTTAAGCTGCGACGGCATTCCGAAAAAATACAGCGGAAAGCTCTGAATTATTACATCAGCGCTGCGTATTTTGTCGTAAAGCTGCTGCATATCGTCCTTTATCACGCATTTGCCGGGGGTTTTATCCCAGCAGGAGTAGCAGCCAAGACACGGCTTTATGTCAAGCCTGCAAAGCGTGACATACTCAATCTGCGCGTCCTGCGGAAAGCCTTTTAGAAATGCACGGGTTATATTCATGGTGTTGCTGCACTCGGGGCGAGGGCTTGCGTTTATTACCAATACTTTCATATGCCCCTCCGTCAATCACTGAATATGCTGTAATAATACTTTTTTCCGCAGGAGGAAATAAGCCCTGTCCGATAACCATCAGCATGGAAGCTTATGTTGCGCAAATCGGCAAAAACATCTCCGCCGCTGTGCTTTATAAAAGCCTCGCGCCTTGTCCATATCGTATAAAACAGCTTTTCGTCCTGCGTTTTAAGATACTCCGTATAATCGGCTGCGGGCATGAATATCTCGGCAAGGGTGCAGTTTTTATCCGATGGATATGTACGCACACACTGAATATCACAGCCAATTCTTGCCCCATCACCAAGCATAAGCGCGCACATCACGCCGCCATCGGAATGGGAAATGCTGAAATCAAAGTCAAACCTGTTGATAAAGCAGGGTCTGCCATCGCCGTTGCGCGAGATAACAAGGCTGCTTTTGTCTATGCCGTGCTTTGAAAGCAGGTTGTCAAGCAGCAGGAAGCCACAGGCACTTTCGCAAAATGCGCGCCCCGTCCTTGCGTTAAGGCGGGTGAAATACTCCTCGCTCATAGGCGAATAAAGCGCGCTTGCCTGCTCTAATCTGGGCCGCAGACCATCTCCGCCCGAAGCAATGCAGGCGGAAAAGTCTATTATCTTATCCATAAACCGCGCTCTTATCCATTGCTGTAAACAGCATACTGCCCTTTGCCTTTGTCACGCCGTCAACCGTTATAACTGCGGAGAACTCATAAAGCCCCGATGAAGCCAGCGTTGTCTTTACGTCAATCGTCAGCGTATCGCCGGGAATAACAGGCTTGAGAAATTTGAAATCCTTTACCTTAAGCAGCACATACAGCTTTTCCTCATCGCTTGCCGCGTCATCGGGCGCGATAACAAGGCTGCAAAGCTGCGCTGCGGCTTCTATAATAAGCACGCCCGGCATAATGGGCGTATCAGGAAAATGTCCCATAAAATAAGGCTCGTTCACCGAAACATTCTTTATGCCCTTTGCGGAAACATTCGGCTCAAGCTCCAGCACGCGCTCTATCATCTGAAACGGCGGACGCTGCTTTATGCGCTTATTTATTTCAAGCAAGTTCATCATAGGCTTAAACCTCCGTCAAGTACAAGCACCTGTCCCGTCATGTAACCGAAGCTGTCGGAGCAAAGCTGCGCAACCACGTTTGCAACGTCCTCTGCCTTGCCGTATCTGTGCATAGGGATTGCCTTTATGTACTCCTGCTTTTTCTCCTCTGGAATAGCGTCCATCATTTCGGTTTCAATAAAGCCAGGCGCAACCGCGTTTACAAGAATACCGCGCGGCGCAAGCTCCTTTGCAAGGGTAGCGGTCATGGAGTTTACAGCGCCCTTTGTTGCAGAATACACGCCTTGTCCCTCAACCGCAAGCACCGAGCTTACAGATGAAACATTGATAATGCGTCCGCCCGTTCTCATCATTTTAAGCGCCGCCTGCTGCGCACAGTGGAAGTATCCCTTTATATTTATATCAAGACTTCTGGAGAGCGAGTCCTCATTTATCATCAGCAGGTAAGCGTCATCAACAACCCCCGCATTGTTCACCAAAACGTCAAGCTGCCCGAAAGTCTTGTGAACCTCACGGAACATATCCTGCACCTGCTTTAAATCTGCGGTATCGGCCTTAACGGCGATGGCTTTCTGCCCAAGCGCTTCAATTGCTGCAACAACCTCCGCCGCCTTTGCTTCATTGCTTACATAGTTTACTGCAACATCATAACCACATTCGGCAAGCTTTATTGCGCACGCCCTGCCAATTCCGCGCGAAGCGCCTGTAACAATTGCAACCTTTGCCAAAATTATTTCCTCCTGTTATTCATCAGGGCGGGAAAACCCGCCCTGCTTTGTGTTAAGCCTTTTTCAGAATTACAGCGGAATAAGAACCGCCAACTCCCGCAGCCGCAGCCAGTACATAGGTATAGCCGCAATCAGCCGCGCTGAGAAGCTCTGCGGCATATGCCGCCTGCTTTGCAGCCGCAGCCGCTCTTGCTTCGCCAATCTCATTTCTCACGCTGATAACGGGGATTTTGCCTGCGAAAAGCTCGCCGTAAACGCTCTTTTCAATATCGTCAAGCGTTTTATTGCCGTTTGCAAAGCCGCATACCGCGTCAATATCGTTGAGAGAAATTCCTGCCTCCTCGCAAGCGCCGATAACAGCGCGCTTCAAGGCTTCCTCCGAACCAGCAAGCGTACCAAATTCAACCGCGCTGTGAGCCATGGCTGTGCCGACAATCTCGCAAAGCTTCTTTGCGCCGCGCTTGTCTGCGCTTTCCTCTGTTTCCAGTATCAGCGATACCGAGCCTTCGCCAAGCGTAAAGCCCTTATCTCCGCCGGAAGTGTAGCCAAGCTTTTCATACAACTCATATGTAACATCTGTATTTTCGTCCGTACCCGAAGCAACCATTATGGTTTCCTCGCCGTTATGGATAACATCGGCAGCATAGCAAATACTCTGAAGTCCTGCCTGAACTCCGTTTGCAACGGTAACATTGTAGCCCTTTATTCCCGCAAAAATGCTGAAATATCCGCCTGCGGCATTGTATACTGTGTTGGGAAAGCTGAACGCGCTGCCGTTTGCCGTGCCCTGCTCAATAGTCTGCTTCTGGAAATTGACAATCTCGGTCAACGGACCATCGGCAGTGCCTATGATTATGCCTATATCGTTCTCGTTGCTCTCGTCAATGGTAATTTCTGCGTTGGCAAGCGCTCTCATGCCCGAAATAAGCTGAAGCTGGCTGAAACGGTCAAGCTTGCGGTAGAACGCCATTTTTATGCCATGCTCCTTGTAGCTGTCCGAGGTTATTTCCGCACGCATACCCTTGCCGTCCTCTGTCGGTACAGTACCGCAAAGCTCACCCACGCCTGTCAGGAAAATGCGCTTTTTGTTTGTATGGTCGGGTATGCTGCGGGCGTTCTTTGAGAACACTATGCTTGCATTATTGCCGCCAAAGGCAAAGGAGTTTGAAACCGCATAGTTCACCTGCTTCTCGCGCTTTGTATTGGCAATAAAATCAATATCCCCCGCCTTTTCACCGAGAGCCTCAAGCTGCTCGTCCGAATATCCGATAGTGGGAGGAAGCTGATTTTCGCATACCGCCTTTACAGTCAGCACGGCCTCAATAGAGCCTGCCGCGCCAAGGCAGTGACCCGTCATGGATTTTGTGGAGCTTACCGAAACATGGTCGTTTCCGTCAAAAAGAGTGTGCAGCGAAAGGAACTCCGCCTCGTCATTCTTCGCTGTGCCTGTGCCGTGCGCGTTGATATAGTCAATATCCGTAAATTCCAGACCGGAATTTTTAACGGCGCGCCTTATGGCAGACATCTGACCCTCTCCATCGGGGCGGGGCGCTGTAATGTGGTGTGCGTCGGAACTTACGCCGCTGCCAAGTATCTCGCAATATATCTTTGCGCCGCGCTTTACGGCATGTTCATAACTCTCAATTATAAGAATGCCCGCGCCCTCTCCAAGCGTTATGCCGTTGCTTTGATTGAACGGTGAGCAAGGGCCTGCCGCAAGCGCATGAAGCGCGTGGAAACCGCTGAACGCAAGCGATGTGAAACTGTCAGAGCCGCCCGCTACGAAAGCGTCCGCCTTGCCTGCACGGATAAGGTCGCACGCATAGGAAAGGCTCATAGTGCCTGCTGCGCAGGCATTCACGATATTTGCGGTAGCACCGTTAAGGCCGAAATGCCTTGCCACATTGTTAGCAATGGCGGAAGCGGGCATCTTCAGTATATCCGAAGCCTTTTCACAGCCATTCTTTTTATCGGTATAATAAACGTCAATACTTGCAGCGCCGCCAACACAGTTGCCCACGATAACGCCTATGCGCTTGTCGTCAAAGCAATCGGCGGTATAGCCTGCGTCTGCAAGCGCTTCTCCCGCCGCCTTTATGCAAAGTAGCGAGGCGCGGTCATAATCCTCATGGGAAAGACTGCTGTTGGGCGCTGAAACCTCTGCGCCCATGTTTGCATAGCAGCCGTCTGTGTTTACCGATTTAACCTCGCGTATACCCGTAACGCCGTTTACCGCGGCGTTCCAGCACTGCTCGGTATTTTCGCCAAGGGCGCAGATTATTCCAAGACCCGTTACAACGCATCTGCCTGAATTTTTCATAATTATGCACCCATATTTGTTTCAACATAAGCCGCAAGGCTTTCAATTGTCTGGAAATGCTCTCTTGCCGCGCCTGTCATCTGTACGCCGAACAGGTTGTCAATGCCTGCAATAATCTCGATGGAGTCGATAGAGTCAAGACCGATATCATCGCCAAAAAGCTCGGAATCAAACTCCAGCTCGTCAGCGGGGATTCTCAGGTTTTCAACCAGCATTGCCTTGATTTTTTCTGCGATTTCGATGTTCATAATAAGTACCTCTTCTGTAAATTTATTTCTGCGGAAACTCCGCTTATTAACTTGTTACCGTTTCTTTTTCGGCAGACTGTTCCGAAAAATCATCATCCTTATACACAGGAAGCTTGCCATACCTTTGTTCAAGAGTACCGTAAAGCCGCCTTACCTCTGCTTCTGCCTGCGCCGCAAGCTGTTTTGCATATTTTGAGTGGCGCATATCATCGGGGCAATGACATTCTATGGGCTTTCCGACAAACACACGCTGCCTTTTGCCGAATACCTTTGCATAACCGCCGTATATTGCGCATGGCACAATCACCGCGTCTGTCGAAGCCGAAAGCAGCGCCGCTCCCGGTTTGAACTGCTGCATTTTTCCGCCGCGGGCAATAGCACCCTCGGGGAAAATCGCCATAGAACCGCCGTTTTTCACAAGCGTTTCCGCCTTTATGTACCACTCGGCGTCCGCGCCGTTTATGTCGATAGGGATACATCTGCACCGCTGTATTGCGCCGCCTACGCCCTTTTTCTCATACCAGCTTTTCTGAACCAGAACATACGGCTTGTATCGCCCGAATACCGCCCCGACAAAAACGCCGTCAAAATGGCTTGTGTGGTTTGCGATAAAAACAGCAGGCGTGCTTTTAAGACGTTTTTTGTCAGCCTTATCCTCCCATATCACCTTTGGGCGGAACAATATGTACGCTGCCGCCGTTACAAGCGCCTGAAATATTCTGTTCTGCAGCGGCTGTCTGCAATCGTCCGGCATTTTACTCATAGCAGCGTAACCCGTTCCTTTCGGTATCAGAATATAATTTGGCTTCAAACGCTCCGCGCGAAGCACCTTAATTATACAATATAATATCAAATAATTTCAATGGTCGCAGATGGAATTGTTGTCCCAAAAGCAACGTAACGGCGCATAAATGTGGCTTTTTTATAATAAGTTAATATTTATTCGGGCAAAACCAACAAAATCCACACTTATACACAACCTATAAACAGGGAAATTAAACAATCGTAGTTTATATAACCCATTCCACCGATATTGCCATACAATATCTTTACACAATAGCCGCGCTATATTACGCATTTTTTACAAAATTCGCGCATTATTGAAAATTAAATTATTGATTATGGTGAATTTTCAAAAAAATGCAAAAAATACTGTACAAGCACAAAAAAATCCTGTATAATGAAATTGTTCGCAAAAAGGTTAAGGAAAAAGCGATAAAGAAAGATCGCTCGCAATGTAAAAGGAGAACACAAATGGACATTCTTTTGTATCAGTCAATCTCGCAGGCGGCAGCTGAAGCTGCCACAGGCAAGTTCGACATTTTCAACATTCTGTCGTTAATCGGCGGTTTGGCCATGTTCCTTTTCGGAATGAACACACTGAGCGCCGCGCTTGAAAAGCTTGCAGGCGGCAAGCTTGAAAAGTGGCTGGAAAAATTGACCTCAAACCCCGTAAAGGGCGTACTGCTGGGTCTGGGTGTTACAGCCGTAATTCAGTCCTCCTCCGCAACCACGGTTATGCTGGTCGGCTTTGTAAACTCTGGAATAATGAAGCTAAGTCAGGCTATCGGCGTTATCATGGGCGCAAATGTAGGCACCACCGTTACCGCATGGCTGCTGTCCACAAACTCGATAGAAGGCTCAGGTTTTCTGGAGCTTCTGAAGCCCTCAACATTTACACCGGTTCTTGCCCTTATCGGTATTGTGCTGATAATGTTCACAAAGTCCGATAAAAAGCACAATATAGCAACAATACTTCTCGGCTTTGCGGTTCTCATGTTCGGCATGGATCAGATGTCTGGCGCAGTTTCTTCGCTGAAGGATATCCCCGAGTTTACACAGGTTATGACAATGTTCACCAATCCTATACTTGGTGTTCTTGCAGGTGCGGTTCTTACCGCCATTATCCAGTCGTCCTCCGCTTCGGTCGGCATTTTGCAGGCCATTGCAGACTCGACAGGTACAATAACGCACGCAATGGCACTGCCAATTCTGCTTGGTCAGAATATAGGCACCTGCGTTACCGCGCTTATTTCCTCGGTAGGTGCAAGCAAATCTGCAAAGCGCGTTGCAATCGTTCACCTGTACTTCAACATAATCGGTACGGCTGTATTGCTGAGCCTGTTCTACATTATCAATGCTTTTGTAAACTTCAGCTTCATGGAAGCGCCGCTTATTGGCACAAGTATTCCGATTATTCATACCTCGTTCAATGTTCTTGCAACAGTTATGTTCCTGCCCTTTACAAAGCAGCTTGAAAAGCTTGCCTGTCTTACAGTACGCAGCAAAAAGGGCGAGGAAGAGGTTCAGATGCCCATGCTTGACGAGCGTGTGCTTGTAACCCCTGGTATAGCCATTGAACAGTGCCGCAACGTGTGCATTAAAATGGCTGAGCTTACAAGAAAGACTATAACCGACTCGCTCTGCGTTGTTTCAAAATATGACGCGAAAAAAGCTGCCGAGGTAGTTGAAAACGAAACAGCCATTGACGTTTACGAGGATAAAATAGGCTCATATCTTCTCAAGGTTTCCTCCAAAGATCTCAACGAGCATGACAGCAAGGTGGCTTCCAAGCTGCTGCACACCATAGGCGACCTTGAGCGTATTTCCGACCATGCTGTAAATATAGTTGAGGCAGCAGAGGAAATGCACCAGAAAAAGATACGCTTCTCCGCAGAGGCTCTCAAGGAAATTGATGTTATTTCTGCAGCGGTTGAAGAAATTCTGAACAAGTCCATAGACGCCTTTATTGCATCTGATGTTACGCTTGCAAAGCAGGTTGAGCCGCTTGAGGACGTTATAGACGGACTGCGCACCGAGCTTAAGAACCGCCACATCGAGCGTCTGCGCGAAGGCAAATGCACCATAGAGCTTGGATTTATCCACTCCGACCTGCTGACAAACCTTGAAAGAGTATCCGACCACTGCTCCAACATAGCGGTGTGCATGATTCAGGTTAAGGAAAACAACATGGACACCCACGGCTACATGACAGAGCTGAAAAGCGTTGACGCAACCAACTTCAATGCGGCATTTGAAGTCTACCGTGAAAAATATGCGCTTCCTCCCTGCAATGATTAAAATGTTAAGCATCAACCCTCCCGCTTAAATACAAGCGGGAGAGTTTTGTGTGCAATTCGGCATCATAAGCTTGCAACAATGCAATAACCCGCGAAGAATTTCTTCGCGGGTTCAGTTTTTATGTTTGCAGGACAAATCAGTGATTTACTTTATTATGTTGTTTATGATACTTTTAGCTGAACCGATATTATATTATCCTTATCGCAAACCATCAATACCCTATCCAATTAACCAATTGAATATTCATCGTGCTTTCTCCTACTAAATCACAATTTACCAACGCCATAATTATACCCGCACCCACAATCAAAAGCCAATAACACAAAGAACAAGACAGCTTCTGACATTAACATCAGAAGCTGTCTTGTTGTTTTCGGGCTTACATCATTATCCTCTGAAGTAGTCAACGCCGCCCTTGAACAGAAGCTGTTCCTTGTTGCCGTCAACATTCTTGCAGCAGTTGGGCGTAAGACGCTCTGTATGGCCCATCTTGCCAAGCACTCTGCCATCGGGCGAGATGATACCCTCAATAGCGTGCATGGAGCTGTTGGGATTATATGCAACGTCCATAGTGGGGTTGCCCTTAAGGTCTACATACTGCGTTGCAACCTGTCCGTTTGCAATAAGCTCCTTTATGACCGCTTCGGGCGCTACAAAGCGACCCTCGCCGTGAGAAATCGGGATATTGTGCAAATCTCCGACCTTTGTGTGCATAAGCCATGGCGATTTATTTGTGCAAATCCTTGTCATGGTAAGCTGCGACTGATGGCGTCCTATGGAGTTGTAGGTAAGCGTAGGGCTGTCCTCGTTCAGTGGAACAATCTTTCCAAACGGCACAAGACCAAGCTTTATAAGCGCCTGGAAGCCGTTGCAGATGCCTATCATAAGTCCGTCGCGGGTGTACAGCATTTCCTCAACCGCTTCCTTTATCATAGGATTGCGGAAAAACGCATTGATGAACTTTGCCGAACCCTCCGGCTCGTCACCGCCGCTGAAGCCGCCGGGAATTGCAATCATCTGCGACTGCTTTATAAGCTTTGTAAACTCTGCAACGCTTTCCTCCATATCCTTGGCGGAGAGATTACGGATAACGAATATCTCGCTGTCGCCGCCGTAACGGTTAAATGCGTTTGCCATGTCATACTCGCAGTTTGTGCCGGGGAATACGGGGATAAGCACCTTGGGCTTTGCAATTTTGGGGCAGGTGTGAGTTTCAAGAAGCTCGCAGCCCTTGTCATATGCAATAGCCTCGGGCGCGGGCATTTCGGGAAGCTGTGCCTTGAATATAGGCTCCAGAACATCGTTCCATTTCTTTTCAAGGGAAGCAATATCAAGCTTCACGCCGCCGCAGGTTATCTCATACTCGGGAACAGTTTCACCAATTGTGCGTATTCCGTCAATATCGCCGTCCATTTCAACAACAAATGCACCGTAAACAGGTGTAAACAGCTCATCATCGGTAAGGTTGGCAAGCTTTGCGCCCACATGGTTGCCAAGTGCCATCTTGAACACGCCCTCCGCAAGACCGCCGTTTGCAACAGACCATGCGGACATAATCTTCTTTTCTTTGATAAGCTTTGTAATCTTTCTGAATACCGCCTTTACGCTTTCAAATACCGGCAGACCGTTTTCATCGTATTCGGGAGCAATATAACCGATTTTGCTGTACGGACACTTGAACTCGGCAGAAATTATATCCTCTGCCTTGGCTGTGGATACAGCAAAGGAAACCAGCGTAGGAGGAACGTCAATATTCTCAAACGTACCGCTCATGCTGTCCTTGCCGCCAATTGCGCCGCAGCCCATTTCAAGCTGTGCCTTGTACGCGCCAAGCAGTGCCGAGAAAGGCTTGCCCCAGCGCTCAGCCTTGCCCTGCGTTCTCTCAAAATACTCCTGGAAGGTCAGCCAGCACTTCTCACTGTCTCCGCCTGCCGCAACTACCTTGGCGATACTCTCAACAACCGCGCAAACAGCGCCATGATAGGGTGACTGTGTGGATATCGCGGGATTAAAACCCCAGCCCATTATAGACGCTGTGCTTGTTGTTGCATTTATCATGGGGATTTTGGCAGCCATTGCCTGCACGGGAGTCTGCTGCGTTCTGCCCGAGAACGGCATAAGCACCGTAGCGCCGCCGATTGTGGAGTCAAAGCGCTGAACAAGGCCTCTCTGCGAGCAGATATTAAGGTCTGTAACAAGGCTTTCCCAATCCTTTGCGGTGTTGGTTCTGCCTGTGGAATAGCTTACATTTACTGCGGGAACGGCAACCGTTGTGTGCTTTTCAGCGCCGTTGGAGTTGAGAAACTCCCTGCTGATATCGCATATTGTCTTTCCGTTCCAGTTCATGCGAAGCCTTGGCTCTGCCTTTACAACCGCAACGGGTGTAGATTCGAGATTTTCCTTTGAAGCAAGCGCGCGGAATTTGTCAGCGTCCTCTGCGGCTACAACAACCGCCATTCTCTCCTGCGACTCGGATATTGCAAGCTCTGTACCGTCAAGGCCGTCATACTTTTTGGGAACGGCGTTAAGGTCGATTTCAAGACCGTCTGCAAGCTCGCCTATCGCAACGGAAACACCGCCTGCGCCAAAGTCGTTGCAGCGCTTGATAAGACGTGTTGCCTCTGGATTTCTGAACAGGCGCTGAAGCTTTCTTTCCTCGGGTGCGTTGCCCTTCTGAACCTCTGCGCCGCAGCTTTCAAGGGACTGCACGCTATGAGATTTGGAAGAACCTGTTGCGCCGCCGCAGCCATCTCTGCCGGTGCGTCCGCCAAGAAGAATTATAATATCGCCGGGAGCGGGTCTTTCACGGCGCACATTCTCAATTGGAGCCGCGCCTACAACAGCGCCTATCTCCATGCGCTTTGCCATATAGCCGGGGTGATAAATCTCCGCAACGTGACCTGTTGCAAGACCAATCTGGTTGCCATAGCTGGAATAGCCTGCGGCAGCGGTGGTTGTAATCTTTCTAGGGGGCAGCTTGCCCTTTATTGTCTTTTCAACGGGAAGCAGCGGGTCGGAAGCGCCTGTAACACGCATTGCCTGATATACATAGGAGCGTCCCGAAAGCGGGTCGCGGATTGCGCCGCCAAGGCAGGTAGCCGCGCCGCCGAACGGCTCGATTTCCGTGGGGTGGTTGTGAGTTTCGTTCTTGAACATCAGCAGCCATTCCTCGTCCTTGCCGTCAACATCAACCGTTATCTTAACGGAGCAGGCGTTGATTTCCTCGCTTTCATCAAGGTCGGGAAGCAGGCCGTCAGCCTTAAGCTTCTTTGCAGCAAGCGTTGCAATATCCATAAGGCAAACAGGCTTTAAGCCCCTGCCAAGCTCTTCCCTGTCAGCCTTGTACTCTGCATAGGTATCGGCAATATATTCAGGAACGATATCAGCATTGTCTATAATCGTGCCGAATGTTGTATGGCGGCAGTGGTCGGACCAGTAGGTATCTATCATGCGTATCTCGGTAATGGTGGGATTTCTGTTTTCGCTTTTGAAATAATCCTGACAGAACTTGATATCGTCATTATCCATGGCAAGACCATACTTTACGACAAAATCCGCAAGCTCTGCATCGGTCTTGCTGATAAAGCCGTCAAGGGTTTCAACCTCGGTGGGGATATCGTACTGCACCTCAAGGGTCTTGTATTCCTCAAAACCGCACTCTCTGGACTCAACGGCATTTATAAGGTAGTGCTTGATTTTGCCGAACTCCTCATCTGTAACAGCGCCCTTAAGAATGTAAATCTTTGCGTATTTTACAACGGGACGGTCGCCCTTACACAGCATCTGGATACACTGCGCCGCAGAATCCGCCCTCTGGTCAAACTGACCGGGCAGGAACTCGACCGCAAACATACGCTCGTCCGCTTTCAGCGCGGGAAGCTGCTCAAACACCTCGTCAACGGGCGGCTCTGAAAATACCGTAGGGATAGCCTTGTCAAAATTCTCTCTTGAAAGCTTCTCCGCGTCATAACGGTTGATAATGCGCACATCTTCAACCGACTTGATGCCAAGTGCTACGGTAAGGTCGGAAAGGGTTGCCTTTCCATCTACCGCAAACTGCGGCTTCTTTTCAACATAGATACGATAAACTGCCATTTTTTAATTTCCTCCTGAAGTTGTTTTATGAAAATGGATATTCCATAAAAATATCAAATTAACACTGCGGTGCAGTATTCAGCCCCCGCGCTGGTTATCCTGACGCGCACAAGCGAGTGCCGTCTAATCGGCTTTCCGTATATTCTCACAGGAATATAACTATCAGTAAACCCGTTGCTGTATTCCTCGCTTTGCGGCTTCTCAATAAGCACGGAATACTCCCTGCCTATACGGCTGCGCAGATAGTTGCGTTCCACCTGCCTTGCAAGCGCGGTCATCTGCTTTGCGCGCGCGGATTTTATCTGCGGCGGCACCTGCTCCGGACGCATTGCCGCAAGCGTGCCATTCCTTATTGAATACGGGAACACATGGATTTTGGCGAAGCCTGTTTTCTCCGCAAACACCATGCTAAGCGCGTGGTCATCTTCCGTTTCACCTGTAAAGCCCACCATTATGTCAGTGGTTAAAGAGCAATCTGGGAATTTTTCACGCAGCCGGCGGCACACTCTTTCATAATCAGCGGTATTATAGCGGCGCTTCATAAGCTTAAGCACCCTGTCGCTGCCGCTTTGCAGTGAAAGGTGAAAGTGCGGGCAAAGCTTTTTAATCTCGGCAAGGCGCTCAATTTCGCTGTCGGTCATCATATCAGGCTCAAGCGAGCCAAGACGTATGCGCTCTATCCCGTCAACATCAGCAGCTTTAACCGCGTCGCTAAGTGTCAAGCCGATATCCTCGCCATAGCAGCTAAGATTTATGCCCGTCAAAACAAGTTCCTTATGCCCGCTTTCTGCGGCAAGCCTTGCCTGTCGGGAAATGCTTTCAGGCGCAAGCGAACGCACCCTGCCCCTTGCAAGGGGTATTACACAGTACGCACAGAAACGGTCGCAGCCGTCCTCTACCTTGATAAAGGCGCGTGTGCGGTCAAGGTCAGCGCATGAAGATTTCTCGTCAAACACCCTTGGAAGCTGCGATATATGGCAATAATGCGCACGGTCAACCAAGAACTGCTTGACCAGCATGGGGATTTCCGACTTTGCACCGTTACCTATTATAATGTCAGCGCGCGTCTGCCCCGCTTCTTCGGGATAGCTTTGCGGAAAGCAGCCGCAAAGCACCACAACGCAGTCCGGCATACTATTCTTGCAATGCGATATAAGCTGGCGTGCTTTTTTCACGCTCATACTTGTAACCGCACAAGAATTTATTATGTAAACATCAGCAGCCGAGAGAACTTCCGTTTTCTCAAAACCCGCCAAAAGCATACCTTCAACAATGGCTGCACTCTCGCAGGAATTTACCTTGCACCCAAGCGTACAGACCGAAAATGTCATGGCTTTTCCTCCTAACCGACAGGCTACACAGCACTTTTACTGATTTTTTCCTGTTCAAAATGGACATTTTGCCCAAAAAGATTTTCGATATACATTTATTATACTTGATTATTCCGAATTTTGCAAGAAGCTATTGACTATTTTTTGCTTTGTTGCTATATTTATATTGAGGTTAGCAAAAATAACCGAAAAGAAAGAGAAAGACTTGTACACAAAGACAACAAAAGAAAGGCGGCGATTTTATGAAGGAGCTGAAAGTTATGCTCGGCACAATTGAAGATGTCAAGGAATTTGTAAACATTACCAACCGTTACAAATTTGACTGCGACCTTGTATCGGGAAGATATGCGGTTGACGCCAAGTCTATAATGGGTATATTCAGCCTTGACCTCGCAAAGCCTCTGAAAATGGTAATCAGAAGCGAAAACGCTGACGCTGACGCACTCGTGGAAGAAATTGCGAAGTTTATCGCATAATAATCCACGGCACGACAAAATTCCCGTTGACAAATGAACACAAGGCGTGGTATTATACAGAAAAGCCCGCTTGCAGCCGCGGCGCATAAAGCGCGCCGTAAAAAGAAAGGAAAATGTATTATGACAACAACAAAAATCTGCATTAACACAATCAATGACGTTAAAAACTTTGTAAACATCGTAGCAAAATGCGATTATGACGTAGATATCGTATCGGGCAGATACGCAATTGACGCAAAGTCCATCATGGGTATCTTCAGCCTTGACCTCTCCAAGGAGCTTACGCTTAACATTCACAGCGATGACTGCGTAGCATTCCTTGACGAAATTAAAAGCTATATCGTAAGCTGACCTCAAATCCTTACGCCGCCCCAAGAAAATCGGGGCGGTTTTTTGCTTTGTCCTGCTTTTTCATCAATGCCCAGTCAATAATTGTCCCCCTCGGTCGAGGGGGACAGCTTTAATTTTGGCGCAATCCGAACCGCGTACGTTATATCCGCGATTTTGCCAGAAACGCACGCACCCTGTTTACAATAAGCCTGTCATTGTCATATGCAAGATGTGACGCAGCCTGACTTATTTCAACCCAGCGCAGCTCGGCTATTTCTTCCTCCTGCGGCTTGCAGTCAAAGCTTGTGGCGCGCGCCACGAAATACACAACCTCCTTGCGGGTATCACGGCGCGGAGTGAACACAACAGTTTCACGGAAAGATGTATCGTCAATGGAAATATCTACATTTGTTTCCTCTTTTATCTCGCGTATGGCAGTCTGGGTTTCGCTTTCACCCTCCTCCATATGCCCTTTCGGGAAAGACCAATATCCCGACTTGATATGCTTTATCAATAAAATTTCCGTGTTTCCGTAGTGCTTACGGTAAACAATAGCACCGCATGATTTTTCATGGTTCATGCTGTTTTTCCTTTCATAATAATATACATCGGTATTATTATATCACACATTTGGGCATTTGTCACGCTTTTTTTGATAATTATGAAATTAAGGGAACTGCGGGCAAAGTTGAACAATGCACACAAGGAAAATCCGCTGTATTTTCGGCATTTTTGACGCCAAAAATCAAACCATGATTTTTAGTTAATTTTACAAAAAGAAGTTGTGCAAACGCCAGAAAATTACAAATTGCACCCCCAAAAACAAAAGGTTACAAAACGGTTACAAAAGTTTTTTGTGGATTTTTCACAAAATCAGCAGTTTGTTTTCGTTTGACATTTACGAAACAAAAGGTTATAATACCAAGCAGAACGAAAACAACGGCGGAACTGTGCTTCAACTTGGCGCAGGTATAACCCGCCAATGCAGAAGTTTTTGGGAGGAAACATGAAACCACAAATAGTAAATTCCAAGATGAATAAGCTTATCAAACAAAGCAAGCTCATCAAGGCAGTGCTGTTCGTGACATCTATAATGATGATTGCGATGTTAAGCGGTTCGCTTTATTTCCGCGACCGTGTGTACATCACCGATAACGGCGTAACAAAGGAGCTTATGACCTCCGAAACCAATATCGACGCTATACTTGAGTTTGGAGAGTACACCATCGGCGAGCATGACCGCGTGACATACAGAACCGTTGACAACAACACCGCATATGTCACCATATACCGCGCGTTTGACGTATATGTGAATGTTGACGGCAAAACGCTTACCGTTCCCACAACGGGCGCAACCGCCGCAAATATTCTAGAAAGAGCCAACGTAAGCCTTTATGAGTATGACCTGATTGACTGCGATTTGAACGCAGAAGTCACCGAGGGCATGGAAATAAACATAACCCGCGTAAACTATCAGCTGCGTGCAAGCACCTCGGTAATCCCGTATGAAACGGTTTATATAGACAATTCCAACATGGCGATAGGCGATGAACGAGTTGTAACGCAGGGCGAAAACGGCGTAAGAACCTATGTTGTAAAAGAGAAATATGTCAACGGCGTTCTCAGCGGAAAGGAAATGACCGAGGACAACATCGAAAAAGAGCCTGTAACAATGGTGATTGAGCGTGGAACAGCGCTTGCAGAGCCTTATGCCAAGATGGATGCGCCCGAAACACTGAAGCTTGTGAACGGACTTCCCGCCGAGTATACAAGGGTTGTGTCGGGTAAAGCTACCGCGTATACCGCCGGATATAACGCGCTTACGGCAAGCGGCAGACCTGCGGAGATTGGAACGGTTGCGGTAAACCCCAACGTTATCCCCTACGGAAGCGAGCTTTATATCGTTGCGCAGGACGGCTCTCAGGTTTACGGCTATGCAATCGCCGCTGATACGGGACTTGGTCTTATGGACGGCACCGTTGCCGTTGACCTTTACTTCGGCAACAGATACGACCACTACTATGACAGCTGCCGCTGGGGCGCTGTTTACTGCGATATCTACGTCCTTTCAGAGGGCTACGGATATTGATATATGATAAGCTTTTCTATCCTCTCCGCAAACGCGGAGGGGATTTTTCTTGACATAGGCGCGGTTTAGTGATATAATCAGAAAAAAGGCGCTGCGCCGCCGAGTAAGAGGAGAAATATCATGAAAGCTTTGAAAGAAAATTTCAGCATTATCCTTGTTGGCATTGCGGAACTGGTTGTCGGCATACTGCTTATTATCGACCCGCAGAAATTCACAAACGGCATTATAATAACACTAGGGCTTGCACTGAATATATTCGGTATTCTGGCTATTATCAAGTATTTCCGCAGCGCGCCCGAGGAGGCTGCGCTTGGTCAGCAGCTTTTCAAGGGACTTATGTCGGTTTCTGTCGGACTTTTCTGCGTGCTTAATTTCGCATGGTTTACGCAGTATAATGAAATCATGTCGCTGATTTACGGCGCAGCGCTGTTCCTTATAGGTCTTTCAAAAATACAGTGGGCAGCTGATATACTAAGACTTAAAAAGGGCAGCTTTCTTTACCCCACGCTTGGCGCGGCACTTTCCATAGTGCTTGGCATAATTATTATAGCAAATCCTTTCGGCGAGGGACTTGCGACATTCACCGCAATTGCGCTTATAGCGGGCGGCGCATACGATTTCTTTGCGCTGGTCTACGGCTGGATTCTCAACAAAAAAGCTACCAAAAAGGACAATGACAGCAGCGAAGCCGATGTCGCAGTTGTTAACGAGGAAGAATAATCCTTGACAAAAAGCAATTAGTATGATATAATCAATTTTGGGGACGGCACCCATAACAAAAAACAGCACAGCATAACAGTTTCGCACCGAGGGGAGGACACCCATGACAAAAAACGACGCACAGGCGAAACAGACCGTCCGCGTATTTTCCGCGGCGGGAGAAGAAATAGGCTCTACCTATCCCAAAAGGGCGGCGGGGCTTGTAAAAAAGGGTCGGGCGCATTTTGTGAACGACTTGGATATTCGTCTGAATGTGTTCGACGTAGACGTATTTACGGAGGAAAACACCATGATGGATAACAATACAAACATAAACAACAATTCTGCAATCAGCGAGCCTGTAAACAAGCTTTATTTCAACGCAAGAGAATGGAGCTTCAATAAAGCCTGCGATGACAATGTAGGCAGCCGCTCCTTTATGCAAGGACCTGACGGCGTTATTGACGAGGCTTTCATGATAGGCGACTGGGGCTACAACTGGACGGAAATTGTATCGCGCACGCTGATACTGCCCAAGAACACGCTTAACACGTTTACTTTCTGGCTTAACGGCGGAGAGAATGACAACAGCAATGAGGTGTGCAGGTTTGAGGTTATATTCAATAACGATTACGAAAACCGCTACACCTACAACCTCAACCGTAACTTTATAAAACCGCTGAAAAAATGCAACGGCTGGGAGCTTTATGAGATTGCTTTCCGCACAGGCGACAACGAGTACACACAGCTTCGCTTTGTGGCACAGCGCGCTTATATGACGGTGCTTAACGCAAAGGACATATCGGAATACGCAAATCTTGCCGATAATGCAGATCCATACGAGCAGGAGCGCCCACAGCGCCACAATATTATTTTTGCGGACGGCTGGCCCACAAACACATGGTACAGCACCGCAAGGCTTAAAGCCGCCCACGAGGCAAAAGGTGAAAAGCCGACAGGCTGTTTTAATCAGAACAGCTTTTCCACAAAGCCAGTCGGTAATTCCCACGAGGGAATATCTGCTGCTATACAGGGCATAAACGCCGCGCTTATTGAGTTCCGCAGCTTTGACCTTGATGGGTTCAAAGAAAATCTGAGAGCGTCACTTGAGGGACTTCCGATATCGGACGCCGACAAAGAGGAAATTGTTCAAAGCGGTGTTGAAAACGCCGAAGAAGCGATTGCCAACGTTGTTGAGGAGCTTGAGGACTCGCTTGGGGAACTTGAAGATTCACTTGAAGATATGCAGGATTAAATCCATCACAACATAAAAATTCGCCCCTGTTTTCAGGGGCGATATTATTTTGAACAATGGTTTTTGAAAAAAAAACTGTAATAATCCCCGCTGCGCTCCATATACTAAACCGAAAAACGGAGGTAAGCGCATGAAAAAAT
Source organism: uncultured Ruminococcus sp. (assembly GCA_964557825.1). Taxonomy (GTDB): domain Bacteria; phylum Bacillota; class Clostridia; order Oscillospirales; family Ruminococcaceae; genus CAG-115. The sequence goes on from CAZLBL010000008.1 coordinate 42,456, forward strand.
TGATTTGTTTTGTATTAGCTTTTGCCATTTTCCCTGCAATAATCCCCGCCGCGCCCGCTGCCCATGCGGAAAGCGGCGCAAAGGCTGAAATACTGATTGAAGCCGACACCATGCAGGTGCTTTATTCCGCCAATGCCGATGAAAAGCTGCCTATGGCGTCTGTTACAAAAATAATGTCGCTGCTGCTGTGGGCGGAGGCGATAGAGGACGGCTCGCTTGCGCTGGAGGAACGCGTTAAAGCCTCCGCCGCCGTGCAAGACGCGGACGGCTCGACAATATGGCTTTCGGTTGGAGAGGAAATGACCGCCGCCGAGCTGCTTGAGGCGGTTATCATAGCCTCGGCAAACGATGCCTGCGTTGCGCTTGCGGAGCATACCGCAGGCAGCGAAGCACAGTTTGTAAAGCAGATGAACAAGCGCGCAAAGCAGCTTGGCATGAACAACACCCACTACACAAACTGCGTTGGTTATGACGAAAGCGGGCACTACTCCACCGCACACGATATAGCCATAGTTACCGCCGAGCTTATGCGGCACGAAATTTATCGCGGCTGGTTTCTGACATGGCTTGACTATCTGCGCGGCGGCGAAACTCAGCTTGTAAACACCAACAAAATGATAAGATACTATGACGGAATTATCGGCGGCAAAACAGGCACAACGGACAACGCAGGCTGCTGCCTTTCGGTCTGCGCACAGCGCGGCGACTTGAAGCTTATCGCGGTTGTTCTCGGCTGTGAGGACGATACAGCACGGTTCGACAGCGCCGAGGAGCTGCTTGACTACGGGTTCGACAGCTTTCAGAAATTCAAGCCGACTGTGGATAACAGCAAGCTGCTTCCCATAACCGTCCTGCGCGGAACACAAAACGCCGTTAAGCCTGTGGTTAAGGATAACGGCGGCGAATGTATAATCAAAAAAGGCATGGCAGGCGCAGTGGAATATGAATACACTTTTGTGGAACAGCTTGAAGCGCCCGTAGAAAAGGGCGATTTTCTGGGCGAATATCTTGTAACAGCAGACGGAATAGAGGTTTTCCGCTCGGATATAATCGCCGCAGAGGATATCCCGCATATTTCGTTCTGGTACTGTTTTATGGAGGTACTGGGACAGCTTTTCAATATGTAGCCTATTATTATAGTATAACTTAAGCAAGATGTCCCCCAGCCTCCGAACCGAACTTCGTTCGGCTCTAGGCGGCGGGTTCCATTTACCATTCAGTAGGGGATACAATCCCCTACTGAATGGCAGGTTGGCAAAGCAGTGTCGAACTTGTTCGATACGCCCAGTGCTGAACTTGTTCGG
>CAZLBL010000009.1:0-43175 GCA_964557825.1 uncultured Ruminococcus sp.
TTGGCAAAGCCAACCCTTGCCACGTTAAATGACGGGGCAAGCCCCTTATTGAATTGATACGTGATTAAATTTGAAAGTGAGGCTTTGCAATTGGTTACTGTACGTTATCTTAAAAAGAACTATGACCGTTTCCCTGTGCTGCGCGGTCTTAATATGAATATCGCCGCAGGCGAAGTTTACGGCTTTCTTGGGCGCAACGGCAGCGGAAAAACCACAACAATGAATATTATCGCGGACATAATTCCAAAGGACAGCGGCGATATTATCCTTGGCGATGGGCAGCCCGTAAAAATCGGGTATCTGCCGGAAAGTCCCAAGATATTCGGCTACATGACCGCGCGGGAGTACCTTGAGTATATCGCGGGCTGTTGCGGGTATCAGGGCGATATAGCGGCGCGCGTAAACGAGGTGATTGATATTATAGGCCTTGCGCCGTCTGCTGACAGGCGCGCAAAGGGTTACTCACGCGGAATGACGCAGCGGCTTGGCATGGGCGCTGCCATAATAGGCAAGCCGCAGCTGCTGCTGTTTGACGAGCCTACCTCGGCGCTTGACCCGCAGGGACGCGCGGAGGTTATCGAGATAATAAAGCGCCTTAAGGGCGATGGCACAACGATAATCCTGTCAACGCATATTCTTCCCGATGTGGAGCGTGTTGCCGACAAAATCGGCATAATGAACAACGGCATAATCGCGGAGGAGGGCAGCCTTTCCGAGCTTATGCAAAAATACAGCTCCGACCGCGTTACGCTGACCGTCCGCGGTATGACTATGGACAACAAGGCGCGGCTGATGTCGGTGGATTTTGCAAGGGTATCCTTTGACGATGCAACAGAGCAGTTTACATTCCGTGCTGAGGATATTGACGGCTGCGCGAAAAGGCTGCTGCGTGTTATGGCGGATAATTCCATTATTCCGGACAGCTTTTCAATCGGCGCTTCCTCGCTTGAGGAGCTTTTCAGAAAGGTGGTGGGCGAAAATGCAGATTAAGTACAGCTTCAAAGAGGAATGGCTGCATTTCCTGCGCACATTCCGTTTTGGCGGTATGCTGATATGCATATTCTCATTTGCCGCAGCAAACCCGCTGCTTTATAAGGCACTGTATGCGCTGGCAAGCTATATGGCGGGCAGCGGACTTACACAGGAGGCGGCTTCTGCGGGTGTTGACGTCGAATTGTTGGCGGCAGCTTCTGCCAATGCAGGCGCTGTATTCTGCGGAACATTGGTGGAGTTTTGTGCAACCTCGCTTCTGGTTATCATGCTGCTGCTTATGCAGCCATTCGGCGGCGAGCAGAAAAAGCGCGCCACGGTTATTCCGTTCTGCAGCGGACTGCAATATAAAAGCTACCTTATACCAAAGTTCGTGCTGTATCCGTCTGCGATGTTTGTGGGAAATTTCCTTGGCGGCTGCGCTTCGGGCGCACTGTGCAACGCCCTGTTTACAGAGGGTACCGTTTCCGCAGGGACTATACTTTTCGGCTCGCTGATAGCGGCGGTTTACTCGGTTTTTGTGCTGAGTATTTATATGACGCTTGGATTGTGTACAGGTCGCCCGGGGATTATGGTTATTGTGGTGTATCTTGGTCAGACGCTGCTGCAGTATCTTCTTATGTATATGGGACTTATAAGCTGCAACCCGTTTACGCTGTACTTTGCCGTTTCAAGCGGAGTTATTCTGGCGGAGGACTTTGGTCAGAGCGACTTGATAAGCATAATTGTCGGCGCGGTGCTTGCGCTGGTTATAGCGTTTGTTATGTACTGGATTTCACTGGCTTCTCTCAAAGCCAAGGTTATCAATAATCGCGATAACAAGCCGGAGTTTTAATGCCGAAAGCGGTTCGTGGATATCATTCTCACGAACCGCTTTTTTGTGCCGTTTTGTGCAGTTTTTCTTATCACATAACCATTATCAGCGTACCAGCGCCTATCAGAATACAGCCAATCAGCGATTTTGCCGTAAATTCCTCATGCAGGAATATAAACGCCAGAACAAGCGTGAATATTACGCTCAGCTTGTCAATCGGCACAACCTTTGAAGCCTCGCCGGTTTGCAGCGCCCTGTAATAGCACATCCACGAAGCGCCTGTTGCAAGACCCGACAAAATCAGAAAAATCCAGCTTTTGCGGCTGATTTCCGAAATGCCGCTCTGTGCGTGGGTCAGAAATACCATTCCCCATGCCATTACAACCACAACCACGGTTCTTATAGCGGTTGCCAGATGAGGGTTCACCCCGTCTATGCCTATCTTTGCCAGTATAGAGGTAAGCGACGCAAATACGGCGGACAGCAATGCAAATATAAGCCACATAAAAATTACACCTCGCAATTAACTGCAGCTGTACGGTGCTGCTGCATTTTCTGAACAAAGGGCGCACCTGTTTTAATCAAGTGCGTCCTTGGCAGTATCAGTACTGTATTTCAAAGTCGTTTATTTTCAGTTCTGTTTTCTGTTGGATAAACGTATCAAGGCTGTTGTCAACGCCCAGAACATACCAGTCCATCGCGTATATCTCGGCAGGCTCAAGTGCTTTCGACTGCTGCACAATAATGTTGCCTGCGGTGTTTTTAAGCTCTCCGCTGAAGATATATCCCTCGCCCGTTGCAAGTTTTGGCAAAAGCGCGTCTATAATATCCTGTGTGCCGTCCTTTGCGCAGCTTTGTGCGGCGGATACCGCAACAACGCCGTTTGCAACCGTGCCGACATAGGCGTCAGGCTCCCATGTTTCAAGCGCCATCTGTTTGAACTGTGCAAGATAGAAGCTGCTGTGATTTGGATAATAGTACATCAGCAGGTTCTTATAGCTGTCTGCGCTGCCGCTGTAATCGTGGTTGCCTATAACCTTTATTCCCTGCCGTTCGCAGTATTCCACTGTTTCGGAGGATTCTGTGTAGCTGATAATCACATCGCAGCCCTTAGCTTTCAGCGCGTCAACTGCGCTGTGTATCTCGCCGCTTTCGGAAGCAAAAGCCGTGTACAGCGCAGCGTCGCTGTATACAAGCTGTGTGCCGAGCGCGGCGGCGTTTATAACGGCGGTGGTATATATCATGTGCGGGTCTGCCACAATGCCGATTTTTTCGCTTGTTGAGTTATAGGCGGCTGCCATACCTGCGGCATAAGCGCCTTCATACATATGGTCGGTATAGGCGTATACGTTTACTGTGCGTACTCTTGCGCCGTAGCTTATAAAGTTTACATTCATATTCTTGCCTGCTGTTTCGGTAAGAATGTTTGTATAGCGCGAGTTTGCCGATACTATGTAGGTGCAGCCGCTGTCAACGAGCTTGTCCACAGCCTGCGGGAAATCCGTTATTGTAACATTGTCTATGTAGCAGGACAACACATCGGTATGCATTGCCGCTGCCAGCCGCTGCTCATTGGACTCCATGGTTGAGCCCAGCTTGTCGCAGTCGCCCATAAATATGTAACCAACCTTGACGGTTTCCTTTTCTTCTGCCTCGGAAGTGCCTGCTTCGCTTGTTTCGGCAGCGCTCTGGCTGCTGCCTTCGCTGTCGCTGCAGCCTGCAAAGCACCCAAGCATAACACACACTGCCAGTGCGGCGGATATTCTTTTTAACCAGCCTGTTGCCATATCCAAAACCCTCCGATAAAATATACTTTAAGCCGCGCTGAAAATCAGCGTACAGCCAATGCACATAATCACTTATTACCTATTATAACACACTTCGGTAAAAAAAACATCACTTTTTCAGAAATATTTCATAATAAATTCAATTTTAACTGTTTATTTTTTTTGAGATGTATGGTATAATGATAAATGTATAATTGGATAAGTGCGTTTGCCGCAGTTATTTCCCAAAAAATATCAACCAAATCAAGGAAAGGATAAACATGAAAATCACAAGAATACTCAGCGCGGCTGCTGCGTGTGCAATTGCTTTCTCGCTGACGGGCTGCTCCATAAAAACAGGCACGAGCAGGTTTGACGCCATTATAACATCTGTAAATTTAAGCGATGATGCCGTTCTGGCTTCTCCTAAGGGCGAGAGCATAGAAAATGCCGACAGCCTTGCCATAACATATGAGCAGTTCAAGAAGGAATATCTGTATAATCTGAAATATTACTCTGTTTCCTATGGTGTGGAATCCGATACCGATGAGGCTTATGCAGAGAGCTTTACGGAGCTTAGAAGCAGTATCCTCAGTTATCTTATAGAAGAAACGATAATTTTGGACAAAGCGCCCGAATACGGCGCAGACCAGTTTACACAGGAAGAACTTGACCAGCTTGAGTCGGAGTATCAGGAGCTGCTGCAAAAGCAGTATCAGGCCTTTGGCGAAGCGGAGGATTACAGCGACCTTGGAAGCGGCGAAAGCCCATCGACCGAGGAGGTGCTTCGGCGCGGCGAGGAAGCGTTTGCTGCATATCTTGCGGACTGCGGACTTACACAGGACGATTTGCTTGTATGGCAGCGCAACGCGCTTGTCGCAACAAAGCTGAAGGAAGCGATTGTAAAGGATATCGCCATAGACCGCAGCGAGGCGGAGGACGTGCTTGAAAGCTATATTGAAGCCGTAAAGGAAATTTATAAGACCAATCCTGCCCAGTATGAGTCGGGCTCTTATTCCACCTTCTGGATTCCTGAGGGTACGCGCAATATAAAGCATATTCTTATAGCGTTTGATGACGCAGACTGCGATGAAATACTTGCGCTGCGCAAAGAAGAAAAGGATACCGAGGCAGACGCCCTGCGTGAGGAATGCCTTGCTCCTCTTGAAGAAAAGGTTGACGAAGTGCTTGAAAAGCTTGACGGCGGTGCGGATTTTGATGAGCTTATAAAAGAATACAGCGCCGACGCCGTAGCTTCCGAATATTATCCTGACGGTTATCAGGTAATACCTGACAGCACCTCATTTGTAAGCGAGTTTGTACAGGCTGCGTTTGAACTTGAAAATATCGGCGACTACAAGCTCACCTCTACCGACTACGGCTGGCATATAGTGCTTTACGCAGGCAATGCGGAGATTACACAGGAGGAGCGCGATGATTCTATCGACTATATCCACGAAAATCTGATAAGCACCGCTAAGGAGGAAACATATACCAAGACCATAGAGCAGTGGCTTGAGGATTATGGCTTTGAGATAAATTACAGCACACTGAATATCCCTGAGCCGGAGCAGACCAAGCAAGCCGATGGCGAAAGCGAAGCTTCCGACAGCACGGCAGAATAAGTACCCACCCCACAACGCAATCGCACGATAACAAAGAAGCGGCAGATACCGCGCGTACAGCGGTATCGGTCAGGACGACAATGTGAATGGAGTAATTGTATGAACACACCTATTGCTGATTTTCTGGAAAAGTATACCACAAGCGGCGCGCTTCGGCTGCATATGCCGGGTCACAATGGCGCAAATCCCCATGACATTACCGAGATAGAGGGCGCGGACAGCCTTTATGAAACCGACCGCACCAAGAGTATTATCGGTGAAAGCGAAAAGAATGCGGCGGAGCTTTTCGGCGCAGACAGAACCTGTTATTCCTGCGGCGGCAGCACTCTTGCCATACAAACGGCGCTTGCGCTGCTTAAAGCGCAGGGCTGCCGGACTATCGCGGCTTCGCGCTACTCGCATAAAAGCCTTGTTTCTGCGGCTTCGCTGCTGCACATGAACATAAAATGGCTTTACCCCGAGGAGTATCTGTGCGCCGATGTGGATTACAGCGGCGAGGCGCTTGAAGGCGCGGACGCCGTATTTATGACCAATATCGACTATCTTGGCGGAAGCTGTCGTATTCCGCAGACAAATCTGCCCATTATCTGCGATAATGCGCACGGTGCTTATCTGCGGTTTGTGGATAAGGAAAAATTCGGCAGGGATTATCTGCACCCGTCCGAGTTTGGTATTCCCGTTATCAGCGCCGAGTCGGCACACAAAACGCTTCCCGTGCTTACAGGCGGCGCGTATCTGCATTTTTACGGCGGCGCGGATTACACCCGTGCAAAGGAGCTTATGTCGGCGTTTGGTTCGTCAAGCCCATCCTATCTTATGCTGGAGAGCCTTGACAAGTTCAACGAGTTTATCACAAAGCGCCCCGATGTTGTAAACAATGCGTGTGAGTCGGTTCAGTATCTCAAAAATAAGCTTATGGACTATGATATTCCCGTTAAAAAATCCGACCCGCTGCGCGTGGTTGTAAAGGCGTATGAATACGGCTATAACGGCTTCAATTATGCCGACAAGCTTCGCCAGAACGGAGTGGAGTGCGAGTATTCTGACCGCAATTATACCGTGCTGCTGTTTTCTGCCGCCTCTACGCACAGGGACTGCCAGCGCGCGCTTACCGCTATGTCGCTTATTCCACAGAAAAAGCCAATACCCATGGCAAAGTATCCCACGCTTGCGCCAAAGGCGGCGCTGCCTGCGTGCGACGCGCTTTTTATGCCGCAGAAAAGGGTTCCGCTTGCAAAGGCTGTCGGCTTTGTGTGCGGCGGAATTTTTACGCCCTGCCCGCCCTGCGTTCCTCCTGTAATGCCTGGAGAGATAATCAGCGACGAGGCAGCCGAGGTTCTGCGCCTTTACAATGTCAAAGAGGTTTCGGTTATCACAAAAGTTCGCTGACCTTTACATAGCTTACGCTTTTAAGCTTCAGACGCACCCTGCCGCGGCAGGATACGCTGATATCGCATAAGCCTGAGAGCAGCTGAAAGGGATTTTCGGCAACGCAGAAGCGCTGCGGCTTGCGTGGCATGACAAGGGTACAAAGCGCCGTGCCTTTGCGCGCAGAAATCAGCATACCGTTTTTCCCGTGCAGAAATATACAGCGGTGCATATATATCAGGTACAGCAGACAATACCACAGGCTTAGACCCAGTCCTCCCCACAGCAGTGTAAGGAGCGCAGGGTCTGAGCCTGTAATGCGATACGCAGTCAGCGCGGCGGCGTTTGCGATAAACCACCACAGCGGCGTGCCGATGTGTCCCATAATTGATTTTGCGGTTGGTCTGACATTTTTTCCTGTTGATATTTCCGCGTCCAGAAGCGCTTTAAGTACCACATTCCGTTTTTCCTTACTTAGCGGCGGGGCAAGCATTGCGCCAAAGCAGTATACCGGAGCGGCGCGGAACAGCAGCGTGCCTGCGTTTTCTCTTATTTCGGCGGCGCCAAGGTTGTCGGATACCGTCCATTGCTGATACAGGGTAATCAATCCGTGGGCTGCAAGTACGCCTCCCCTGCAAAGTTTTATCCTGAAGCGGCTGAAGCGCAGCAGATTAAGAATAAACGCAAAAATCCATGCTGCCGCCGCAAAAACCGCAAGCGTTGCGGTAAAGCGCGGAATTGTGATTTTAAGGCGGCCGAGAATGTCCGAAAGGCTTCCTGCGGTTTGTTCTATCGCGGCGATAATTCCGTCATAATATCCGCTGCCGAATATGCTGCCGGCCCTTGCAATTGCGGTGCTGAACACAACCGTTCCCGTAAGCATTTTTGTGGAGAAAAGCGCGGCAAGCACGGTGCAGCCGAAGCCTGTCCGTGCGCTGCCCACGCAATGGCGCTGCGGAAGATGAAGCCGCTCCCCTCTTTTGAGGTAGAATGATACTTTTCCCGACAGCGTGTAAAGCGTAAGCTTTTTGCCGCGCAGCAGCCTTAACAGCAGCGTTTGTTTGGACGAAACCATTGTAATCGCGCTTATCGGGATATCGCAGCAGCGGCGGAATACAAGCCCTTTGCGGAGCAATATTCGTCCGTCTGCGACATTCAGCAATATAAAAAATCTTCGAAATACATAATATAATATAAAATCCATAATGAAAGGTCGGTAATTGACATGAAAACAGGTTGTATCATTCTTGCGGGCGGCGCGGGAAAGCGCATGAAATCCGAAAAGCCGAAGGTGCTGTGCGAGGTGCTTAAAAAGCCGATGTTAGGCTGGGTTCTGGACGCGGCGGAGAAATTCGGCTTTGACAGGATTGCGGTTGTTACGGGCTATAAGCGCGAGCAGACCGAGGAGTACATAAAGTCGCGCGGCGGCAATATTGAGGTGTTTGTTCAGCCCGAACAGCGCGGTACGGGCGATGCGGCTGCCTGCGCTATGGATTTGATTAAGGGTACGGATTACGTCTGTGTGCTTAACGGTGACGCGCCCTTTGTTGACGCGGATACTGTTTCCGAGGCTCTCACTTGTATGAGAACCCGCCGCGCAAACGCGGTTGTAATCTCTGCGGAAATTTCCGACCCGACAGGCTACGGTAGGATTATCCGCGAAAAGGGCGGCTTCAGGGCGATACGCGAACAAAAGGATTGTTCCCCCGAAGAAGCGGAAATATGCGAGGTGAATAGCGGCGCATACTGGTTTTTGTCAAACCTGCTTGCCGAGGCTCTGCCGAAGCTTCGCACTGACAATGCCGCAGGAGAGTATTATCTCACCGATTGTATCGAGCTTCTGGGCAACGCGGCGGCTTACACAAGCGAAAACCCCGATATAGTTCTTGGGGCAAATTCCCGCCGCGCACTGTATGAGCTTAACGAAATGGCGCGAAAGAACACGCTTTACCGCCTTATGGACGAGGGTGTGGAATTTATCAGCTTTGACGGAATAATCATAAGCCCCGATGTTAAAATAGGAACGGACACGGTTATTCTGCCCAATACTGTAATTCTCGGAAATACGGTTATAGGCAAAAACTGTGAAATAGGCGCGAACAGCCATATAGAAAACTGCACCATAGGCGATAATGTAAAGCTTGACAATGTAAAGGCTGCGGCTTCTGTTATTGAGGACAATGTTTCTATCGGTCCGTTTGCACAGCTGCGTCCCGGAACTACAATAAGGCGCGGTGTTAAAATAGGCGATTTTGTCGAGATAAAGAACAGCGATATCGGAGAAAACACAGCCGTAGCACATTTGACTTATCTTGGCGACAGCGATGTAGGGTGCGGAGTTAATTTCGGGTGCGGCTGCGTTACGGCAAACTATGACGGCATAAACAAGCACCGCACGGAAATAGGCGACCATGCGTTTATCGGCTGCAATACAAATCTCATTGCGCCTGTTAAGGTGGGGGAAAATGCCACTACTGCCGCAGGCTCGACAATAACAAAGGAAGTGCCTGCAAATTCTCTTGCGGTAGAGCGCGGACAGGTTCGCATTATCGAAAACTGGGGCAAGAACGCGTTGCGAAAGAAAAAGTGATGGTGGAATGCTATGAAAGCTTTGGTTGTTGTTGATTATCAGGTGGATTTTGTAAGCGGCGCGCTTGGTTTTTCGGGCGCGGAGCGGCTTGAACCAATTATCCTGCAAAAAATTGAAAAATGCCGCATAGACGGCGGACAGGTGATTTTCACGCTTGACACTCACGGCGAGTATTACCTTGATACCGCCGAGGGCAGAAAGCTGCCCGTAGTTCACTGCGTTGACGGCACGGAGGGGCATAAGCTTTACGGCGGTGTGCGCAAGGCGGTTCAGGACGGTGATGTTGTGATAAAAAAGCGTGCGTTCGGCTCTTTGGAGCTTGGCGATTATCTTAAGCGCGGCGGCTTTGACGAGGTGGAGTTGTGTGGTCTGGTGACGGATATCTGCGTTATATCCAATGCAATAATAGCAAAAGCGGCGCTGCCCGAAAGCCGTATTGTCGTTGACAGCCGCGCCTGCCTTACCGCAGACCCCGCGGCGCAGAAACGCGTGCTTGATGTTATGCGCGGGGTACAGATAGATGTTTTGTGATGAATGAAAAGGGATTTGGTATGAACGAAATGAATTATTCCATGCTTTGCGATTTTTATCAGCTTACCATGGGAAACGGTTACTATAAAAGCAAAAATGCGGAGAAAACTGCGTATTTTGATATGTTTTTCCGCCGTGTTCCCGATGGCGGAGGTTATACCATTGCCGCCGGACTTCAGCAGGTGGTGGAATACATCAATGGACTTCATTTCAGCGATGAGGATATTGAATTTCTGCGCAGAAAGGGAGTTTTTGACGAGGGTTTTCTTGAATATCTGCGCAATTTCAGGTTTACGGGCGATATATGGGCAGTTCCCGAGGGAACTGCCGTATTTCCAAATGAGCCGCTGCTGACGGTTCGTGCGCCCGCGATACAGGCGCAGCTTATCGAAACAATGGTGCTGCTGCTTATAAATCACCAATCCCTTATTGCAACAAAGGCAAGCCGTATTGTAAGGGCGGCGGACGGCAGGGCGGTATCGGAGTTTGGCTCGCGCAGGGCGCACGGAACAAGCGGCGCGCTTCTTGGCGCAAGAGCCGCCTATATCGGCGGCTGCACGGGAACAGCCTGCGTTATGGCGGACGAGCTTTATAATATTCCTGCAACGGGAACTATGGCGCACTCATGGGTGCAGATGTTTGACAGCGAGCTTGAAGCGTTTGAGGAATACTGCCGTATTTATCCGCACAGTACAACGCTGCTTGTGGACACATACAATGTGCTTAAAAGCGGCGTCCCCAATGCGATAAAAGCGTTTGACAGCGTGCTTAAGCCGCTTGGCGCGCGCCCCTGCGGCATACGCATTGACTCGGGAGATATTGCGTATCTTTCGGTGGAGGCAAGAAAAATGCTTGACGCGGCGGGTTATCCCGACTGCAAAATCGTTGCTTCCAACAGCCTTGATGAGTATATCATTTCCGACCTGCTTAAACAGGGCGCGAAAATAGACCTGTTCGGCGTGGGCGAGCGGCTTATAACCGCAAGAAGCGAGCCTGTGTTCGGCGGGGTTTATAAGCTTGCCGCAACGGAAGAAAACGGCGTTATCACGCCGAAAATAAAAATCAGCGAAAACGTAGCCAAGATAACAAATCCCCATTACAAAAAGCTTTACAGGCTTTATGACCGAAAAAGCGGCAAGGCGATAGCCGACCAGCTTTGCGTTTATGACGAAGTAATCGATGATACAAAGCCGCTGACAATATTCGACCCCGACTTTACATGGAAGAAAAAGCGGGTTGAAAATTTCACCGCCTGTGAGCTTCAAAAGCCTGTATTCATTGGTGGAAAGCAGGTGTATACGCTGCCCGAAATCGAGGATATCAGAGCTTACTGCCGCGCGCAGCTTGATACGCTGTGGGACGAAATAAAGCGCTTTGAAAATCCGCATAAATATTATGTGGATTTATCGGAAAGGCTGTGGAAAATAAAGAACGGTCTGCTTGACGGAAAGGGTGAAGCATAATGCTTGAAACCATAAACGACTTCGGCAGAAAGGTGACGGCGCTGTATGAGGCGGGGCAGTACTGCAGCTTTGCGCCGCCCGAGGAAACGCTGGGCTTTATTGACACCTCGCCCGCGCATGACGGCAGCCGCGGCATTGTATTTTTGTGCGATGAGATACGCACCAATTTCGGCGGGGTTATCTCGCGTGTGGGTTACAGGCAGGTGTGTTCGGTAAGAATTGTAAAAAGCTATGAAACCACTTTTGACGATGAACTTGAAATAGAAGCACCCGGCTGCTGCATAAGGATAACGGATTGTTCGCTTAACAAGTTTTTTTTGAAGCAGCTTATAAATTCCATGTGCCGCATTTACTATACACTGACGGAGGAACAGCGGCTTGAAATGCACTCAGCCTGCACGGCTGCGGCGGCGGAGCATTTTGCGGGAGAAATCCCTGTTATTGATGTGCAGCTTCCTGCCGAGCCTGTAAGCGTTCCTGCTTCGCCGCGTACCGAAGCGCCCGAGCCTGCCGCAATACCGGAGGGAAGAATACACTGGCTTTCGGGCGGCGATGGCGAGGGTTATCCACAGGACCACAATACGCCTGCGCCCGATGTCGTTGCCAAGCCTACTGGAATTGATGAGGACGATGACCTGCTTTCGGCTGACGGAGAGCTTCCCGAAGATATGAGCCGTGATGAGGCTCTGTCATATCTTGTCAGCACGATAAACGAGATAAATTCGGACGGCGGGCAGGAGAACAGCGAAAATCCACAGGCGGCGGATAGCGTTCCGCAAGCCGATACAGAGCCTGCCCAGGAAAAAGAGCCAGCTTTGAAGCTTACGGAGGAGCCGCAGTGGGACGATATCTACATAAAGGCAAGCCGCAGGCTGCGCAGCTTCTGCGAGCAGCGGCTGCTGACGATGGACGAGATTGAAAACGAGGTAAAGCAAAGCATGGTAAGCGCCGCTGAAAGCTATTCCGCGCTGTGTGCCGAGGGGAACATTCCCGCTGCAATTGAGCAGCGTGTGCAGACGCTTAAGGAAGCAACGGAGCGGCTTACCGATTATTTTGCACTTGGCGAGGATATAGCGGCAAGGGTTATGTTTTTTATGCTTTATCAGATGCTTTCCTATTCCGACAGGATAGCGGAGCAGCCGCAGACCAAGGAGCGGCTTAACGACTTTTTCCGCCGTTACGGTTCGGCGGGAATGGCACTGTCGCTGCTGGACAGCGGAATTTGAAAATTGAGGTGAAAATATGCAGCCAAGGCTTATTATTGTAATTCCCTGCTATAACGAGCAGGAGGTGCTGCCCGTTACGGCGCCGATGTTTTTGGACAAGCTTTCCGCGCTTATAGGCGCGGGCAAAATATCCCCCGACAGCCGTGTTATGTTTGTAAACGATGGAAGCAAGGATAAAACATGGGATATCATCTCCGACCTTGCACGGCAGGACGAGCATTATATCGGAATTTGCCAGAGCCGCAACAGAGGACATCAGAACGCGGTGCTTGCGGGGCTTATGGAGGCAAAGGATATCTGCGATATCACCATAAGCATAGACTGTGACGGTCAGGACGATATAAACGCCATGGATAAAATGGTTGACGAGTATCTTGACGGCTGCGAAATAGTCTACGGCGTGCGTTCAAGCCGCAAAAAGGACAGCTTTTTCAAGCGCACCACGGCGCAGGGCTTCTATAAGCTGTTAAACGCTATGGGCGCGGAGGTTGTATATAACCATGCGGATTACCGTCTTGTAAGCAGCAGGGTGCTTCAGGAGTTTGCTAATTTCAAGGAGGTAAACCTGTTTTTGCGTGGAATGTTCCCGCTTGTCGGCTTTAAAAGCACCTGTGTATATTACGAGCGCAGCGAGCGCCTTGCGGGCAAAAGCCATTATCCGCTTGGAAAAATGCTTGGTCTTGCCTTTGACGGCATAACCAGCCTTTCCATAAAGCCGATAAAGCTTATCTTCGGGCTTGGCATGGTGATATCTGTTTTAAGCTTTATAGGCGTCGTCTGGGCGATAATTGAGGCGCTGCTTGGCAATACGGTGGGCGGCTGGGCTTCAACCGTCTGCATAATCTGCTTTTTCAGCGGCATACAGCTTATTTCCATCGGCGTTATCGGTCAGTATATCGGCAAGATTTATATGGAGGTAAAGCAGCGCCCGCGCTATATCATAAGCGAGCGGACTTACGATAAAAAGGAATAAAACAAATCCCCCTGCGCAGAAAACGCAAGGGGATATTTTTATCAAGACCGTGACTCCATCGATAAGCCGAGTTCTGTCGTGTATGACCATCTATCTAGCCCCATTGTCGCCAATGGGGTCAAGCCACCTTACAACGGGGCGCGCCGAGCAGACGCGTTATCCCCCGCACCAATCGGTGTTGCATCGGATAGGGTTTACATGGCGGCACAGTTACCTGTACCCCGGTGAGCTCTTGCCTCGCCTTTCCACCCTTACAGAAGCCGTGAATACTTCTGCGGTATATTTCTGTTGCACTCGCCCTAAGGTCGCCCTCGGCTGACGTTATCAGCTACCCCGCTCTGTGATGCTCGGACTTTCCTCATTGCACTTTCGTGCCCCGCGGTCATATAATGAAGTCACGGTGCTTAGTATAACATAAATTTATAAAAAAATCAAGTCTGTTGCGCAAAACAGTTTTATTTCGCTTGACAAAAAACCTTATCGGTTGTATAATTTAATATGTATGATTGTAGCCAATAATCGGCTGTTCCTCTGTTTCTGCGGGAAATGGGGCGGTTCAGCCGCGAAAGGAATGATATTATGACCTATAATATAAAAGAGGTTTCCGACAGACTGCGCGCGTCGCGTGAGGCTCTTGACGCAACTCCCGAGTATATGGCAAAGCGCACGGGAATTTCCGTTGAGGAGTATATGTCGTTTGAAAACGGCGAGCGCGACCTGCCGCTTTCGTTTATGAACAACTGCGCCGAGGCGCTTGGCATTGAGCTTATCGCGCTGCTTACAGGTCAGTCGCCCAAGCTTACAAAGTATTCCGTCGTCAGAAAGGGCGAGGGTCTGCGCATTGAACGCCGCGAGCGGTTTGAGTATTACCATCTTGCATATATGTTCAAGAACAAATGTCTTGAGCCTATGCTTGTCACCGCGCCGTATCTTGAGGAGCAGCAGAACGCGCCCATAAAAATGTCCACGCATGAGGGTCAGGAGTTTGACTATATCATCTCTGGCAAGATGAAATTTATTATCAACGACCGCGTGGAGATACTCGGCCCTGGCGACAGCCTTTATCTTGACAGCAATAACCCTCACGGCATGATTGCAATAGACGGCGAGGATTGTGTATTCATCGCTATTCTGGTATCCTGATACATACATATATAGGAAAGAAAGGAAGCACAATTAAATGGACATACGTTCTTATCACCTTAATTTCGTTAAAGAGGGATATGACGAAAACGGCATACTGAATAAATTTGAGGTTAATTGTCCCGATGATTTCAACTTCAGCTACGATATTATAGACAAATACGCTGAGCTTGAGCCTGACCGCCGCGCCCTTCTGTGGGTTGACCTTGAGGGCAACGAGCGGCTTTTCACCTTCGGCGATTTGTCAAGGCTTTCCACAAAGGCGGCAAATATGTTTGCGGCGATGGGCATAAAGAAGGGCGACCATGTAATGCTGGTGCTGAAAAGAAACTATCAGTTCTGGTATGTTATGATGGCGCTTATGAAGCTTGGCGCTATCGGTATTCCCGCAACGCACCTGCTGACAACAAAGGACTTTGTTTATCGCTTTGAGGCTGCCGATGTAAAGGCGGTTGTTGCGACAAGCCATGCGGAGGTTTCGCATTATGTCGAGGAGGCGGACGAGAAGCTTGGCGGCTGCCTTACAGCGAAGTATATCGTAAACGGTACGCGTGACGGCTGGACAAGCTTTGACGAGGAGATTGAAAAATATCCCGACACAATGCAGCGCGTTCCTACAAAGGCAGACGAAATATTCCTGCTGTATTTTACATCGGGAACAACCGGCTATCCCAAAATGGTAATACACGACCACACCTATGCGCTTGCACATATACAGACGGCAAAGCACTGGCACAATGTAGACCCCGACGGCATACATCTGACAATTGCCGATACGGGCTGGGCAAAGGCGGCATGGGGCAAGATGTATGGTCAGCTTGCGATGGGTACTTGCGTTTTCGTTTATGATTTTGATAAGTTTATCCCCGAAAATATGCTTGCGGTTATGGAGAAGTACAAGATAACCACATTCTGCGCGCCGCCCACAATGTTCCGCTTTTTCATCAAGACAGGTCTTGGCGGTTATGACCTATCAAGCCTTAAATACTGCACCATTGCAGGTGAGGCGCTTAATCCCGAGGTTTATAACAAGTGGCTTGAATACACAGGCATAAAGCTTATGGAGGGCTTTGGTCAGACAGAGTCCACCCTTATGCTTGCCAACACCACCGGAATGACGCCGAAGCCCGGCTCCATGGGCAAGCCTACGCCCCTTTACGATATAGTGCTTGTGGACGCGGACGGACAGGAGGTTCCTGTCGGAGAAACGGGCGAGATATGTGTAAGATGTGAATATACGCACAAGCTTGGACTTTTCCGCGGATATTATCGCAACAAGGAAATTACGGACGAATGTTGGTATGACGGACTTTATCACACGGGCGACACCGCTTGGCGCGATGAGGACGGCTATTACTGGTATGTCGGCAGAAACGATGATGTTATCAAGGCAAGCGGCTACCGTATCGGTCCGTTTGAGATTGAAAGCGTGCTGATTGCGCACCCCGCCGTGTTGGAGTGTGCTGTAACAGGCGCGCCGCACCCGATAAGGGGAATGGTTGTTAAGGCTACAATTGTCCTTGCCAAGGGCTATGAGCCAAGCGAGGAGCTGGTTAAGGAGCTTCAGAACCATGTCAAGAAGAATACCGCACCCTATAAATATCCGCGAATGATTGAGTTTGTTTCCGAGCTTCCCAAAACTATAAGCGGCAAGATAAAGCGCGGCGAGATAAGACGGCGCGATATAGAAAAATATAATGCGGAAAACCCGCTGTAATTTCAAAAAACAAGGAGAAACACAAAATGGTAGTAATTGAACTTGAAAACGGTAAGAAAATAAAGCTGGAGCTTTGCCCCGATAAAGCGCCCATCACAGTGGAGAATTTTCTTAAGCTTGTGGGCGAGGGTTTTTATGACGGACTAATTTTCCACCGCGTTATAAAGGATTTTATGATACAAGGCGGCGACCCCACAGGCACAGGCATGGGCGGCGCAAAGGACAAAATCAAGGGCGAATTTCTGATGAACGGCGTTCCCAACAGTATTTCCCATGAGCGCGGCGTTATATCTATGGCAAGGGCGCAGAACCCCAACTCTGCAAGCTCACAGTTCTTTATTGTACATAAGGATTCGCTGTTCCTTGATGGACAGTATGCCGCATTTGGCAAGGTAATTGAGGGCATGGACGCTGTTGACGAGATAGCAAATACCGATACCGATATGCAGGATCGTCCCCGAAACGATATCAGAATGAAGAAAGTTTATATCGAAGAATAAAGTAAAAGCGCAGGTCGTGTGACTTGCGCTTTTGTTTTGCAGAATTTTTTGGTGAGTTTTAACAAAAATAAGCGTCGGTTTTGATTGAATTGTGTCTATTTTCTGATGGAAACGCGGCAATTCTTGCTTGTCGCTATTGACAAAAGCGCGTTTTTATAGTATCATATAAGAATAGGAGTATAGGGCGAAGTGTGCCTTTCCTTCATCACTGTAAAAGAGGTTTAACAATGCGATTTGGAAGTGTGGCATTTTTCAAAGTGCTTATAAAGACTGTCCTCTGCATAGCCTTTTTTGTTCCGCTTGTGCTTTGCGTTGTGTTCGCGGTGCTTTTGTGGAACAGAAGCGCTGAACTGAAAGAGGTAAAGTTTGAAAATGAAAAGCTGACATATTACTCCGAAATAGTAAGCGGAGCGCAGCCTCTTACGGTGGAGGGCTTTTATGAGCTTTATTCCGGAAGCGGTCTTTCGGACGAGGCATTGATAGCCTATATAAACGGTGACAGCAAGCCTGATACAAAGCCACAGTATACAGAGCAGTCAACCTCGCAGCCCACTGCGGAAAGCAGCGAGCCTGTTACGTCTGAGGACAATTCCTCTATTGATACATCTCACGGCAATGCGGACGTCCCGTCTGAGGAGGATATTCCCGCAGCGCTTCCTTTAAATGAATATGAAACGATGTACGAGGATATGACAGTTCCTGTCCCTACGCAGTATGTGCGGGAGGAGGGTGTTGTGTATCTGACATTTGACGATGGTCCCTCGCAGAATACATACTCTATACTGCATTATCTTGACGAGTATAATATAAAGGCAACCTTTTTTGTAGTGCCGCGCCGCACCGATGAGTGCTACGCGCTTATGAAGCTTATCGTGGACAGTGGACACTCAATCGGTGTTCACAGCGCTTCGCATGAGTATGATAAGATTTATGCCTCTGTTGAAGCGTTTCTTGACGATTTTTACGAGGCGTGGCAGATGGTTTATGAGGCTACGGGTGTGAAAACCCAGATATTCCGCTTCCCCGGCGGCAGCCTTAATGATTTCAATGGCGGTACGCGCGACGCGATAATAGAGGAAATGACGCGGCGCGGCTTCCGTTATTTTGACTGGAATGTTGACAGCAATGACGCGGGCGGTGCAACATGGACGGAGATGTATAATTCCGTACCCGCTGATATTTCGGGAAATTATCGCTCTGTGGTGCTTATGCACGATTCCTCTCCGCGCGAAAACACTGTATATGTGCTTGAGGATATACTTAAGGTTCTTGTGAACGAGGGCTACAAATTCGATAAAATCAATAACGATACACAACCGGTTCAGTTTGTCGGACCGTATGCGTAAGAAGTGAAAGAAAGGATTAACCGATATGGGTATTAAGGATAACTTTTCACAGGCGGTAAAGGAGCTGTGGAAGAAGGACGGAATGGAGGAGGGCGCAGAAGCTCCCGCAGCGCGGGAGGGCGTTCCTACCCAGCTTGACCAGTACCTTAACCATACAGAGCAGCAGACAGCTCAGCCTGCTGCTCCCGCACAGCCTGCCGCGCCTGTTCAGCAGGAGCCTGCCGTTCAGCAGCCTGCTCCTGTGCAGAATGTTCAGCCTGCCGCGCAGCAGCCGCAGCAGACGGCTCAGCCTGTTCAGCAGCAGCCCGCGATACCTCAGCAGGAAGCAGGGGCTAACGGAGTTCCGCTGGAAACTCCGTATTATCGCGCAGCACCCGCCCAGAATGCTCAGCCTGCGGCGGCTCAGCCGATGGCGGGGGCAAGTACATATACGCAAAACAATGCGTTTACCGCAGCAGCCAATAATGGCTTTGCGGCACAGAATAACAGCTTTGCCGCAGCGCCTGTAAACGCCAATGTCAACCGCGCCGCAGGAGTAAGCGACGAGGTTACGGTTATCTCCAAAAATACCGTTATCGACGGAAATGTGCGTTCCCTTGCGAATATGCAGGTTGACGGCAGCGTAAAGGGCAACGTTGAAACCACCCGCGATATCGACATGACGGGCAAGGTTATCGGTGATATGAAGTGCAACAATGCCACAATGAATTCTGCCGCCATGCAGGGCAATATGACCATCAAGGGTAAAATGCGTATGGACAGGGATACTATACTTATCGGTGACCTAACCTCGCAGTATGCAGATGTAAACGGTCGTATCAGGGGCAAGCTGGAGATTGCGGGAAAGGCGGAACTTAAGCGCGACGCAATCGTGTTCGGCGATATCAACGCTTCCACCATTGCCGTAACAGACGGCGCGATAATTCAGGGCTATGTAAATACCACATTCCTCTCCAAGGAGGACAGCCGCAATGCGTTCCCCGACGCTATTTCTCTTGACGCGGCAAAGGTTGAAAACGCAAAGTAATTCAAGACGGTGCCGAGCCGTTTCGGCGAGCGCGGCATGAGAGGTTCTGTAAAACATGAGCAAACAAAATAATTCTCTTATACCACTTATATCAACTATCGTGGTTGCAGTGCTTGCTATTGCGGTGGTGATTGTTGCAATATTTGTTATCGCGGGCGATAACGGCGGTACTTCCTCCGGCGGTGGAAACAGCACTGTGGCTTCGCAGCCGTTTGAACCAACCCAGGAGCTTGTGGACGAGTGTACCTATGCCGCTCATGATTTGGTGGCAGACAATTACCGCATTTTAAGGCTTTTTGTAACCGAGGGCTTGCCGCATGAGGACGAGCCTTATGGCAATCTTCCCGAGGACGGTCTTTACACGGCAAACAGCAGCGAATATAAGTCGCTTCAGCAGATTGAGGAGCTTGTACATTCCGTGTTTGTTGAAGAAGAAGCGGTTCGCGTGCTTGACAATATAGATGGCAGGGGGCTTGCAGTCTACCAGAACCGCGAGAAGCTTGTAAAGGTCGAAAGCGCTGCCGAAAGCACAGATGAGACTTCGGAGGAAAGTTCGGGTATCCGCTATGAAAAGGAATATGTTCTTGGCATAAGCGCGGATTTTGTTCCCGATACTGATTATGCAAAGGATTGGTCAAGCTGCCGTATTGCTATAATTCCGCGTTCAGAAACGCTGTGTGACCTTACTGTATACCTTGATGGACTTGACGAGAACACTGCTTCAGCAAATTCCGAGAGCGTGCTTGGCATGACGATGGTAAAGGTTGAGCAGGACTGGCGTCTGGAGAAGTTTGTATACTGATATGGCAAAAAAAAGCAGGAATCTTGCCGCCTATGCTGTGGCAAGCCAGTTTGCGTTTTCGGTGCTTGCGCCGTTGCTGGTGTTCATTGTTGGCGGGTATTATGCCAAAAAGTCGTTAGACTGGCCGGACTGGTCGATGGCTGTGTGCGTTGTGCTGGGTATAATATTTATGCTTAGCGGCGGAATATCACAGCTTTGCAAGATAATCCGTATGTACGGCAAGGAGGACAAAAACGTCCCCAAAAGCTTTTCAAGCACGGAAGATAACGACTATTTCGACAACTATCGGTGAGGAGTATGGCGGCAAAAAAAACCGAAATAATAATCCAGGAAATGCGGTCGCTGCTGCCGTATTATCTTGCCGTAAACGCAGTGTATTTTGCTGTTGTGCTTGTGATTTTTTTTACGGCAGGTTACGATTTCACGCTTATAACAGGCGCTGTTTACGGTAATATTATCGGCGTGCTTAATTTCTATATCCTTGGCAAAACGGCGCAGCGGGCGGTAAGAAAATCCCCCAAATCGGCGCAGACCTATATGAACGCTATGTACTGCATACGTTATCTGGGCTTGTTTGCGGCAATGACTATAGCCGCGCTTGTGCCTTTTATAGAGCTGCTTACGGCGGTTATCCCGCTGTTGTTTGTAAAATTTGCAATAACAATAAGGGCTGTGCGCGAAAGAAATAAAGAATAAAATTCTTTAGGAAAGCGCCGATTTAATCAGGCGCAGCGCGTTCAATAAAGGAGGAATATATTATGTTAAGCGCTATGCTTATAGCGTCCGAGGCTGCTGTTGAACAAGCGGCAGAGAATAGCTTTGAAATCAGCGGTCCACTGGTGGTTGCAAGCTGGGAAATGTTCGGCATAACATGGAACCTTACCGAGTCGGTAATCGTACAGTGGATTGTAATGGCGATTATCTTTGCTCTGTGCCTAATATTGGGTACAGGACTTAAGGTTGTCCCCACAACACGCAGGCAGGCGCTTGCTGAGATGCTTATAAGCTTTGTCAACAACACCGTTGATGAAAGCATGGGCACAAAATACAAGGTGTACAGACCGTATATAGGCATACTTCTGGTTTACCTTATATTCTGCAACCTTATGAGCCTTTTCGGACTGCGAAATCCCACCGCAGACGTATCGGTTACAGGCACGCTTGCGATTATCACATTCATGATGACGCAGTATAACCGTGCAAAAACAGGCAAGCTTAAGGGTTATCTTAAAAACTTTGTTGACCCGCTGCCGTTTATGCTGCCGTTCAACATCATCGGCGAGTTTGCAAACCCTGTTTCTATGGCGCTGCGTCTGTTTGGAAACATGGTTGCGGGCATGGTTATCGGCGGACTTATCTACTGGGCGCTGGGCAGCTTTGCTATCCTTGTTCCCGCAGTGGCTTCGCTGTACTTTGATATTTTCTCGGCGGTTATTCAGTCCTATATTTTCATAATGCTCACGATGTCTTATATTTCCAGTGCGGAGTGTGAGTAAAAAAACAGGATATTTTCTCCTAACGGAGAATGATATACAAGCAAAACAATATTCATGGAGGATATGATTATGACAGACATGGAAACTTTGGCAAATGCTATCGTACTCGGTGCGTCTGCGCTTGGCGCAGGCACGGCAATGATTGCCGGTATCGGTCCCGGTATCGGTGAGGGCTACTGCGGCGGCAAGGCAGTTGAGGCTATCGCAAGACAGCCCGAGGCTTCTGGTACTATTACCAGAACAATGATTATCGGTGACGCTATCGCCGAAACAACAGGTATCTACGCGCTGGTAATCGCACTGCTGCTCCTTTATGCTAACCCCATCTTCGGCTCGCTCCAGAGCGTACTTGGCGCATAAGCCAAAAGATAAAAAGCATAAAAGGAGGAGTTGGGCATAATGCTGAATTTAATCAGCGAGGCTGCTGCGGCTGAGCAGCCTAAGCTTGCACTGGTTTCGATAGACCCTGGAACCATTGTGTTTACCCTTATCAACACGTTCATCATCTTCCTTATCTTCAGAATTTTCCTGTATAAGCCTGTGTGCAGAATACTTGACCAGCGCAAGGAGCTTGCCGCAAAGGAAATTTCCGAGGCGCAGGCAGCAAAGGAAGCCGCCGAAAAAACCGAGCAGGAATACCTTGCAAGGCTTGCTGACGCAAAGGCGGAGGCTGCCGAGCTTGTTAAGCAGGCAACTGCAAGAGCGCAGGCGCGTGAGGAAGAAATTATCTCTGACGCTAACAGAAGCGCCGCAGAGATAAGGGCAAAGGCGGAGGAAGCAATAGAGCGCGACAAGAAGCGCGCAATGAACGAAATAAAGGACGAGATATCCGATATAGTTGTTCTTGCTGCTTCAAAGGTTGTCGGAAAGGAAATTTCGGCAAAGGATAACGAGAAGCTTATTTCCGAGTTCCTTGTAAACGTCGGCACTGAGGAGTAATCGCCCGCCGAAACTAATTCAAACGGGAGAAAAACATGAACGACAAGGCTGAAAAGGTGTACGGCGAAGCTTTTTTTGAGCTGTGCCTTGAGGAATGTCCCGATAAGCTTGCAGGCATACTGGAGGAGCTTTCGGCGCTTGCGGATATTTTCGGCGCAAACCCTGAGTTTGTAAAGCTTATGGGCACGCCCACGATATCGGCGGAGGAGAAGCTGGCGCTTATCAGGGATATCATCGCAGACGGCAACGTCAGCGAGTACAGCGGAAATCTGCTTTGCATACTTGCAGAGCGCAGCAGATTTGGCTGCTTTGGCGGTATAGTGAAGCGCTTCCGCGAAATGTATAACGAGCATTTCAAAATTGCCGAGATAACCGTTACAACAAGCGAGCCGCTTAGCGATGAGCTTCGCGGCAGGATAACCGCAAAAATGTCCGAGGTTACGGGCAAGACGGTTACGCTGCGCGAAAAGCTTGACCCCGCCATTATCGGCGGCGTGGTCATCGATTACGGCAGCACGCGCTATGACGGCAGCGTCAAGGCAAGACTTAACGCGATTAAAGGCGAGCTTGACTCGATAATCGCGTGACAAATAAACTTTAGAAAGGGAAGTAGTAATGGATTTACGCCCCGATGAAATTACGGGTCTTATTAAAGACCGCATTAAAAACTACAATGCAAAAATCCAGCTTGGCGACATCGGTACGGTTGTTACTGTCGGTGATGGTATCGTGCGTATTCACGGGTTGGAAAAGTGCATGATAAACGAGCTTCTCCAGTTTGAGAACGGCGTACAGTGCATGGCGCTTAATCTTGAGCAGGACTTTGTCGGCGCGGTAATGCTTGGCTCTGACGCGGGCATTAAGGAAGGCGACACGGTTAAGCGCACGGGCAGCATAGTATCCGTTCCCGTAGGTGAGGAGCTTCTGGGCAGAGTTGTAAATTCCCTCGGTCAGCCTATTGACGGCAAGGGACCAATTCTTGCAAAGGAAACCCGCCCTATCGAGAAAATCGCTTCGGGTATCATCACAAGAGAGCCTGTAAACGTGCCGCTTCAGACCGGCATAAAGGCTATCGACAGCATGATTCCAATAGGCAGAGGTCAGCGTGAGCTGATAATCGGCGACAGACAGACAGGTAAAACCGCCATCGCCATCGACACCATAATTAATCAGAACGGCAAGGACGTAATCTGTATCTATGTTGCAATAGGTCAGAAGAACTCCACCGTTGCAGGCGTGGTTGAAACCCTGCGCGCAAACAACGCGCTTGACTATACCATCGTTGTTTCGGCAACAGCTTCAGAGCTTGCCCCGCTTCAGTACATTGCGCCCTATTCGGGCTGCACCATGGGCGAATACTTCATGGATAAGGGCAAGGACGTTCTTGTTGTATATGACGACCTTTCAAAGCACGCGGTAGCTTACAGAACGCTTTCGCTGCTGCTTAAAAGACCGCCCGGACGTGAAGCGTTCCCCGGTGATGTATTCTATCTGCACTCAAGACTTCTTGAGCGCGCCGCACGCCTTAATAAGGACTACGGCGGCGGCTCGCTGACGGCGCTGCCTATAATTGAAACGCAGGCGGGCGACGTTTCGGCGTATATTCCCACAAACGTTATATCCATCACAGATGGACAGATTTATCTTGAAACTGAGCTGTTCAATGCCGGCGTCCGTCCTGCCGTAAACCCCGGTATCTCGGTATCCCGTGTAGGCGGCAACGCGCAGATAAAGGCAATGAAGAAGGTTTCGGGTACGCTTAAGCTGGATTATTCCCAGTACAGAGAGCTTCAGTCCTTTGCCCAATTCGGCTCCGACCTTGACCAGGATACCAAAAACCGCCTTGCCAAGGGCGAGCGTATCGTTGAGGTGCTTAAGCAGGACCAGAACTCTCCCCTTGCGGTAGAGGAGCAGGTTATCGTTATTTACGCGGTAATCAATAACTACCTTGCCTCTATCGAGCTGGAGCAGATTAAGCAGTACCAGAAGGATTTGCTTGCCCACATAAAGGAGAGCAGACCCGAGATACTTGAAAGCATAAGAACCGAAAAGGTTATGACCCCTGAGAATGAGGAAGCAGTCAAGGAAGTGCTTACAAGCTTTGCGGCTTCCTACGCAGGCTAAACGAAAGGAGTGCCGCTATGAAACAGGCAGCTTTTGTACTCAGCATAATAGCAACAGCAATCAGCGTTTTCGCTGCGCTTGCGGTTGGTTGGCTGTACCTTGAAAAAAAGGTGAAGTATATCACATCAGAGGATAATATCCAGTAATCACAAAAACGAGGGTAACGCTGTGCAGAATTTGCGTCTGTACAGCGCTCCCCTGACGCCAATCCAAAATATGGAGGTGATATATCATAGCAAACGGAAATATGAAGGACATCAAGCGCCGCATCAAATCGGTAGGTTCAACCCGCCAGATTACAAAGGCTATGGAGCTTGTTGCCTCCAGCAAGCTGCGCAAGGCTAAACAGCGCGCAGAGCAGGCGCGCCCGTATTTTACCGAGCTTTACCGCTCCATGTGCGAGATAGCCTCGGCAAACACGGATTTCTCCACGGTTTTTACGCAGAAGCGCGAGGTTAAAAACCGCCTTTTTATAGTCGTTGCAGGCGACAGAGGTCTTGCGGGCGGCTATAATTCCAATGTTCTTAAGCTTGCGGCAGCGGCTCATGCTGACGACGCAGAAAAGCCCAAGATAATCGCCGTGGGCAAGAAATCCATAGAGTATTTTTCAAAGCGCGGTTATGATATTGTCGGCAGCTTCCCGAATGTTGCAGAGGATATAAAGCCTGCAATGGCTTATGATATTGCAAATATTGCGATAGATATGTTCAAAAACGGAGAGGTTGACGATGTTCAGCTTTTCTATACAATGTTTGTTTCCTCGCTGACGCAGGAGCCGCAGCAGATGTCTGTACTGCCTATGGCAACGCAGAAGCTAGAAAACTATGGAACAATGGATTACGACCCCTCGCCCGAGGCGGTGTTTGACCGTATCGTTCCGCGCTTTACGGCAAGCCTTTTGCAGTGCGCTGTTGTAGAGTCCTATGCCTCGGAGCAGGGCGCGCGCAGAACGGCGATGGAATCGGCAACGGATAACGCCGATGAGATGATTGCAAGCCTCTCACTGCTGTATAACAGGGCAAGACAGGCAAGCATTACGCAGGAGCTGACCGAGATTGTCGGCGGCGCAAACGCTTTGGAATAAAGCGCTTATGAATTTCCAACCAACGGAAAGGAAAAGTTAGAAAATGACAAATCAGAACATAGGCACGATTGTTCAGGTAATCGGCGCGGTGCTTGATATCAGGTTCAGCTCCGATAACCTCCCTAATCTGCTTAATGCCATTGAGATTGACAACCACGGTCAGAAGCTGGTTGTGGAGGTTGCCCAGCATATCGGCGATGATATTGTTCGCTGCATAGCCATGGGTTCAACCGATGGTCTTGTCAGAGGCATGGAAGCAGTGGACACCGGTGCTTCCATAAAGGTGCCTGTTGGCGAGGAAACACTGGGACGTATATTCAATCTGCTGGGCGAGGCGGTTGACAACAAGCCGCAGCCGCAGACAGCGGAAAAGTGGGAAATCCACCGTCCTGCGCCCTCTTTTGAGGAGCAGGAGGCTTCCAACGAGGTTCTTGAAACGGGTATCAAGGTAGTTGACCTTATCGCGCCTTACCTTAAGGGCGGCAAGATTGGTCTGTTCGGCGGCGCAGGCGTTGGCAAAACGGTTCTTATCATGGAGCTTATCAACAACGTTGCAAAGCAGCACGGCGGTATCTCGGTATTTACAGGCGTTGGCGAGCGTACCCGTGAGGGTAACGACCTTTACCTTGAAATGACAGAGTCGGGAGTTATCAACAAGACCGCGCTTGTATACGGTCAGATGAACGAACCACCGGGAGCAAGAATGAGAGTAGCGCTCTCCGGTCTTACCATGGCGGAGTATTTCCGTGATAAGATGGGTCAGGACGTGTTGCTGTTTATCGATAACATCTTCCGTTTCACGCAGGCAGGCTCTGAGGTTTCGGCGCTGCTTGGACGTATGCCCTCCGCCGTTGGCTATCAGCCCACGCTGTCCACGGAGATGGGCGCGCTTCAGGAGCGTATAACTTCCACAAAGAAAGGCTCTATCACATCGGTTCAGGCTGTTTATGTACCTGCCGATGACCTTACCGACCCCGCGCCAGCTACCACATTTGCACATCTGGACGCTACCACCGTACTTTCCAGAAACATTGCTTCAATGGGTATCTATCCTGCGGTTGACCCGTTGGAGTCCACCTCCAGAATACTCACTCCCGACATTGTCGGCAAGGAGCATTACGAGGTTGCCCGTGCGGTTCAGTCCATACTTCAGCGCTATAACGAGCTTCAGGATATCATTGCAATCCTTGGTATGGACGAGCTTTCAGACGAGGATAAGCTGACAGTATCGCGCGCAAGAAAAATTCAGCGCTTCCTGTCACAGCCGTTCTCCGTTGCGGAGCAGTTTACGGGTATGCAGGGCAAGTATGTTCCCCTCAAGGAAACAATACGCGGCTTTAAGGAGATTATCGAGGGCAAGCATGACGACCTGCCCGAGTCCGCATTCCTGTTTGTAGGCACAATTGAGGAAGCGGTTGAAAAGGCAAAGAAGGGTTAAGGTGAGCTTATGACTCCGTTCAAGCTTGAGATAATAACCCCCGAAAAGAAGTTCTTTGACGGCGAAACCGAGCAGATTATTGTCCGCACTACGGTTGGCGATGTTGGCATACTCAACGGGCATGAGCCTTACTGTGCGGCGCTTGGCATAGGTCAGATGCGCATTATGATTGACGGCAAGCTGCGGCACGCCGCAACATCGGGCGGCATTATCAAGGTAAGCCGTGAGAAAACCGTGGTTCTTGTGGACTCCTGCGAATGGGCAGACGAGATTGATATCCAGCGCGCCCAGAATGCAAAGGATAACGCAGAGCAGCGTATAAAATCCGCCGACAGCGACAGGCAGATAAAAATGGCAGAGTACAAGCTGAAGCGCGCACTCAACCGTATAGACGCTGCAAGATTTAAGTAAAATAAAACAATAATCCCGCCGTGGCTGCGATAAATCGTGCTGCGGCGGGATTTTGCTGTTTGCGGTAAAAATTATTTCTGCGCCGTTAGTACCTCGGCAAGCTGGCTGCAATTTTCGGCAAAATGTGTGGGGCTGAAGCCGTCTAATTCATCGCGGCTGCGGAAGCCCCAAAGCACCGCGCAGGAGTCTATTCCCGCAGCGGCTGCCGTGCGTATATCAACATCGCTGTCACCGACATAAATTGCAGCCGCCCTGTCGGCATTGAAGCGGCGGCAAAGCTCCAGCGCCGCTTCGGGTGAGGGTTTAAGCGGGAACTTATCGCTGCGCCCGATAACGGCTTTTATGTGGCTGCCGAAAAATCGCTCTATAAGCTGCTGTGCAAAAACATGGTCCTTGTTTGTATTTACGCAGCAGGTAATTCCCATGCCGTCAAGGTCTGCAACAAGCTGCGCCATGCTGTCATATGGTACTGTAAGGTCAGCCCCGTGTGCGGAATAATATTGCTGAAACAGCGCATAACATTCGCAGTGCTGTGCTTCTGTATGCTCCTTCGGCAGCATACGGTGAACCAGATTTGGCATTCCGTTTCCGATAAAATTTCGGTAGGCGCTGACGGGGTGGGTGGGATATCCAAGCGCGGCAAGGGCATAATTTCCCGCTGCGGCAAGGTCGTCAAGGGTGTTAAGAAGTGTGCCGTCAAGGTCGAAAATAACAAGTTTATACATAAGCTGTCGCTCCGTTTGATGTTTTTGTGCGCGGTTATTCGGATTGAATTTCTTCCGTACTGTCAAGAGCATAAGTTGAAAAATCGGGAAGCTCGTCTTTTGTGATGCAAAGGTGGGAATTATATACGCTGTTCAGCTTCTGGCGGTTTGTGTAGGCGTCAGAATAGCTGCCGTCCGCATGGATAGTATACTCGCCGCTTGCTGCTGCGGTCCACAGCCACATCGCGTTGTCGCGTGAAAGATAATCGGGGTCGGGAAGCTTATCACAGCTTGTTATGGCAACAGGCTTCATTGTTATTTCGGCAAGTCCTGCAAGCGCAGTAAACCTTGCGGCAAAGGAGGCAGATGAATTATAGTACATTCCCTGCCCGATAATATCGCAGTAATCTATTCCGGGGAAGAACTCCGCGCTGCTTCCATTATATACCCAGATAAGATTGTTCAGCTTGTGATACTCGTTCATGCGCTTAAACATAAGCTGCCACAGCCATTTATAGTTTTCGGCGTCGCCGCCCCACCAGTAAAGGCTTGTATCGCCGTCCGCAAGCGGCTGCCATACCACGGTAAGCCGCTCGTCCCTGAAGTGCGCAAGCACCTGTGCGATATTGTCGATATCAAGTATAAGGCGGTAGCATTCTTCGGATATCATTGCGCTGTTGTACATTCCTTCTATTTCCTCGGCACTCAGCAGTGCAAGGTCACGGTCGGTAACTGCGGCGGAAAGGTCAAAATCCGTGCCTGCGGAATACAGACCGTTTTCGCCTTCACAGGGGGCGTACCAGTGCCAGCCAAGCGAAACTATGCCGCCGCTTCTGCCCCATTCAAGGGCAAGTTTTATTTCGTCCTCGGCGGTGTCGCTGTATTCCTCACCGGCATAAAGCGATGAATATATCAGATTGCCGCAGCGCATTGCGGGATATCGTCCTGTTTCGGCATAAACGGCTTCCAGCTCGGCGTTGGTGCCGATGGTGACATTCTGCGCGGTAAGCACCCGCACGCCGTATATATCGGACATATATTTCATGGTGCTTATTGTGTGTATTCCTGTATTTTTTCCGACCACTGAGGCGGAAACCTGATAACAGCCGCTTGGCACAGGCTGACTGTCCTCCACAATGATATAGTCAAGGGAAGCGTAACCATCAAGCATGGTAAAGGTGATTTTTGACGCGCCGGCTTCAAGATAAACGCTGTCTATCGTGTAAAGCTGAAAAACCGGCTCGTTGGTTGGCGGAATGTAGTAGGTTCCAACGCAGCCCTCCGGCGCTGTAAGGCTTATTGCCGCGCCGCTGTATGAGTATGTCGCTATTACCACGCGGTAGTGCTGCGGGGCGGGAACATCTGCGATATGGGTCAGCGTTTTGCCCTGCTCTAATATTACATAGCCGCTGCCGTCATATTCCCCATCTGTGCGGGCATTGCCGTCAAAAACACCGCCCTCCGCATTAAGCTTCAGGGCAATATCCTTGACATTGATGTCATATTCCTTTGGCGGAAGCTGTTCCTGCTGCTGACCTGTGATGCTGTCCGCTTCATAGGTTTCGTGGGAGTTTGCGGCTTCGTCTGTCTGAACATCGGTCAGAGATTTATCGGGTATTGCGGCGCAGCCGCCAAGCATTGCCGCAGCAAGCGCAAGCGGCAGTATTTTTCTGAAAAGCTTCATATTTTTTGTCCTCATGTAGACTTTCTGGATTTGTCGCCGCGCTTGGTTTATTTGCCCACGCAGAAGCGTTTGAACACCTCGGCGATAACCTCCTCGCTTGCGCGTTTGCCCGAAAGCTCGTAAACCGCGTCAAGCGCCTGCTCCAGCATAACACCCACGGCGTCGGGGGTAAGTCCAAACTCTATGGCATTTATAGCGCCGTCAACCGCTTCCGCTGCGCGGATTACGCAGCTTCGCTGGCGCTCGTTGGCAAGCACGCCCGCCTGCATATCAAGCTTGTCAAGGCAAAGGCGCGCCTTAATCTCATCGGAAAGGATATCTGCCGTTTTATCTGATTTTGCGGAGATAAACACGGCGCGGGAAAGCTTTTCTTCCAGACAAACCGTGTCAAGGGTAAGCTGCAAGTCGCATTTGTTTACTATTGGTATTACAAGCTTGCCCGCAAGCCTGTCCATCAGCTTGAAATCGTCAGCTTCAAGCGGTCTTGACCCATCAAATACGGCAAGCACAAGGTCGGCGCTGTTAAGCTTTTTCAGCATGATTTCAACGCCGATTTTTTCCACGGCGTCATCGGTTTCGCGTATGCCTGCGCAGTCTGCCACCCTTAGAACCACATCGCCTATCGCTATGGTTTCCTCCACGATATCGCGCGTTGTTCCCGCAATATCGGATACAATGCTGCGCTGTTCACCCGAAAGCAGGTTCATCAGAGTGGATTTGCCAACGTTTGGTTTTCCGACAATTGCGCAGGAAATTCCCTCGCGCACGGGTCTGCCCTTGTCATAGTCCGAAAGCAGCGCGGAAAATTCGCTCTGCACTGCGTAAAGCTTTTCTTTAAGCCATTCTTCGGTTACTGTCGGGGTATCGTCATCGGGATAATCTATCCATGCGGATATCTGTGAAGAAATTTCCATTATCATATCGGAAATTGCTTCAGCACGGCGGAACATCGCTCCCTCGCGCTGAAAGTTGGAGCAATTAAGAAGCTGTCCGCTCTGCGCGTTTATAATATCCGTTACCGCCTCCGCCTGTGTAAGCGACATTTTGCCGTTAAGCAGGGCGCGTTTGGTAAACTCGCCCGCAGCCGCAGGCTCTGCGCCTGCCTTTATGCAAGCGGCAAGCACTCTGCGCGTGACGTAAATTCCGCCGTGGCAGGATATCTCTGCAACGTCCTCGCCCGTGTAGCTGTGCGGTGCGCGGAACATCAGCAAAACGCCGTCGTCAAGGCGCTCTTCGCCGTCATATATTTTCCCGTAGGCGGCGCGGTAGCCCGAAAGCTCATGCACGGATTTGCCCGAAACAGGTCTGAACACCGCAGCCGCAATATCCGCAGCGCGCGTGCCTGATATTCTTATAACCGAAATTCCACCCGCAGCGGGCGGCGTTGCTATTGCGCATATTGTTGACATGGGTTATCCTCTTTGCAAACTCGGCGTGCGCCGTTTATTTCTTTCTGAAAAGCGCGGAAAAAAAGCCTTTTTTGGCGGGCTTGTCCTTTATCGGCGCAGGCTCGTCCTCCTCGTCAAATACGTTAAGCAGCAGCGGCTTTGTCTTAAATTCCTCTGCCATATCGTCAAGCAGATATGTGTAGGTGCGCGTAGGCGTCTGGACCTTATAATCCTCGATACGGTCGCAGTTAAGCAATTCTTCAAGCTTTTCTTCCATTCTTTCGGGAATGCTGTCCGCAGCGCTGTCATAATATTCCTCGCAGGCTATGTTGTATTCCTCTGCTGGATTTCTGCCTGCAACCTGCGTAAGGTGTATTCCCTCGCGCAGATATGCCGTATAGTCGAGATAATCGCACCAGAACTCGTTAAGCAGCGCCGCAAGGATAAGATTCTGCTTATTCTGAAGCGCTTCCTGTCCGAATTTTTCCGCAGCCTTTGCATACAATTCCACTGAGTTCTGCTGCCAGATATCCGCATTATAACTGCCCTCCAGCAGGGATTTTCTGCGGCGGAAGGTCTGTTCGCGGTGTTTTTCGCCAATCATGGTGTATTTCATAAGATTGACGCGCTCGTCAAAGGTATCGCCCTCTGAGATACGCTGAATGCGCTCCGCCTCTTTAAGCAACGTTTTGTCGGTTATAGCGCCGCTTATTTTCTGCGATGGATAATGCCGTCCCGCAAGCTTTTTCAGTTCAAATCTGGTCATCATGCGGTCGTCAAGCGCGGAGAAAAATCGGCTTTCGCCTATATCGCCCTGCCGTCCCGCGCGTCCGCGAAGCTGCCGTGTAATGCGCGAGCTTTCTCTCATGGAGGTTGCAAGCACCAGCAGCCCGCCTGCCGCGGTGACAAAATCCTTTTCGCGGCAATCCTCGCCGCCAAGCTTTATATCAACGCCGCGTCCTGCCATATTTGTGGAGATGGTAACGGCGCCTTTTTCGCCCGCGCGGGAGATTATAGCGGCTTCCTCGGTATCGTTTTTGGCATTAAGTACGGAGCAGTGTATTCCCTTTTCGCAAAGCTTTGCTGCAAGCGCTTCCGATTCCTCAATGCTTTCCGTTCCTACAAGAACAGGGCGCTGCGCGTTTGCGGCTTCTTCTATAACCGCGATAATCGCCGCCTGCTTTTCCTCGTTGTCATAATACATTTCAAGCGGGTGGTCCGTGCGTGCGCAGGGCAGCCTTGTGGGAATTACATCTGTTGCAAGACCATACATTTTTTCAAATTCCTCGCGTGCAAGTTCCGCGGTACCCGTCATGCCCGCAAGCTTAGGGTAAAGGCGCGCAAAGTATTGCAGCGCGATGTTGCCCATTATGCGCCCGCGCGAGGTTATTTTCAGCCCATGCTTTGCTTCAACGGCGGATTGAACCTCGCCGGGAAATACTCGTCCCATGGCGGCTCTGCCGGTAAATTCGTCAATAAGAACAATTGCACCATCTTTCACGATGTAGTCCTTATCCTCTTTAAGCACGGTGCGTGCTTTAAGGCAGGCGCATATTTTGGCAAGCACAGGTGCGCCGCTTTCGCTGTACAGGCGGCAGTTGAAAAGCTTTTCCGCCTTGTCTGTGCCCTCGTCCGTCAGATAGACATTGCGGCTTTCATCATCTATTTCATAGTCCTCGTCAAGTATGAAATCCGCAACAAGCGCGTAGGCTTCGGCGGTGGCGCTGCCGTCCTCTGCGGCAAGGTCGCCTGCGATAACCAGCGGAATACGCGCCTCGTCAATAAGGATACTGTCAGCTTCATCAACAATTGCAAGGTTAAGCTTTTCGGGAAATACCATCTCGCTAGGGTCAAAGCAGGCAAAATCCCGCAGGTAATCAAAGCCGGCTTCCTTTGCGGTAAGATACAGCACCTGGTTTTTATACAAATTGCGGCGTTCTGTGCGGTCGGTGTTTTCGGTGATATAGCCGACAGATACGCCCATTTCATCGTAAACGGGCTTCATCCATTCATAATCGCGCTTTGCAAGATAATCGTTGAAGGTAAGCACATGAACCGCGCCGCCGCTTATCGCCTCGTAGCAGGCGGCAAATACCGCGGAAAGCGTTTTGCCCTCGCCTGTCTGCATTTGCACCATTCTGCCCTGTGAAAGGGAAAGCGCGGCGGAAAGCTGCTCGTCAAACGGCGTTATTCCCAGTGTTTTTTTGACCGCGCAAAAGCAGCGGGCAAATATTTCCTCAATGCTGCCGCCGTCTGTGCTGCCGTTTTCGGCAAGCAATTTTATTTTTGCTATTGCTGCTTTTTTATCCATATTTAATCATCATTCCTCTGCTCTGGACTGCTTTATTATTTCGATTTTTCTTCGCAGGCTGCCACCGCGCGCTTCCAGCCATTTTGTAACGGTGCGCGTTGTCTGGCTGCTTTGTGACATTTCTTCAAGCCGCGCCAGGCTGACCCACTTTGCAGCGCACACTTCTGTTGACTGAAGCCTTAGTTCTGTAAGCGGAACTTCCTTGTTTACTATATAAAAATCTCTCAGCATACTGTCTGTTATAAATGACCATTCAAGCTCTATTTCTTCGGGGGAAACCTGTATTCCTGTTTCCTCCAGAAGCTCTCGGCAGGCGGCTTCGCTGCTGGTTTCGCCTGTAATGGCGCAGCCGCCGGAGCATTCCCATTTACCGCCGCTTGTCTTGCTTGGAACGCGCTGGGTCAGCAGTATTTCGCCGTTGTTGTTTACGGTCATAATCTGTACTACGATATGATATTCCCCTTTGGGTATGGGAGCGCCGCGCTGTACCTGCCTGTTAAGTGGCCTGCGGTCGGCTGTGTAAAGGTCAAAATACTCCATCATACATTCCTCTCCAGATCCAGATTTTTGGTGATAAGCTCACACCGCTGTTTTACACAGTCAGAGGAACGCAGCGCGTCGGATGGCGTGTTGAACGTGTAGTCCATCAGCTTTTCAAGCGTTGTGGAGGCAACGTGCAGCCTTGTGTCGGAGGAAGCGTAATAGATGTAAACATCGCCGTTTTCGTTTACAACAGCGCCGTTGGTGAATGCCACATTTGAAACATCTCCCACGCGCTCCTCGCCAAGCGGTGCTATAAACAGTCCCGATGGCGAAGCGATAAGCTTTTTGGGGTCGTTAAGGTCGGTTGCAAAGACATAAACAACATAGCGCAGACCTGCGGCGGTGTTTCTTACGCCGTGCGCAATGTGAATCCAGCCTTTTTCTGTCTTTATAGGGACAGCGCCCGCGCCGTTCTTAACCTCGGTTATGGTGTGATATATACGCGGACTGATAACAACCTCCTCCGTGCAGAGGACGGGGTGAGTGATATCCTCGCACAGCGCAAAGCAGATACCACCGCCAGAGCCTGTGGAAATAAAATCGTCCTGCGGTCTTGTGTAGAAAGCATACTTGCCGTCAACAAATTCCGGGTGCAGCACAACGTTTCTCTGCTGCGGGGATTTTGATACAAGGTTAGGAAGCCGCTCCCACTTAACCAAATCCTTTGTGCGCACTATTCCCGCCTGCGCAATGGCGGCGGAGAGGTCAGCTGACGATGTATCCCTGCTTTCGGAGCAGAACACGCCGTATATCCAGCCGTCCTCGTGCTGGGTAAGGCGCATATCGTACACATTGGTTTCTTCGGGGCAGGTGTCGGGCAGTATCACGGGATAATCCCTGAAGCGGAAGCCCTCCGTGGGATTTGTGCTTTCCGCAACGGCAAAGAAGCTTTTGCGGTCGTTTCCCTCAACGCGCGCCACAAGGCAGTATTTTCCGTTAAGATAGACAGCGCCGCTGTTCATAACAGCGTTTATGCCAAGGCGCTCCATAAGATTTGGGTTTGCGTCATAATTCATGTCATAGCGCCAGATTATCGGCGCATGAGCCGCTGTAAGCACGGGGTTTTCGTAGCGGTCGTAAATTCCGTTGTAGAAATCCGTTTTGCGGTTGGGGCGGCGGATTAACTGCTCCTGCGCCACCAGCATCTGTTCAAGACGCGAGTCAAATTCTCTTTTTGTCAACATAGTCAATATGTTCCTTTCATCAAGTGCTTGAATATATACAATATTAGTATATCACATATTTAAGTATATTTCAAGGTTGACAGAAAGGATTTTACGCGATATAATATATATGGCAATTCCCGAAGGCTGTGCGCCTGCGGAAATGCCCAAATAAAAGTGAAGCCTTTCAGGCTTTTGAAAGACAGGAGATATTTATGAGAAAATTTTTATCACTGCTGCTTGCGGCTGCTATGGTGACATCACTGGCAGGCTGCGGCGGCAATACGCAGTCGGAAAGCTCGCAGGAGCAAGGCTCATCAGCTTCCGAAAGCACATCGCAGTCTACAGACAGCCAACCGCAATCAGACGCTGAAAGCGGCGCTGTATCAACATCTGCGCCCGAGGAGGAGCAGCTTCCCGAGGTTGCTTATCAGCTTGGCGGAGAGCTTACCCCCACAATGATTTCAAATTCCGTGCTTAACAAGGGAAATCAGGCGCGCCTTGCAAGGGTAATGCAGATGCTTCAGAAGGGCGGAAATGTTACAATTGCTTATCTTGGCGGTTCCATCACTCAGGGAAGCTCCGCGGGCGATGAACTCTGCTATGCAAAGCTTACATCGGACTGGCTTGTGGAGAAGTTCCCCGAAGCAAAAATCACATATGTAAATGCGGGCATCGGCGCAACGGGTTCTTATATAGGCATTCACCGTGCTGACAGAGATGTGCTGGGGTGCAGTCCCGACCTTGTGTTTGTGGATTTCTCAGTAAATGATACAAGCGACCGTATGATGATTAACAAATCCGCATATGAGGGTCTTATAAGAAAGCTGTGGAACAGCGACAGCCAGCCTGCCGTTATATGCCTTGCAATGACGCAGGAGGACGGCACAAGCGTTCAGGACGCGCATTATGAAATAGCCAAGAGATACGATATCCCCATGATATCCTACCGCAACGCCATTCTTGACGTTATCGACAAGGGATATATTGTGTGGGACGATATTTCCGATGATAACATTCACCCCAATGTACAGGGTCACGCGGTGCTTATGCAGATGATAACAAATTATCTTCAGTCCGTAATCGACAGCCTTGATACCATTGACGCCACCGAGCCTGAGCTTCCCGCAGCAGATGAAAGCGGCGCAAAGTATGAAAACGCTGAAATTGTTGTTCCTGGTGATGAACGCTGCACTGCTATGGGTATGTTTATGGAGCACAATTCCAAATTCGGCAACTTTGGTCAGCCGTGGGTTGCAAAGGTTACAGCCGGCACTGAGATTACAGGCGGACTTGAATTTACCGTAAACGCAAAGAATATCGGCGTTCTTTACGGCAAGGTTACATCAAACGGCGGACTGCTTGATGTATATGTTGACGGCGACCTTGCAATGTCCATCAACTGCGCATTCCCCAACGGCTGGGGCAATTATGTGGAGTTTCAGGAGGTTGTATCGTTTGACGAGGCGGGAGAGCATACTGTAAAGCTTGTTCCCCAGCAGTCTGACGCCGCCGCGCTGTACTATGTTTCGGCGCTTGCGATAAGCTGATTGAATACTTGCAGATGAAATATCCGCCCATTTCGGGCGGATATATTTTCGCAAAAAATTATCCTCCGGAGAAAACCCAGAGGATATTGTTTATCTATTATTACTTTGCGTAATCCACCGCTCTGCTTTCGCGGATAAGATTTACCTTTATCTGTCCGGGGTATTCCATTTCGCTTTCTATGCGCTTTGCTATGTCGCGCGCAAGGACCTTCATGCCGTCGTCGCTGACGGATTCGGGCTTAAGCATAATGCGAACCTCGCGTCCTGCCTGAATTGCAAAGGACTTCTCAACGCCGTTGTAGCTGTTGCAGATTTCCTCAAGCTTTTCAAGGCGCTTGATGTAGTTTTCGTAGTTTTCGCTTCTTGCTGCGGGTCTTGCGGCGCTGATAGCGTCGGCTGCCTGAACAAGAGCCGCGATAACCGTGCGGCACTCAACATCGCCGTGGTGAGCCTCAATTGCGTGGATAACCTCGGGGCTTTCCTTGTACTTCTTACATACGTCAACACCAATCTGAACGTGAGAGCCTTCAATCTCGTGGTCAAGCGCCTTACCGATATCGTGCAGCAGACCTGCGCGTCTTGCAAGCGCCGCGTCAACGCCAAGCTCGCTTGCCATAATGCCCGCAAGGTGTGCAACCTCGATAGAATGATTAAGTACGTTCTGCCTGTAAGAGGTTCTGTACTTAAGGCGGCCGATAAGGCGCACAAGCTCATGGTTAAGACCGTTTACGTTGGTCTCCATAACGGCGCGCTCGCCCTCCTGCTTTATGCGAAGCTCAACCTCGCGGCGTGCCTTTTCAACGGTTTCTTCAATGCGTGCGGGGTGAATACGTCCGTCCTGTATAAGACGCTCAAGCGCAATTCTTGCAATCTCGCGCCTTACATGGTCAAAGCTTGAAAGCGTGATGGCTTCGGGCGTATCGTCGATTATCAGGTCAACGCCCGTAAGCGTTTCAATGGCGCGGATATTTCTGCCCTCGCGGCCGATAATCCTGCCCTTCATTTCATCATTTGGAATTGCCACAACGGATACCGCCATTTCCGATACGGTATCGGCGGCAAGCCTTGCGATGGCAAGCGATACATACTGGCGTGCCTTTTCGTCTGCCTCGTCCTTGATTCTCTGCTCGTATGCGGAGATTTTTACAGCCTTTTCATGGCTAAGCTCGCTGTCAAGCATTGCAAGCAGGTGTTCCTTTGCCTGCTCTGTAGTGAAGCCCGAGATGCGCTCCAGAATATCCATCTGGCTTGCTTTCAGTTGGTCTGCCTCGGCAATTTTTTCATCAGCTTTTTTGTGCTTTGCCTGAAGCTGCTCCTCCAGTTTTTCGATTTTGTCGGTCTTCTTGTCTAAGTTTTCCTCTTTCTGCTGAAGCCTGCGCTCGCTGCGGGATAGCTCGCTTCTGCGCTCCTTCAGTTCGCGCTCGGTATCGTTTTTAAGGTGTTGGATTTCCTTTTCGGCAGAGGTGCGGAGCTTATGGATTTCGTCCTTTGCCTCTACAAGAGCGGTTTTCTTTTTTGTTGCAGCCTTTTCATTGGCTTCGGCGATGATTCTTGCGGCTTCCTTTTCGGCGGACTCAAACTGAGCCTCGGCGGTCTTTATGCGGTGCTTTACGCCAAGCTTAAAGCAGATAAATCCACAGACCACCGCTCCTACAAGGAACGCGGCAATACCAATTAACACACAGGTTAATTCTGATGGCATCGTTTTTTCCCTCCTTTTTGAAATCGGCGGGATAAATATACAATTTTTACGGAAAATACATTATCGCAGCCAAAGCTGCGCTGTTAAGATAGGATACACTTATACGCCGTAATTACCCCTCGGCATATCATGTACACGACCGCGCGCGGCGCGGCGGAATACAAATTATAAGCATATAAACCAACGGCTGTTCTCCTGATTATCATATATTATGCCGCCGTAACGTTGATATGTAAAACATAAATATAAACGCCTAGCATATTTAATTAAACGGACAGAACGCACCCGTTTACAAATAGCCTATTCTATTTTACTACATAATAACGAAAATGTCAAGTGCCGCAGGGCGGAAATTTTGCCAAAATGCACATATTTTTGTGGAACTATTTTCACAGATGCCTATAAATCAATTTCTTTGCGGATTTTGGCAATGATTTTTACCCAAGCCCTTGCAATAAACGCGGGATTGTGATATAATGTATGTGAGATAATATATGTTTCGGAGGAAGTTATGACATACAAAGAAAGCTTTATAAAATTCATGGTAGACAGCGGTGTGCTGAAGTTTGGCGAGTTTACGCTTAAAAGCGGCAGGCTTGCGCCGTATTTCATAAATGCCGGCAACTACAAGACGGGCGCACAGCTTGCAAAGCTTGGCGAGTTCTATGCGGAGTGCATTAAAGAGAACGGTCTTAAGCCGCAGACCCTGTTTGGTCCTGCATACAAGGGTATTCCGCTTTCGGTTGCTGCCTGCACAGCGCTTTACAACAAGTTCGGCATGGACGTAAACTATTGCTTTGACCGCAAGGAGGTAAAAGACCACGGCGAGGGCGGTATGTTTGTAGGCAAGAGCCTTGAGGACGGTGAAAGGGTTGTTATAATCGAGGACGTTATGACAAGCGGCAAGGCGCTCCGCGAGGTGCTGCCCAAGCTTAACGGCGCCGCAAAGGTTGACGTTGAGGGCATGGTTATCACGGTTGACCGTATGGAAAAGGGTCTTACCTCTGATAAATCGGCGGTGCAGGAGGTCTATGAGGAGTTCGGCGTCAAGGTATACTCCATTGTGACCATAAACGATATAATAGACGCGCTTGAAAAGGGTGTTATCCCCGGCGCGGAGTATGTTGCAAAGATGAAGGAATACAGAAAGCAGTACGGCGTAGGCTAAGCTGAGTTCTGAACAGTTTTATATTTTTGGGTGGAAGGAGTGAGCTTTATGGCAACGGTAGGTAATATGGCGTCAATCCAGTATAAAATGGCGCTTGTCAACACATCGCAGCAGTATACAAGCAATCTGTGGAAAAACAACAAGTACAGCACCAACATATTCAACACCGAAACCGCAGACGAGGTTCTGAAGAACTATGCGGAGCGCGGCAATGATTATGTTAAAGAGCAGTATGATAAGCTTTACAACAGCGTTTTTGGCACAAAAAGCGAGGAAGCTGCGCAGAAAACCGTATCAACCAAGGCGGCTTCGCTGGCGGCTGCAAGCTCGGCTGACAGCATTGAAAGCTTTGCAGATGGCTTGAAGTACGGCGGCGAATATGACGCGGACGAAGCAAACAAGCTTATAGGCGGCTTTGTGGAGGATTATAATTCGCTTGTGGAGGCGCTTGGCAATTCCGATAATGACAGCGTGCTGCAAAAGGGCGTGCTGCTGGTGAATACCTCAAAGGTTTACTCCGGCGCGCTTCGGCGGGTTGGAATTTCGATAGGCAGTGATAATAAGCTCAGCTTCAATAAGGACTATATGTCTGAAATTTCCGCAACGGATCTCAAAACAACGTTCGGAGAGGGCGGCATAGCAACCAAGATAAGGCAGAAGTCAGAGCAGATAAGCAGACTTGCGGGCAGCAGCGGAGCGTTCAGCTACACCGCGGCAAGCACGCAGAGTTATTCCTACAATATCGGCGCGCTGTTAAGCACATACGCTTAATTTAACGACAGATAAGTCAACCCCCGCATGGTGTTATCTCCATGCGGGGGTTCTTGCATACGCGCAAAGCGGGTGCTTCGTCTGAAGCGCCCGAAATATATTCTGTCCGCGTTATTTCGCCATTATATCGCACAGCTTGTTTGTAAACTCCACGGGATTTTCGATAGCCATGCCCTCGATAAGCAGCGCCTGAGTATACAGAATATCCGCATAGCTTGCAACGGCGTCCTTATCGGTTTCGTAAAGCGCTTTCAGCTTTGCAAAAATCGGGTGGTCTGCGTTGATTTCCAGTATCTTCTGCGCCTTTGCGGAGCGTGCCTGCTCCTCGGGCATTGCGGAAAGAACCTTTTCCATCTCAACCGACAGCATACCCTCGCTTGTTATGCACACAGGGTGGGTTTTAAGGCGCTGCGAAAGCTTTACCGCCTTAACCTTGCCGGAAAGCTTTTCGGTCATAAAGTCGAACAGCTCCTTGTTGTCCTCCTCCGCCTTTTTGATTTCTTCCTTCTCGGCTTCTGTTTCCAGTCCAAGGTCGTCGGAGGAAACCGATTTGAACTCCTTGCCGCTGTAATCGTGCATCATCTGTATTGTAAACTCGTCCACATGGTCGGTGAAATACAGAATTTCAAAGCCCTTGTCCTTAACCATTTCGGTCTGTGGCAGGCTTTCAATTCTTGCGATGGAGGAGCCGCTTGCAAAGTAGATGTATTTCTGCTCCTCTTTCATGCGGGAAACATATTCCTCAAGCGTGGTGTACGAGCCGAAGCTGCTCTTGAACATCAGCAAATCCTGAAGATTTTCCTTGTTTGCGCCGAAGCTTTCGTAAATGCCATATTTTATCTGTGTGCCGAATGCGTCAAAGAACTTTTCGTACTTTTCGCGGTCGTTTTTCTGAAGCTTTTTCAGCTCGTTCTTGATGGATTTTTCAAGGCTCTTTGCGATAAGCTTAAGCTGCCTGTCGTGCTGAAGCATTTCGCGGGAGATGTTAAGCGACAAATCCTCGCTGTCCACAAGACCGCGCACAAAGCTGAAATAGTCGGGCAGCAGGTCTGCACACTTCTCCATTATCATAACGCCGCTTGAATACAGCGTAAGTCCCTTTTCGTAGTTTTTGGAGTAGTAGTCATAAGGTGCCTTCGCGGGGATATACATAAGCGCGGTGTAGGTTGCGGCGCCCTCTGTGCGCGTATGGATATGCGCAATCGGCTCGTCGTAATCGTAGTATTTATCCTTGTAGAAGCTGTTGTATTCCTCGTCCTTTATTTCGTTCTTGGATTTTTTCCAGATAGGTGTCATGCTGTTGAGGGTTTCGGTGACAATTTCCTTTTCGTACTCGTCCTCGCTGCCCTCTTTAAGCTTTTCATGCTCCGTATCCATCATGATGGGATAGCGGATATAGTCGGAATATTTGCGGATAAGGCTCTTTATTTTGAACGGCGTAAGGAATTCGTCATAGTTCTCCTCGTCTGCGTTATCCTTGATTTCAAGGATAATCTTTGTGCCGTAGTCGGGCTTTTCGGCTTCCTCTATGGTGTAGCCGTCAACGCCCTCGCTCTGCCAGATATATGCCTCGTCGCTGCCGTATGCCTTTGAAATTACGCTGACCTTTTTAGCCACCATAAACGCGGAATAGAAGCCAACGCCGAACTGACCGATTATATTTACGTCCTCTGTCTTTTCGTTTTCGTTCTTGAACGCAAACGAGCCGCTCTTTGCAATTGTGCCAAGGTTGTTTTCAAGCTCCTCCTTTGTCATGCCTATACCGTTATCGGTTATGGTGAGGGTGCGCGCTTCCTTGTCGGCTTCCAGCACTATTTTCATGTCAGAACGGGTAATGCCTGTATTCTCGCTCATTGATTTGAAATACAGCTTGTCCATTGCATCGCTTGCGTTTGAGATAAGCTCGCGCAGGAAAATCTCCTTGTGGGTATAGATGGAGTTTATCATCATTTCAAGCAGGCGTTTTGACTCCGCCTTAAACTTCTTTGTTGCCATTGAAAGGTCATCTCCTTGTTTTTTATCATCATTGATTTAGCACTCTTGTATCCTGAGTGCTAATTTTATTATATCACGTTTTCCGAAAAAATCAAGGGGGTGATAAAAAATT
This sequence comes from uncultured Ruminococcus sp., assembly GCA_964557825.1. Lineage (GTDB taxonomy): Bacteria > Bacillota > Clostridia > Oscillospirales > Ruminococcaceae > CAG-115. Next base: position 42,465 of record CAZLBL010000009.1, read on the forward strand.
TCACAAATATTACACCATGGATTGCCGAAAAATTTTCGGCATGGTTGCAAAATTTCCCCAAAAGTTGTATAATAAAGCCGTAACATATTCTGAAAGGAAACTGACCTATGGACTCGGCAAAGATAATTGCATTTCAGGCAGTGGTTATGTTTATACTGCTGTTTTTTGGATATTTCCTGTATAAAGGCAAAATGCTGTCGGACGAAAGCACAAAGCAGCTTTCCACAATAACGCTTTCAATAGTAAACCCGATAGTTATTTTCAATTCCTACATGATGGATTTTGACGTGTCGCTTCTGGCGGGACTTGGCATAGCGGCAGGCTTGGCTGTGCTGGCTCACCTTGCGCTTATGACCGCGGCATATATAGCCGTCAGAAATGGCAGGGATAACTGTCAGATAGAGCGCTTTGCCATAATCTATGCAAACTGCGGCTTTATGGGGATACCGCTTGTAAATGCAACCTTTGGCGCAGAGGGCGTATTTTATCTTACGGGCTTTATAACCGTATTCAACCTGTTTATGTGGACGCATGGCACGCTTATGATGAGCGGCGAAAAATCTGTTGGCTTCAAGAACACGGCGAAAAGCGTGGGAAAGGTGCTGCTTTCGCCCGCGATAATCGCGATAGCGCTTGGCATGGTGTTTTTCTTTACTGGACTGCGCCTGCCCGATATCGTTCAGACCCCGCTTGATTATATCGGCAGCCTGA
>CAZLBL010000010.1:0-39295 GCA_964557825.1 uncultured Ruminococcus sp.
TGCCGAACTCGTTCGGTACGGCCACGTTAAACGACGGGGCAAGCCCCTTATTGAAACAGGAGGAATAAAACAATGCCGTTGAAAATTACGGACGCAAAGCTTGTATCGGATAAAAAATTTGTAAGAGCGGCTGTGATAATCGGCGCTGCTGCGATACTGCTGATATTTATAAGCACCCTATCCCCCGCCTCCGACAGCCGAACCGCCGTTCCCGCCGAAAACACCGCAAAGCTTGAACAGCAGCTTGAGCAGCGGCTTGAAGCGCTGCTTTGCGAAATAGACGGCGTAGCCTCGCCGCGCGTTATGCTTACGCTTGAGCAGACCTCGCAGACGGTATACGCGCGCGACAGCCGCAATTCCGCTTCGCAGGGCGCAGAGAGCGGCAGCAGCCAGACCAGCAGCGAAACCGAGGTTGTAATTATCGGCAGCGGCAGCGACAAGGCAGCCCTTACCGAAAGCACAATACTTCCAAAAGTGCGCGGCGTTGCGGTGATATGCGGCGGCGCCCAGAACGTACTGACAAGGGAAAAGGTGGTGAACACGGTAGCAAGCGTCCTTAACATAAGCACAGCAAGGGTCTATGTAACCTATTGACAGAAAGGAATTTATCATGAAACGTATCAATCTTATCATCGGCAAAAAACAGCTTGTCATAGCGGGACTTACCGTGCTGCTGGGCACTGCAGTAGCGGTTAATTTCGCCGTGGACGGCTCATCTGGTCAGAAGCTTACCCAGCCTGCGGCAGAGGTTTCCGCGTCTAACTACGGCGAAGCGCAGCTTGTATCCGACAGCCTTTCTGACAGCGAAGCATACTTTGCGCAGGCGCGCCTTGACAAGCAGGCAAGCCGCGACGAGGCAGCAGAGGTTCTGCGCTCCATGTATCAGGGCGGCGACCTTACAACCGACGAGCTTTCCTTGGTTGCAGACGACGCAATGCAGCTAAGCTCCCTTATAGAAAGCGAAAGCAAGATTGAAACGCTGCTTAAGGCGCAGGGCTTTGAGGACGCGCTGTGCTATCTCAGCGACAACAACGCAAACATAATAGTAAAAACAGACCAGCTTGACGCGGCAGGCGCGGCAAAAATCAAAAACACCCTGCTGTCTGAATACGAGGTAAGCAGCGACCACATCACGATAGTCGAGGTAAATTAAATTTTTTCGAAAAACCTCTTGACAAATTTCAAAAGCGGTGATATACTGAAGAAAATCAAATATTCCTCAAACCGTTGAAGCGGAGATAACGGCAATCATGCCTTTACAGAGAGCCTGTGGCGCTGAGAGTCAGGTAAGAAACAAGTTGTCAAATGGACCGCCGAGGGCGCAGTCAAATGTGCTTTGCACAGAGTATTCTGCGACGTGTTGGCATACGTCAGTTGCCGGGGGTGTGTCTGCACTCTGCTAAGCGCGCATTAAAAATGCGAATCAAGGTGGCACCGCGGGTAAAGATATTTATTCGTCCTTGACAGAAACGTTGGATTTCTGTCGGGGGCGTTTTTGTTTTCCCCGCAGGAAAATAAATCCGATACCAAACCTGATTGGAGGAAAATAGATGAAGCTTATGACAAGACGATGGCGGCGCTCCGTATAATAATTTCGTTTAGCACAATACAAAACCATACAACAATTTATTTTTACGGAGGATAAACACCATGAACTTCAACGATATCAACTTTGACACCTATTTCAAAAACTACCCCGACAAAGACGGCTATTACGGCAGATACGGCGGCTGCTATGTCCCCGATGAACTGAAAAAGGCAATGGAGGAAATAACCGACGCATATTACACCATATGCAAATCACGCAAATTCATAGATGAGCTGCGCCGTATACGCAAGGAATTTCAGGGACGTCCCACGCCTATTTCACACCTTGAGCGCCTTTCCGCAAGTCTTGGCAGCGTGCAGCTTTACGCAAAGCGCGAGGATTTGAACCACACCGGCGCGCACAAGCTTAACCACTGCATGGGCGAAGCGCTGCTTGCAAAATACATGGGCAAGAAAAAGGTTATCGCGGAAACTGGTGCAGGTCAGCACGGCGTTGCGCTGGCAACAGCGGCGGCTTATTTCGGACTGGAATGCGATATCTACATGGGCGCGGTTGATATTAAAAAGCAGGCTCCCAACGTTGCTAGAATGAAGATACTGGGCGCAAATGTAATTGAGGTAACCCACGGACTTCAGACGCTTAAAGAAGCCGTTGACGCGGCATTTGAAGCATACAGCAAGGAGTACAAAACCGCAATCTACTGCATAGGCTCGGTGCTTGGTCCGCACCCGTTCCCTCTTATGGTGCGTGATTTCCAGAGCATTGTGGGCACAGAAGCGCGCGAGCAGTTTGTTGAAATGACAGGCGAGCTTCCCGACGCTGTTGTTGCCTGCGTTGGCGGCGGCTCAAACGCTGCGGGAATGTTTGCAGGCTTCCTTAACTACCCCGTAGATATTTATGGCGTTGAACCCCTCGGCAGGGGTGAAAAGCTTGGCGACCACGCAGCAAGCCTTAAATACGGCACAGAGGGCATAATGCACGGCTTCAACAGCATTATGCTGAAGGACGCTAACGGCGAGCCTGCACCCGTATACTCGGTTGCAAGCGGTCTTGACTATCCCTCATCGGGACCCGAACACGCATTTCTGCGCGACCTCGGCAGGGTGAAATATGATGTTGTCAATGACGATGAGGCAATTGACGCATTTTTCAAGCTTTCCCGACTGGAGGGAATAATTCCCGCAATAGAAAGTTCCCATGCCGTTGCCTACGCAATGAAGCTTGCAAAGCAGATGAAGCACGGCTCAATCCTTATAAACCTTTCGGGCAGAGGTGACAAGGATATGGATTATGTTATAGAGCATTACGGTATAAGATAATCCGCATAAACCGAAACCAAGGCATACTCACAGAAAAATCATTTTGAAATTTCGTGGTATGCCTTAGGCAAATACAATAACGCTAAAACTCCCGGCTATTTCGGTCGGGAGTTTTAGCGTTACTTCATTTCTTTTTATAGGTTCCATCGGGCTGAAGCACATATCGCTCGCCCTGCAAAAGCGATGGAATATATACCGCCGCAAGCTGATTTCCGTCTGTGTCCCACAGGCACAGCGTTTCACGGCGTTTCAGGCTGAAATTTGCCTGAAGCTGCATAAGCGCTTCGGTTGTCTTGTTGTTTTTCATCACGATAAGCAGCTCGCCGCCTGCCTCAACAGTATGGTTGGGAATTGCCCACTCGGTTGGGGAAAATTCATCGTCCGACATATAAAGTCCGCTTGTAGAAACCGCCTGCGCATTGGGATTATAAAGCTTTATCCAGCCTGCGCCATTGTCGGTACAGATTTCACTTATGCGCAGCGGCTGACCATAAACCTCGGTCTTTTCGGTATAAAGCTTAATATAAACCTTGCCGTCCTTCGCCATGTCAGAGGTTATAAGCAGCTGGGGCGTTGTATATTCCACATCGTTTACAACCCACTTGACAAACTTATAGTCATCATAAAGCTGCGCGCGGACTGTCACGGCACACTCGCTGAAATACGTTCCGTAAACAACGCTGCTGCTTTTCTGCGTGTTGAGGTAAATATCCGCGCCGCCCGTACAGGAAGCCGAAACATCATACATATCGCGCGTATATCCAAGCTTTGAAACCATATCCGTGATAACAACGCGGCGGCGGTTCTGTGCAAAATCGCGTATCTGCTGACGGCTTTCAGCAAAGTTCTGCTCCCGCGCCCATGTTGAGGTAATACCCAGCCGAAGCGCGTACATCTGTTCGGGGTCGCTTATTTCGATAAGGTCGTCAAGCACCTCGTTTATATGCTCCTCCTCAAAAGCGTATGCCATAAGGTCGCACATGGTGTTTGCATAAAGCTGACGCATATCCTCGCGCTGAAGCAGCGCCGCAAGAGCCTTGCTGCCGCCGCTCATATGAGTACCGTTAAGCAAATCCCTCAGTGTTCTGTCCGTGTAGCCGTTGCCGTAAAGTCCCCAGCCAAATTCCGCGTCAAAAAACAGAAAGCGCCATTTGCCGTCCATATGCTCGCTTGTGATTTCCTCGCCCTCGGCGGGATAGTAACGGTATGCCTTGAAATTGTTTCCAGGCCAGTCGCGGTTGGCAATAAACACCTGCATACAGTAATATTGCATGAGATTTTCGATATCCACAAGTCCGAAAAGCTGCTCAAAAACCTTATCGTCCGTCAAATCCTTGTCATAATACGCGCACACGTCAAGATAATCCTGAAGTTCAGGGGTAATCTCCTCGCCCTCCTCCGGCTCAGGGATTTCAATGTTTTCAATAATTCTGTACTGCTCCTTATTTCCGCCGAACTGCGTTGCAAGATAGTCCTCGTTATAATTCTCATGCAGCCACGAATAGCCGTAATACTCGCCGTTGAGGAATACCGCGCAGGGCGTTGTGTTCTGCACGCACGGAAATCCGTAATCCTGCGCAAGCTGCTGCGAAAGCTCGTCACGCACGCCTGCAAACTCGCGGTCATTTGCGCCGTTTCTAAGCACAATGCGGTCAAATTCCTCAATAGGCTCGCCGTTTGCGTTTACCGCGTCATCAAAAAATGCATATTTGAACTTGCCGTTTTCGGGGTCGTATTCCTTGCGCGCGATAAGCTTAAGCGATTTCTGGTCAACCACTCTTGAATAGCCGCCCACAATCCTCACGCCCGCCGCCTGCGAAATAACATTTCTGCCACTGCTTTCAAACACCTCTACATAAATGTCGCGCTCCGACTCTCTGCCGCTCATGTAGTAGTTGCCCGGGGCGTTGTAGGGGATTTCCTCGCCGGGGTGCGCCGCAACATAATCGTCATAAATCTTTCCCGGAACAGCTATGCCATACTCATAATCATAAAGATTATACGGGTCTGTGCTGAGAACAAAAATCAGCGTGTCCTCACTGAAACGCTGCTGCACATCTGCGCCTGTAACATAGCTTGCGGTATGTATAGCGCTCTGCACGCCGTCAGATACGGATATAGCCTTTATAGTGGTAGCGCGCACCTCAATTCCTGCGTTTATCTCAACAGGCTCGGTGTAAAGATATTTATCCTCTGCAAGCGGGTCTGAACCATCAGTGGTGAAATAAATCTGCGCGCCTGCGGGCGCTTTCAGCTCAACCGCGATATTTTCGTCATAAAAGCCCGCATTGTAAGAAAACGAAACCGCCTCGGCAGCCACGGCACTGTCCTGCGGAACAGAGGTGGTAAGCGTAAGCTCGCCGTCCTCGCCTACGGCAGCCGATACCTGCACCGCCTCAGGTGGAAACAGCTTGTAAAGCACGCCCGCAATTACGCCGATAAGCACAACAGCGGCTAAAATAACAACTCTTTTCATCGTAGCTCCTATCGTTGATTTTCTGCGCTGTCAGCGATAAACGCCTGCTCCATAGCGGCATAAAGCTGCGGCATTGCCTTTTTGAAGTTAATGGGACGGAATGTTTCAGCGTCCACAAAGCCGTGGCTGCTTGTACCCTCGCACAGTACCTGCTCACAGCCTTTTTTTGTAACGGTATAGTAAAACTCGATACGCGCGGGCGTAAAGCGGCTTACCACCGCCTTTACCACCAGCGTGTCATCATATTTTGCGGGAAGATGATAGCGGCAGCTTATGCCCGTTACGGGCAGCATTACGCCGCTTTTTTCCATATCCAAATAGCTCATGCCAACGCTTTTTATATAGTCTGTGCGCGCAATTTCAAACCACACGGGATAAACCGCATGGTGAACCACGCCCATGCAGTCCGTTTCAGCATAACGGACGGTTATCTCGGAATATGACGCCATCTTTACAGTTCCTCTCTATACGACTGTATCAGCCGCGCCAGAAATGCCACAGCCTTGTCCGGCACAAAGCGGCTTGCCGTTTTGCCAAGTCTTATAAGCGGCGAGGGGCATATTATCAGCCTGCTGCCGAACATCTCGCGCACCGCATATTCAGCCACATACTCGCTGCTTTGCGGCGGCAGCGCGAAGCTTACCCCTGCCCTGTCCGAAAACTCCGTGGAAACAGGGCCCGGACACAGCACCGATACGCTTACATTGCTGCGGCGCGCACGAAGCTCCTCATAGACCGCCTGCGTCATGCGCAGCACATACGCCTTTGAAGCGTAGTAGGACGAGAACATCGGTCCGGGATAAAAGCCTGCGGAGCTTGAAGTGTTCAGTATATATCCGCTGTTGCGCTTTGTAAAATCCTTAAGAAACAGCTTAAACAAAATATGAACCGCACGGATATTTACTTCAAGCATACGCAGTTCACGGTCAAGGTCGGTTTCGGTAAATTCGCCGAAAACGCCGAAGCCTGCATTGTTTACAAAAATATCTATATTATACTTCTGTACGCGGCGGTGAAGCTCTATACACTGCTTTTCGTCCGCAAGGTCGGCTGTGATTATCTTTACCATTACGCCGTACTCGCGCGTAAGCTCGTCCTTAAGCTCCTGAAGTCTGTCCCTGCGGCGCGCCGTGATTATAAGATTTATTCCGTGCTTTGCAAGCGAACGCGCAATATCTCTGCCTATTCCCGCGCTTGCCCCTGTAACTAATGCTATCATTTTTTAATCCTTTCAATCCTTGTTTATCAACACCTTTGTGGTACTGCCGTCCGCTTCCTTTATATATACGCGGTCAAGCTGTCCCATAAGGCTCTTTCTGAAATCGGCGCGGTACTCGTCGCGAAGCTTCTGCTGCTCGGCTTTCTCGCTGTCCGTAAGTCCCTCGGTCTTTGACTTCTGGGCAAGCTGATTTATTCTGTCAATCTTCGCTTTTTCCATTATCGCTCCTTAACCTCTGAAAACAGGCTTTTCCAGTACAAACGGCGGCAGCGGAACGCCGTTCTCGCTGTCATACAGCGTTATATCGTCGGTATAATTGGTCCACAGATAACGCACAGCCGTGGGGAACTCTACCCCGCTTACATGAATTATCTCGCTGCCCTCGGCGGCATTCCAGCTTTCGCGGCTGCTAAGCACCGCCTGCGCGGGTACAAACTCCCCATCTGCGCCCGCCAGCTCAAAGCCGTGGATTTCTCCGCCCTTTATCTCAAGGCTAAGACCCGTTGAAACAAAAATATCAACGCTGTCGCCGTTCCACTGCACATCAAAAACCTCGGGGTTGAAGGTGGATTTTCCGTCAGAAGCGGTAAAATCCGCGTCATAGCAGCCATTCATTGCCGCAAGGAAAAACCTGTGCGCGGGCAGTGCCTTGTTCTTCGGGTGAATTTCACTGAACTCGCCGCAGTCAGTAAGCACGGCAAGGGCGGCGCGGCGGTCGGTTCTTGCGGTTCTCGCCTGCGCTTCACGAATAACGCACCAGTGCTTTCTGTCCTCCTCGCCGCTCCAGCGGTGCATGGGAAGCTGACCGATAACAAAGAACAAATCGTCATGCCATAGGTCGCGCCAGTTCTTAATCATCTGATTAAGCAGCGTGTAGTACATAGCGGGACGGTGGTCGTCGCTTTCGCCCTGATACCAGATAACGCCCGTCATGGTGAACGGCGCAACGCGCCTTACCATGCTTTCATACAGCACGCCGGGGCTCATGGGATTAAGCGGAGAATGCGGACCCGGATATTTATTCTCGCCGCAATAAGCAAGGCAGCCGTCCCAATCGGCATTAGGAGTGGTGGAATAATACTCCGCGCTTTTTTCTTCCCATTTTCTGTGATATTCCTGATACTCGCGGTAATCCTGCTTAAGCTGCTCAGTTGTTTTTCCTGCAACAGCGGCGTCATATTCCTCGAAATAAACAGCGGTTTCGCCGTTGGCATAGCTTCTGTCAAGCCACGCGGAAGCGGAGGTTCCACCCCAGTTGCAGCCGATTATGCCGACAGTAACGCCAAGCTCCTCCGACAGTTCCTTTGCAAAATAATAGCCTACCGCGCTCCATGCCTTTGCGGAATTTTTATCGGAAAATGTGTTCCAACCCATGCGGCGTTCTTCCTCAAAAAAGCACTCGTCCGCAATGCTTCGCTTCTGGGTGTAATAAAAACGGACATCGGGATTATCGTTTTCAAGGCTCTGCCTGCCTGTTGTACAGTTCTGAAGCTCAAACTCCATGTTGCTCTGACCGCCCGCAAGCCACACCGCGCCCACAGCCACATTGGTGAATTTAACGGTATCCGTGCCGTCCGAAACCATAACCTCAACGCAATTCTGCGCAGGCTGCGGCGGAAGCACGGCAAGCCATCTGCCGTCCTTAACCACGATGGCAGCCTGTGCCGCCTCCTCGCCTGTTATGCTGACCGTAAGCCTTGTGCCGTCCGTACCCGTGCCAAAAACGTTAATCGGCTTAAGATACTGAAGCACCATGTTGTCGCTGAATATCCTTGCAACCTCAAAATTCATATTTGTCTGCCCTTTCCTGTGTATAGTCTATTTAATATTGTACCGCTTATTCATGGAAAAGTCAAGTACAAAAAGACTGTCGCACGCAAAAACGCGGCACTGCACCGCAGCACCGCGTTTATATTTGTATTAAGCCTTATGCTATGCAGAAATTACTTTCTCTTCTTGGAAAGAACAACTGCGCCTGCAGCTACAACTGCAAGACCTGCAACAGCAGCAACGCCCTCTACACCTGTGTCAACAGCGTCCTTGCCTGTTTCAACGGGAGCATCTGTATCAACAACAGTATCGGAAGCGCCATCATCAGCAGCGTCCTCAGGATAACCAGAAACTGTAAAAGTAACTTCCATTGTTGTCCAGCCGTCTTCAAATTCGGTCAGGTCAAGTGCAACGGGAGTTGCGTCAGCAGCCATAGCGCCATCAGCGTTTGTACCCTCAGCAGTTCTTGCATCAGCTACGCCAAAAGCGTCGGGAACCCAAGCATTATAAAGGTTAACTCTAGTTACAACACCGTCATCAGAAGATGTATAGGGAGTGCCGTTAAGTGTGCACTCTACACCGTCAACAACAACCTTATCAACTGTCAGAGTAATCTGGTGATATGTGGGGTTGCCCTCTTCGTCAGTTTCGCCTGTGGGCAGGAACTTCTCGCCGTTTGCAACACCGATAGCAGCAAATGCAAGACCTGTTGTACCCTCAATGTCCTCCATCTCGCCGGTATCCTCGTTCTCGATGGACTGAACAGCGTCAACAGAAACTGTGTAAGTACCATTGCCGGTAATCACTGCATTAGTAGCCTTTGTTGCATACTCATTGCCATCGTCCCAGTACTGAGCAATCCAGTTAGTGTCAGCAAACATGATGTAAGCTTCACCGTCAGCGCCTGCAAAAGCAAGAGAAGACATAGCGGAAAGAGCCATGGTGGAAGCAGCAACACAAGAAAGAACCTTTGTCATCTTCATTGTAAAAATCCTCCAAAATAATTATCAAACTGCACAGGACAACCCCGCGCAACATTTGTATCTATATTATATAACATCTTTGTAATTTCTTCAACTGTAAGATTAAACAAACTTAATCGTTTTCTTTTTGCCGATTTTATAGCTTTTCCACAAAATTTGCTCACTTAATTTACTTTACAAGCCGAACTTGCCTAAAAACCCTGCAAAAATCGGATTATTTCTTCCGCTTTCTCACATTTGGATTATCCTCCGGCTCGCGCATAATTGCGTCAAAAAGGCGCTGCGTTTTGTTTGAGCGCGTACGCTTCTTCTCTTTCAGCATTTCCAGCTCCTCGGGGTCAGGCTCTGGGAACAGGCTGCGCTCCTCCGTCCAGATACCGCTTGGAACGTTGTCCTCGGTCACCTTTTCGGGAATATCGCGCGGCTGCGGCGGCTTTTCCTCCGCCTTTTCCGACGCTTTTGCGGGGAGATTTATAACAGGCGGCTCGACATTTTTCGGCTTTTCGGGCGCAGGAACGGTTTCTTCGGCAGGCTGCTGCTTCTCGGCGGATTTTTCAACGCCGTCAAATATCGCGGCAACGTCCCTGAACGGCTCTGTATCGGGCTGCGAAACCGCGCTGAACTGCGGTGCGGCGGCTATCGGCGCGCCCGCGATTTTTCCGTAAGCTGAAATCGCCGCTGCGTTCTTTTTGATTACCCTCGGCTTCGGCTGCGCGGGGGCTTCCGCAAAATCCGTCTGCGGCGCGGCAGGGGGATTTATCTCCGCCTGCGGCTTGATTTCAGCAGCGCTGTCGCGCTCAAGGTCAAACATATTGCCGTGGGTTTCAAGGCTGTCCTCGTTCTCATATTTAACATCGCCGAACAGGTCGAACACAGGCTGCTCCGCCTGCGGTTTGGCGGTGGGAGCGGCTTGCGGCTTTGGCTGCGCTTCTGGCACAGCTTGTTCAGACTTAGGCGCGGGCGCATTATCGCGCTTACCGCTTTCAAGCTTTGCAAGCTTTCCAAGCAGCTCGCTTACGCGCTCCATATCAATTTCCGGCTCGGGTGCAGACTGCGGCGCTTCGTCAAAAACAGGAGTTACCGGGCGCTCATAAACAGGCTGCGGCTCTGCAGCAGGCGCGGTCTGACCAAACGGCGTAAAGGTATTGCTGCGGGGAGCATAGGCTTCCTCCGCCCTTATCAGCCTTGTAACAGGCGCTTCACGCTGCGAACTCTGCCGCCGCTGCTGAACGCTTGGCGAGGTAAAGAACGCCTTGCGCGCACCCGCCGTCGGCTCATCACGCTCCTGCTCGTCCTCATCATCTGCGGCAGGCTTAGGCTTCTCCTGCGCGTCAAGCTCGCTGCGGTCTATGCGCTTTGGAATAAACGGCTTAACCACGCGCTCCTTCGAGGGGCGGTCTGCCCTTTTCGCAACAACGCGCACAGGGTTGCTGCGGGAAATATCAAGAGAATGCGAATAGCTGATGAAGCTTTCAAGCTCGTCAACAGGGATTTCGCCCTTGTCCGCCTTTTCATACAGCGCGTCAAGATAGACCTTCCAGCTTTCGTACTCCGAAAGGGTCATAGAAACATCCACGCGGCTGTACATTTCGTCCGTGATTTCGGTGAATTTCTTTTGCAGCTCTGCGGGAATACGGCTCTGCGGGTGTTCCTGCTGATATATTTGCAGGCAGGTCTTGCCGCCGGGATTGAACAGCGAGCAATACTCTGCCGTGTAGCTGTCGTCCCGCACGAAATATCTTCCGCAGCGCTTGCAGTGCGCAAGCCAGCCGCCGCTTTCAATAAGCGCGTCTATTTCAAGGTCGGCAACAGCTTTAAGTCCGCAGGGCATATATATTTTCTGGGGAGAATTTTCAATCTCGCTGCGGGTTATGTTGTAGCTTGCATACTCCTGCGCAAGACCGCGCTTCATATAGGAAAACGCGTCCATTGCTATCTGGTCGGACAGGCTGCCGCTGTGGCTGCTGTCGGAATAATTTTCGGAATAATCAAAATCCGCCAGAAGATTTTTAACGATATCCTTTGAGATATTGGGGAACATAAATGCCGCCGAGGGCGTTCTGCCCACCGAAAACACCTTTGTAACGCCAAGCTCCTCCACGCGGCAGCCAAGCTCCTGCGCGGTAACGCTGAACATAAGGTCAAAATAATTTCTGCGCGCCGCCGCTTCAGCCGCCGAGGAAATATCGTCCGCAAACACAAAGCTTATCTTGTTTTTGGCGTAATCCTGCACACGCACAAGGTTAAGCCACTCGTTTATGGCGCGGTTGTAGCGGTAATCGCAAAGCCGCGTAAAGACGGATTTTTCAAACATGGTGCTGCACGGCATAAACCTGTTCCAGAGTGCGCCCGTGCCAACGTTATCCCTGCGGCACACATAGTCAATCCAGCAGTCAAGCACTATTTTATCATAGGTTGTGCGGATATTGTTTTCTATATAGACGTGCGCGCTTTTAAGAGAATTACGCAGCTCCGTCACCCTGTCAAAGTCAGGCTCGCCGTCCTTAAGCGCACGGTCGCACACGGCGATAGCGTTCTCCGCAAAATAGGCAAGGTCAAACTCGCAGAAATTAAGCAGCGAGCGCGGATATCTCAGCATGATAATCTCGCTGGAATTCATACCGACAAGATGAAGCGTTCTGTCCACGGTACAGCTCCTTTCAATACGGCAGCGCCGTTAGTATACCAAAAGGACGGCTAAGCAGCCTGCGCCCGCCGTCCGTAATTTATGCCGCCTGTGAAGCTTCAAACGTCTGCTCCGAAGCTTCCTTTGTTTCGTGAGTGTCTGACGCAGCTTCCTTTGTTTCGCCGAATGCGGGAACCTCTTCAAGGTCGTCCGCTTCATCAGACTCCGCAGGCTTAATCAGATAGGGATTTTCTCTAAGGCTGCCCTCAACGCGCAGCATTTCTGTATTTTCGCCGTACACATCGGTGATATACCACACAACGGGGTTATCGCTCTGCCCCGTGTACTGCATTGAATGTGCGTGCTGACAGCCGAGAACCTTTTTGCAGTAGCCAAACGGGATTTCCACATCATCGCCTGTATACTCTATATAGTAAGAAGCGATACGGCGGTCGCCCACAGGGTCGTCAACATAGCGCACAATGCGGTACTCACCCGATGGGGAGGGGACTTCATACTTAAGGTCGCGCTTTGAAAGCTCAACCCCAGTAAAGCTTACCGACATAAGCATTCCGATAGCAATATACGCAGCAACGCCTATAACGTACATAAGCAGAAGCATTGTGCCGAAAACAGTCTTTAGCGTTTCGTTCATTCCGCTGAAAAGGAATGCCACCACAACCACCACAAGGGGCGGCGCAATCATATACCAGTTTCCGTAGGCGAAAATAACGATAAGAAACACGATAATCGGCAGCAGCATAGTGTTAATCATGGTAAGCACCTGCCGCCGCGTGTATATCATAAGCGCAAGCGCCGCAAGATTTACAAAAAGATACAGCACAAAAAGCGCGCTTGCGTTGTCATAATGGAATGTGTAGGCAAGATTAAGCCACGCCACCCAGACTATCAAACCCGTGTACGCCCAGCACAGCAGGGATACGCCCCTTTTGAACCACACATTTTTGAAAAAAGCAACAAGCTTGTCCATTATGGCAAATTCCTTTCTGTTACGGACATACCGCGCATGGCTTATGCCCGCGCGGTGCACCTGAAAATAATCAATAGAACTTCTTCTTTCTGTAAATGATAAATCCGACAGCCGCCGCTGCAATCACCACTACCACAACGATAATTATAATGATAGGACCTGCTATGCCGCTGCCGCCTGCGCTGTCTGCCGCCGCCGTTGTTGTGGAAGCAGGCGCGTTGGTCGTGGTCTGCGAGGGCTGCGTGGTTGTTGTGATAGGGCGCGAGGTATCGTCCTCAGCGGGAGCGGAAGATGTATCGGAGGATACAGGCTCGTCTGCGGGTTCATCAGCAGGCTCATCGGGTGTGCTGCTCTCCTCTGCCGCGTTATCCTCGGGCACGGAAGCCCCCTGCTCATCATCGTCAGCAGGAACAGAAACCTCCTCATCGGGCTGGACTGCTTCTGCGCCGTCAACGCCTACAAATCTTAACTCGCTTACAGTAATCTCCACCGTTTCTGCGGTTTCCGAGTTGGAGCAAATCTGCACACGGATAAGCAAGGGGGTATTATTCTTAAACTCAGAATAATATGTAGACAGCGGCTCTCTCAGCGTAACAGTGCTGCCGTTTACAAGGTAAGTATCCCACACGCTTGGATTTACCCAGCCCCATGCGCTTGTAAATGCGGGAAGAATTGCATAAACATCATCTGCCGCGGAATTAAGGGTAAGGTCTATCTCAACATAAGCGTTGGAGTTGTTCCAAAATTCGGCGTTCAGCGCGTCGCCGTCAAGATAGTAGTTTATAGACTTCGCCCCGTCCTTAGAAACGGAGAATGCGGCTGTAAAGCCGTCCAATGTAACAGCGCCGTCTGCCGTGCCGTCAGTATCCACCTTGGATACAAACGCCGCACAAGCGCCAACTGACAACACAAAAATCATCACCAGTGCCATAACAACAGCACCAAGCCTTCTAACCTTTCTTAACATAAAAATTGCCTCCTGTAAAATATATATGTATAACCGACATGAACTTCCCGTCCGGCGGATATGGGCACAATGCCATGCATTATTATTGTATATCAAAAGCGGAAAAATTTCAAGGGGTTTGAAGAAGTTTATTATTTTTCACAAATATATTGCCATAAAACGGATAAATATATGTAAACAGCGCGTTTTGTTTTTTCAGGACAAAAATTCCGCCGAAAACCGACGGAATTTTATACTCTTAGTTATCTTTAAGCAAATTATTTTGAACTGTTGAGTATCTGAAGCAGCGCGTCTATATCGCCCGTATCTGCATCGGAAATGGGCATAGCGCCAGCAGGCGACAGAGAGGACACAGTTTCCTCCGAAACAACAGTGAATTTATCCTGCTGACGCGCAGGCGCTGCGCCTGCAAAATCGGTAGCAATTGCGATAATGGAAATCTCATCATCGTCCAGATTATCGTCAAACATGATACCCGCCTTAACCCTTGCGTTAGGAGCGGCGTTTTTGGTGATTTCTGCGGAAATTGCGTCAAAATCGTCCAGCGTGCAGGACGTGGGAATGCTTACGTTAAGCAGAACCCTGCGCGCACCGGAAATAGAGGTTTCAAGCAGCGGGCTGTGCAGAACCTCATTAAGAGCGTCCTCAATCTTATTATCACCCTTACCCTTGCCCATAGCCATATGCGCAATGCCGCTGTCCTTAAGCGCCATGGTAACATCGGCAAAGTCAACGTTCATAAAGCCAACGCCTGTTACAAGGTCGGATATGCCCTTTACCGCTTTGTAAAGCACACTGTCAACAGCCTTGAACGCTTCAATTGTGGTAAGCTTGCTGTTGGAAATCTCCTTGACCTTTTCGTTGGGGATAACAATAAGTGCGTCAACATACTTCTGCATTTCGTCAATGCCCTTCATTGCCTGCACCATTTTCTCCTTGCCCTCCCATGCGAAAGGCTTTGTAACAACGCCAACGGTAAGTATATTCTTATCCTTTGCAATGGAAGCCACAACAGGACCTGCGCCAGTACCTGTGCCGCCGCCCATGCCTGCCGCAACAAACGCCATGGAAACCTTATCCATAACTGCGGTAAGCTCGTCACGGCTTTCCTCTGCGGACTCCTGTCCAACTGCAGGCTCGTTGCCTGCACCCCAACCGCGTGTACGCTTTTTGCCAATCTGAAGGCGCTTCATCTTGCTGCCGTCCTTGGAGCGCAGCGCCTTAACATCGGTATTTGCCACAACGTAGTCTATGCCTGTCATGCCTGCTTCAATCATGTGGTCAACAGCGTTTCCGCCGCCGCCGCCAACGCCGATAACCATTATTTTGGTGGCGTCCTCAAACTCGTCAAGTTCAAAATCGTCATCATGCTTATCTATTTCAAATGCCATGTCTTTGTCCTCCAAAGCTTTTATTTTTCATACAAGGATATACAACGGAATACCCCAAATATAGTAATCTACTATCTATTATAGCAGATGTGAACCCAAAATGCAACTGTTTTTTAAAAGAAATTTCTGTAAATCCCAAAACAAAGCACAATCCCTATGCTTCGGCGGTTTCTTCAGGCTCTGTGGTTTCCTCGGGCAGCACCGGGGCGGTCTGCACGGGGTTGTCTATCATATTATTATCCCTGACGTAGACAGTTTCGGTATTTGTAAGATACACCGTAACCTGCTCCGTAGCCGTAATTTCGTCGTCTATAAGCGCCTTTGCTATGTACATTTTGTTTTCAAGCTCGGTAGCTATGCCAAGCTGAAGCGTTATCCTGCCGTCAACCACAGCCTTTATCTCAAAGCGGTCTGTGATATCTATGGAGGTAATTCCCGAAACCCCCGCCTTTTCCGCTGCAGAAAGCACCTGTGCGGGCAGGTCGTTCTTGCCGTCAACGGTGCTTGTAAGCGTACCGCCAACGACAGGCTCTGCCGCCTCATAACCGATAACAAGGGGCAGCTTGTCCGCATTTTTCTGCTCTATAATCTTTCCAAGCCTTGATACAGTATAGGTATCGCTGCCATGCTGAACGGCATACCACCGCTCCGCCTCGGTAACGGTAATCACAATTTTTGTGGGATAGCGCTTTGCAACCTCAACCGCGTCCACAAACGGAAACGCATTTGCAATGCGGCGTTCTGCCGCGCTTTCATCAATTCTAAGCAGACTGTCGCCGCTTTTTATCCCCGATGCGCCGATTATTTCCTCTGCCGTATACTTCTGTATGCCCTCAACAACTATCGAATTGCAATTGAACAGCACCACGTTTGCAAGAATAATAAACACAATTATCGCAACAACCGCCGCAAATGCATAATACAGCACATAATTTCCGCCGCGTCTGCCGCGCCGCTTATTGCTTGCGGTGCGCTTTTTAACCGCCTTGTTGTATGCCCTGCGCTGTTCGCCCGTAATCTCGCGCTGCACCGCTTTGTCGGCAGGGGTTGGCTTCTGCGTGGATTTTTCTGCGGCTTGGGGATTTTTTGCCGCCGCACCAACAGTTGGCTTTTTTGCGGATTTCGACTTCCTGCTGCCAAAAATACCGGATTTCTTAACGTACTTTTTTGCAGGCGCTGCCGACCGAAAACTTTCACCCATGGGTCTGCCTGCACTGACAGCAGGCTTTCCTCCACCCAAGACGCCCGATTTCTTAGCGGGCTTTTTAGCGGACGCTGCCGCCTTGTGCGCGCCGTTATGCTGCGGCGCGGGATTGTTTTTTACGTCCTTTTTTTTCACAACGTCCACTCCTAAACTCTTTTGATATCCGCGCCCAGGCGGCGCAATGTAGCGTCAATACCGTCATAGCCGCGGTCGATATAGCACAAACCGCCTATCTCGGAGCTGCCCTCCGCCGCAAGCGCCGCCGTTATCAGCGCCGCGCCGCCGCGAAGCTCCGCCGCCATAAGCCTTGCCCCCGTAAGGCGCTTCACGCCCTCAACCACGGCTACCCTGCCCTCAGCCTTAATCTGCGCGCCAAGGCGCACAAGCTCCGGAACGTGCCTGTATCTGCTGTCAAATATGGTTTCCACAAATACCGAGGTTCCCTCCGCAAGGGTACACACCGCCATTACCGGCGCCTGAATATCCGTGGGAAAGCCAGGATACGGCATGGTTCTCACGGTAGGCGGGGCTTTAAGCCTGCGCTTTCTGCTGAAATACAGCTTGCCCTCGCCATAAGGATAAACGCGGCAGCCCATGCTTTCCAGCACGGAAAGAATTGCCGTCATATCCTGCGCGCCGCAGCGCGTAAGGATAAGCTCGCCGCCTGTTGCCGCCGCACAGCACAGATAGGTCGCCGCCGCAATGCGGTCGGGCATTACGCTGTATTCTGCGGGAAAAAGGCTCTGCACGCCCTCTATTATGATTACGCTTTCACCCGCGCCGCTTATTCTCGCACCACATTTTGTAAGGAATGCCGCAAGGTCGCGTATTTCAGGCTCGCGCGCGGCATTGTGTATCTCGGTTACGCCATCGGCGCACACTGCGGCAAGCATGATATTCTCTGTTGTCCCTACCGAGGGAAAGGAAAGATTGATTTTTGCCCCGTGAAGTCCCTTATCAGCACGGCAGTCAAGTATGCCATGCTCCTCGGTTATCACTGCGCCCATCTGCCGCAGTGCAGATAAATGCAGGTCGATAGGGCGCGCGCCAAGCTCGCACCCGCCGGGGAAGCCAAGCCTGCACCTGCCCGCCCTGCCAAGTATGGAGCCAAGGAACATAATTGACGAGCGCATTTCGCGCATAAGGCTCTCGGAAATTTCACAGCCGCTTATCACGGAGCTGTCCGCGCATATCGTGCCGCCGCTTCTTGAAACGCGGCAGCCAAGCCCCGTCAGTATCCTGCACGCCGCGTCAACGTCCGTAAGCTGCGGGCAGTTATGTAGTATAACCTCGCCATGTGCAAGCACCGCCGCAGAAAGCAGAATCAGCACGCTGTTCTTTGCGCCCTGAACCGCAAGTTCTCCCTCTATAACGCGTCCGCCGTTTACAACAAGCCTTTGACGGTTTTCCATTATATCATCTCCCCAAAGCATAATAAAAGTCATACTGCATATTATGCCCGAGGGGGAATTTTGTTAAATGTGGTTATCCAGCAAGTCGATTATCTCGGAAAGAATTTTATCAGCCGCGTTGTTCTTCGAGGAACGCTTAGCATTCTGCTCCATCTGTGCAAGGCGCTCGCGGTCTGAATACAGCGCGGAAACCTCCTCCACAAGTCTTGCCTTTGTCAGGTCCTTATCCTCTATAAGCACAGCCGCGTTTGCGTTGCTAAGCGTAAGCGCATTGTAATACTGGTGATTTTCCGCCGCATTAGGATACGGCACAAGAATAGCGGGTCTGCCTATCGCGGTAAGCTCAGTTATAGTCATTGCGCCAGCGCGGCAGATTATAAGGTCTGCGGCGCATATACAGGTGTACATATTGTCGATATAATCCTTGAAGATGTGGCGGAATTTATCCTCCTGCGCGCCGCTTTCCCGAAGCGCGTCATAGAATTTGTCATGCCAGCTTCCGCCATAGGAATGTATGTGATTTATGCCGCCCTTTTGCTGCTCCCATGCGATAAGCTCCGCAACCGCCTCTGTTATGCGGTTTGCGCCAAGGCTTCCGCCAAAGGAAAGCACGGTGAAGTCATTGGGCAGACCAAGCCGCTTTCTTGCGGCGCTGCGCTCCTCAATCTCTATATTGCTGCGCAGCGGGTTACCTGTAACAATGCAGCGCTGCGTGTCGGGAAGATATTTCATCGCGTCCTCAGTTGCAAGCAGAACCTTATCCGCCTTTTTGGCAAGCATTCTGGTAGCCATGCCGGGGTAGGAATTGCTTTCATGCGTTATGGTCTTTATGCCAAGCGATACCGCCTGCGTAAGCACGGTGCCTGTAACATAGCCGCCCGTGCCTATCACGATATCGGGAGCGAAGTCCTTAAGAATTTTCCGTGTCTGCTTTTTTGCCGATATAAGATAATAGTAAAGCGCCTTGAAATTCTTTCCTATGCTTTTTACCGAAAGGCTTCTCTGAAAGCCTGCCATCTCAACGCCGCGGAAGTCATATCCCGCCTTTTTTACAAGCCGCGCCTCAAGCCCTTTCGGCGTGCCGATAAACAGTATCTCCGCGTCGGGAAACACCGATTTAAGCTTATCCGCTATTGCAAGCGCGGGATTTATGTGACCCGCAGTTCCGCCTGCGGCAAAAACAATCTTCATAATCTATACCGTCCTTAGTTCAATTTTGACCTGCGCGATACCGAAAGCAGCAGTCCCACCTCGGCAAGCTGTATAACAAGCGCCGTGCCGCCATAGCTGAAAAACGGCATGGAAATGCCCGTGTTGGGCAGACAGCAGCAATTCACGCCTACATTGAACAGCGCCTGTATACCAACCTGCAATGTAATTCCCGTGGCAAGCAGCATACCAAATCTGTCCTCGGACTTTCTGGCAACGTAAAAGCCTCTGAATACAAATATCATGAAAAGTATTATAACCAGCGCGCCGCCGATAAGTCCGAACTCCTCGCACAGTATGGCAAAAACAAAGTCGTTTTCCGCGTCGGGGAGATAATAGTATTTCTGCGCGGAATTTCCGAAGCCAACGCCCCACAGTCCGCCGGAGCCTATGGCAAGCACCGCCTGATAAGATTGATATGTCTTACGGTTGGTATCCGCAAGCGGGTCGAAGGTGTAGCGTATACGGTCGGCAAAGTAGGTAAACTCGCTTGCCATAACCACCACAACAAGCAGCGCAATGGCAACTCCGCCCACAATTATGACCGTTTTCATATTAACGCCGCCGATAAACAGCATAAACGCCGAAATCATCAGCATTATCAGCAGACCCGAAAGGTGCGGCTGCTTCATCATCAGCCATGTGATAACAACAAGCAGTATGCCCGGCTTTACAAGTCCCGTCATGGTGTAGCGCATTTTTTTGTAGTTTTTGGATATGTAGTACGCAAAGAATATTATCAGCGCGAACTTAAGCACGTCCGACGGCTGAAAGGTACGTCCGAAAATCGGCAGCCAGCGGCGCGGACCATCGGTTGTGTTGCTTACGCCGAATGGGATTACAAGAAACGTCAGCACAAGTCCCACAGCAAGCGCAATATGCGAAAATGTAAAGGTTATCTGTCTGCCGAAAAGCTTAGGCTTAAACTCCTTGCGCAGCAGGCGGTAATCCACAAAGCTGATTATAAACATCAGCACAAGCCCAATGCCCGCGAAGGTCATCTGGCTTACCGCGTAGCCGTAGCTGTCACCGTTATTGTCGCGGTAGGACAGCGCATGACTCGCCGAAAACATCATGGTTATGCCAAGCACCAGCAGCGATATCGTGATAATAAGCATAGGCACGTCAATGCTGCCCTTGCCGTAAAAGAAGCCTATGCGGTTGGGGTCTTTCTCCCTGCGGGTCTTTCTTTTTGGCGCAGCGGATTTTGCCGCAGCAGCAGGAACTGCGGCTTTGCCCGCAGGTGCGGGTTTTTGTGCAGTCTTTGGCTTTATAGCAGGCTTTGCCGTGCCTTTTTTTACTGTTGAAGCAGCCATAGTACCTCCTGTTTCGGGGAATTTATGCAAACATCATAAACGCAAGCGCCACAGCGCCGCCGCCGAATACCGCGGCAGCAAGCGAAAATACAACGTCAATCTTAACCTCGCTCCACTTGCTTAATTCAAAGTGATGGTGAATAGGGGTCATTTTGAACAGGCGCTTGCCCTCGGTTGTGTGATAAATCTTTTTGGTGATTTTGAACACCGTAACCTGGATTACCACCGACAGCGCTTCCATAATATACACAAGCGCCGCGATAATCATAAGCACCTCGGCATTGCAGCCTACGCCAAGCGCGCACACCGCGCCGCCAAGGAACATTGAGCCTGTATCGCCCATAAATACCTTTGCGGGAGGAAAATTCCACATAAGAAAGCCGATACAGCCACCCGCCACGCACAGTGCAAGCAGCGTGTGTCCAAACGCTCCCACAACGGACGAAATAACCGCAAATGCCGCCATGTAAACCACCGTCACCGAGGAACACAGCCCGTCAATGCCGTCCGTAAGATTAACCGCGTTTACGATATAATAAACCACAACGCCCATAACGGGGTAGTAAAGCAGTCCCATATCAAGCTGCCAGCCCCAAGGGAAGCTTATGGCAGTTCCCGTATCGCCGCTGAGGTAAAGCGTTGCAAAGTAGGCGGCTATAATCAGCACCTGCAAAACGGTTTTCTGTATAACGGAAAGTCCCTCGTTGCGCTTTTTCTTCACCTTGATAAAATCGTCCAGAAAGCCCATAAAGCCCATCATAAGCGCAAACACAAACCCTGCGGAGGAGCGTATCAGCTCCTGAAGCTTAGCAGAAGCGCCAAGCTGCCCCACAAGCGCGGAACTGTCAGTAAAGCAGTAAACCGCAATGCCAACGCCAAAGCTTAACAGCACAGCGCCAATAAACATGACGCCGCCCATGGTGGGCGTTCCCTGCTTTTTCTCCTTGTGCCATTTGGGACCTATATCAAGAATAGTCTGTCCGTATTTAAGCCTGTGAAGCAGCGGGACAAACCAAATTCCCGCAAGCCATGTTATAAGGAACGCGGCAGCAGCCGCAAATACGTTAATCCACATCATCGGAGTTTTCCTCTTTTATCTGATTTTTTCAGCTATTTCTTCCATTTTCATACCGCGGCTGCCCTTGAACAGCAGCACATCTCCCTCGCGCGCAAAGCTATTAAGCCTGTCGGCAAGCCGCTGCTTATCCGTATCGTGGAACACAGCAAAGCCGCGCTGTAAAAGCTTATCGGCGCAGAAAGCCATCTGTTCGCCGTAAAGAAAGCAGGCGTCCGCGCTGTCACACACATAATCCGCAAGCTGCTCATGAAGCTGCCGCGACATTTCACCAAGTTCCAGCATATCGCCAAGCACCGCAATCCTTCTGCCGCTTGTCTTTCGGCTTTTAAGCACGGAAAGCGAAGTTTTCATGGAGGTTGGACTTGCATTATAGCAGTCCAGAATAAGGGTAAGACCGCCGCGCTGCTCGGTTTTCTGGCGCATTCCCGAAGCCTGATAGTCCATAAACGCAGGAATAATATCAGCCGCCTGCATACCAAACTCTCTGCCCACGCAGAACGCCGCAAGCGCGTTAAGTATATGATGCTCCCCGCTTATGGGAATTTGTGCGGAACATCTCTTTCCATCGGCGGCAAGCGTAAATTTTTCTCCGTCTTCAAGATGTACGATATCCTCCGCGCGCACCTCACAGTCAGCGCCGAAGCCGTAGCGGATAACGCGCCTGCCGGCTATATCCACCGTGCGCAGATACTCGTCATCGCCGCAAAGGATAAGCGGAGCGTTTTCCCGCGCGCCGTCAAGTATTTCCAGCTTTGCTTTAAGTATATTTTCCCGTGTTTTGAGATTTTCAATATGGCAGTAGCCTATGTTGGTTATCACCGCGCAATCGGGCGCTGCCGATTTTGAAAGCGCGCTTATTTCGCCAAGGTCAGACATTCCCATCTCGATAACCGCTGCGCCGCAGCTTTCGTCAAGGCGGAAAAGCGTTTTCGGCAGCCCGATATCGTTGTTGAAATTGCCCTCGGTTTTAAGCGTATTGAAGCGTGCAGAAAGCACCGCGTAAATCATATCCTTTGTGGAGGTTTTGCCCACGCTTCCCGTAACCCCGCAAAGCTTTACGGAAAACCTGTCCCTGTAATGCCGCGCAAGCTTAAGCTGCGCCGCACGGCTGTCCTCAACCGCAACTATCGGTATCCCGAAGCCGTCCGCGCCCTCTGCCCTGTCCGAAATTGCCGCAGCCGCGCCGTTTTCAGCTGCCTGCGCTATAAAATCGTTGCCGTCAAAATTCTCGCCCTTTACGGCTATGTAAAGGTCGCCGCGCTGTATGGTGCGCGTATCGGTGGAAACTCCGCTGACAGCGACACTGCCGTTTCCCGCTATCCTGCCGCCGACAGCCTGCGCTATCTCTTGTACCGTAAACATCAAATCAATCCCTTTTCTTTGAGGTATTTTTCAACAAGTTCTCTTTCGTCAAAGCGAACGTATTCATCGCCTATTATCTGATAATCCTCATGTCCTTTGCCGCAAAGCGCCAGCAGGTCGCCCTGCCCCAGCATATCCATGGCATGATTTATAGCCTCCGCGCGGTCGATAAACTCCGCGAACGGCGTTTCTGCAGGAATGCCCTCAGCAACCTGAGAAATTATCTCCTGCGGATTTTCATGCGCGGGATTATCCGAGGTAACTATAAGATAATCGCCGTAGCGCGCGCAGACCTCGCCCATCGCGGGACGCTTGCCGCTGTCGCGCTCTCCCGCCGCGCCGAAAAGAACTATCAGCCTGCCCTTTGCAAGGGGTTTCAACGTTTGCAGCAGCTTTTCCAACCCATCGGGAGTATGCGCATAATCACGTATCACGGTAAAATCGCCGCTGTACAGCGTTTCAAGCCTGCCGCCTACGCCGCGCACCTGCTCAAGCGCACCAAGGCACTGCCCAAGCGGAAAACCAAGCCTGCCGCACATAACCGCCGCCTGCACCGCGTTGCTGACGTTATACAGACCCGTAAGCGCAATGCGCACGGGATAAGTTTTCTGCGCCGCGCTGTCGGTAAGGAAGAATTCCGCGCCGTGTGCCGTAAGATTAACCTGCTCGGTATAAAAATCCGCCCTGCCGTTTACGCTTACAGTAACGCAGGCTATGCCGTTTTCGCGGCAATATTCCGCCGTGCGCCTGCCGTATTGGTCATCAATATTTATCACCGCCGCGCCGCACATATCAAAAAGCGAACGCTTGGCAAGATAATAATTCTCCATCGTGCCGTGATAGTCAAGATGGTCTTGGGTGAGGTTTGTAAACGCGCCCGCCGCAAAATTCTCCCGCGCAAAGCGGTGCTGCGCAAGCGCCTGCGAGCTTGCCTCGATAAAGCAGTACTCCACACCGTGTTCCGCCATCTGTGAAAAAAGGGAATACAGCCTGCGCGGCTCAGGAGTCGTGGGCGGCCCGCCGTGGGAATATTCAAGCCCCCTGCCCGTATCAACGCCAAGCGTGCCTATCGTGCCAACGGATTTCCCCATGGCGCGCATTATACCCGCGCAGAGATTTACAATTGTGGTTTTGCCGTTGGTGCCTGTAACCGCGCAAAGCTTAAAGCTATCCGTGGGGCAGCCGTACCATACCTTAAGAAGCTCGGGATAAATGCTGCGGGTGTCCTCAACGGTTATTTCCCCCGCAAGGCCAAGCCGCCGTTCAGAAACAACAGCCGCCGCACCCTTATCAAGCATAGCCTGCGCGTGTTCATGGCCGTCAAAGCTTTGCCCTTTAATGCAGACAAACACAAAGCCGCTCTGCACCTCGCGCGTGTCCGAGGTCACGCCGCGCACTTCTGTATCAGCCATATATGCAGGAACTTCTGCAAGTCCGCAAAAAAGCTGTGATAAAGTCATGCCTATCCCTCTCTTGAATTAACCTGGAACGTTACCTCAACAACGTTGCCCTTATATGCCTTAACGCCCGCGCCTATGGACTGCATTGTGGCAACCGCGTCCGAATTGTCGGCAGCGCCGCCCGATATCTTGATATTAAAGCCCGCATTGGTTATGGCTTCGTTTGCCTGCGCCACCGTCATACCCAGAACATTGGGCACCTCGGCGCTTTCAAGTTCGTAATTATCAGAATTTCCAAGATACAGCACCACTGTACTGCCCTTTGGTATGCTTGCGGCAGCGCCGGGGATTTGCGTTGTTACTGTATCGCTGCTTGTAACATCGCCGATTATACGCACCTCAAAGCCCCTTGCGGCAAGTGCGGACTCTGCACGCTGCGCCTGATATCCAAGCACATACGGCACGGCTGCGTCCATCTTTGCAAGCTCCTCTGCGGTATAGGTGGGATAAATGCCAAGGTGCGGCAGACCCTCCTTAAACACCGCCGATACAACAGGCGCAGCAATAGCAGAACCGTAATACTGCGTTCCCGTGGGAGTATCAGCCATAACCAGCATGACAACCTGCGGGTCGTCGGCGGGGGCAAATGCCGCAAATGACGGAACATATGTCATTTTTGCGCCCGCAGCAGCACCACCTGCAGCATTGTATTCGTCAATACGCTCGGTTGTACCGGATTTTCCGCCGATACGGTAGCCGTTTATGTAGGCGTTGTTGCCGCCGTTTGTTTCAACAACGTTTTCAAGCAGGGTTCTCATGGTCGCCGAGGTTTCCTCCGAGATAACCTGACGCTTTACCTGCACCTGCGTGGTTTTTACAACATTTCCGTCACTGTCGATAATCTTATCAACAACATAAGGGGTTACAAGATAACCGCCGTTTACCACCGCGCAGAACGCTGTAGCCATCTGTATGGGCGTAACCTTGTTTGTCTGACCGAACGCAGATGAAGCAAGCTCAACAGGACCCATGTTCTCCTCTGCGATATAAAGGCTGGCAGACTCGCCAGGCAGGTCTATTCCCGTGCGCTCCGTAAAGCCGAACGCTTCAAGATAGTGGCTGAACTTCTGCACGCCCAGAAGCTGACCTATCGCGATAAACGAAGGGTTGCAGGACTTTACAAGCGCGTCCTGAAGCGTAAGCTCACCGTGACCGTAGCTGACATGGCAGCTTATTTTAGTTCCCGAAACATCGGCATAGCCGTAGCAGGAGAATGTGGAATTGAGAGAAACAACCTCCTCCTCAAGTGCTGCCGCACAGGTGATTGTCTTGAATACCGAGCCGGGATAATAAAGCTCCGTTGTCGCCTTGTTCTTCCACTGCTGCTCACGATATTTTGCTTCAAGCGCGTCAAGCTGCTCCTGCGACGCGTCGGCGGCTTTAAGCTGTTCAAGCTGCTCAAGGTCGTATGCGCTGTAAAGCTCCGACGGATTGTTAAGGTTATAGCTTGGCGCGGTGGACATTGCAAGTATCGCGCCGGTATTGCAATCCATGATAATTCCGCACGCGCGGTTGATTATGGAGTGCTGCGACACGCAAAGCTCAAGGTTCTTTTCAAGATAATGCTGAAGCACCTCGTCTATGGTAAGAACAACATCGTGTCCGTCCTCGGCAGAGAAATATTTATCGCTTGTGTATGCCATCTCGCGGCCGTAGGCGTCCTTGGCGTAAACCGCCTTGCCGTCCGTACCGCTGAGATAATCGTCATAATAGGCTTCAAGGCCGTAAACGCCCTCTCCGTCATAGTTTGTAAAGCCGATAATGTTTGCTGCAAGGCTTTCGTTGGGATAGTAGCGTTTTGAACTTTCCTCCATAAAAACGCTTGCGCCGTCTATGCCGTTTTCCGAAAGGAATACGTTTATCTCATTTACCTCGTTTTTTTCCACCTTACGCTTTACAACATAGTACTGGCTGTTAAGGTTTTCTGTTGCCTTTATAAGCTTGTTATAATCAGCGCCAAGCAGCTCCGACAGCTTTTTGCAGATAAGCTGTGCGCGGTCAACATAAGCGGAAACGGTTTCGCCCTTGGCTTCTGCCTGCTCCTTTTCTTTAAGATATTGGTCATATGCGGTTTCGTTTGCCTTTGCTATATCCCGTGGGGAGATGATAACGTCCCACACGGTAGAACTTTGCGCAAGCACCGTGCCGTTTGAGTCCAGTATAGAGCCGCGGCTTGCCTTTATGGTGACAGAGGACATCTGCTGCGCCGAAGCAAGCACACGCCACTTATCCCCATCAAGCACAGAGTATTTAAGCAGGAAAAAGCCGACATAAACAGACAGCAGGCAGATAAACGCCAGCACAATAACCTGCTTTGTGGCAGATTTCATTATGCGCTGCTTGCCGCCCTCTTTTTCGTCCCAAGCCTTAAGTCCTTGCCATATTTTTGGTAGTATCTTCATTTTTCCTCCAAAATCCCGCAGCAAAAGCCTGTCGGATATTATCACGCCATGTCGAATACAGTATAAACCAAGAAAGAGCAAAGCCGTTAGAACCAACCGACCTTGCTCCATAATGTTGACTGCCGGCAGATAAAAGGGCTTGTTCACCCCTATATTATGCCTTTACAGACCGATGTATTCCATCATATCCCCGAACCAGCTGCTTACTCCGCCGATAAGCGAGTTGTCACCGTCCGCTTCAACCTCGATAAGTGCCTCGGTATTTACGCTGAGATAGCGCACCTGCGAGTTTGTAACCTTTGCCATGCCAAGACGGCTTGCGGCATACTCCTCGATATAACCGATATTTACCTTTGCGTCCAGTCTGCTTTGCAGCAGGGAATTTTCCTCCTGCGCGGTCGCAAGGGCTGCCTGCTGATCGGAAACCATTCTTGCCCAGTCATCAGCAGCGGTAAACTGTATGTTTACCACGCACAGTGCTGCAAAAACCGTGCCCGCTGCCAGTATAACCTTAACCCTTGAGCCGCTTCTTGAAACTGAACGGCTGTTCATCTTTATCTCGCGCTTGACCTGCTCCTGCTCAACACGGTGACGGGCATTCTGCTTTTCCTGCTCCTCAACATCAAACTTTGAAAGGTCATACGCCAAATTTGTATTGTAATTTGCGGGAATCTGCATCAGATTGCCCTCCTTTATACGTCCAATTGTGTTGCTTTAACTGATTTTCTCTATAACTCTCAGCTTTGCACTGCGGCTGCGGCTGTTTGCTTTTAATTCTTCCTCGCAGGCGGTAACGGGCTTTTTGCCTATAAGCCTGCCGCGCGGCGTTTTTCCGCACACGCATACAGGGAACTCAGGCGGGCAGGTGCAGCCGGTGCAGAACTCCTTAAAACGGTTCTTCACTATCCTGTCCTCCAGCGAATGGAACGTGATAACCGCCATTCTTCCCCCGATTTTAAGCCTGTCAAAACCGTCCGACAAAGCCGTTTCAAGCGCGTCAAGCTCGCCGTTTACCTCAATTCTTATCGCCTGAAAGGTCTTGCGGCAGGGATTTTTCTCCCTGCGATAGGCCGCGGGAACGCTGCTTTTTATTATCTCTGCAAGCTGTCCCGTTGTTTCTATCGGTGCTGAAAGTCTCGCCTGTGCTATGCCCGAGGCAATCCTGCGGGCGTATTTTTCCTCGCCATATGCGAATATTACGCGGGCAAGCTCGCCCTCGCCGTACTCGTTTACAAGGTCGCGCGCGGAGAACCCCTCCCCGCTCATACGCATATCAAGCGGCGCGTCATTGTGGAACGAAAATCCCCTTTCAGCCGTATCAAGCTGGTGCGACGATACGCCAAGGTCGGCAATAATACCGTCAAGCTGCAGGATACAAAGTTCGTCCAGAGCCGCGTTAAGCTCACTGAAATTTCTCCTTACAAAGGTGACAGGGTAACCCTTAAGCCGCTCCCCAGCGGCCGCAAGCGCTTCAGCGTCCCTGTCAAAGCAGACCAGCCGCCCGCCGCAGAGCCTTTTTGCAAGCTCCAGGCTGTGACCGCCGCCGCCCGTGGTGAGGTCAGCGTAAACGCCCTTCGGGTCTGTAAACGCGCCGTCAACCGTTTCTTTAAGCAAAACTGAAATATGCGAAAATTCTGTCACAAGCCGATTTCCTCCGCAAACGCAGCGATATCCTCATCGGAAATCCTGCTGTTGTACTCCTGCCACAGCGCCTTATCCCAAATTTCGGCGCGGTCGTCCATGCCGACCACCACAACCTCGCCCGTAAGCTGCGCATAGGCGCGCAGCGGGGCAGCAATGGCAATTCTGCCCTGCTTATCAGGTTCAGCCTCGCAAGCGCCGCCAAACAGGAAGCGCTCTATGGGCAGTGCCACCTTTGAGGGCTTTCCCTTTAAGCTCTCTCTGATGGAATTCCAACTTTGCTCCGTATGTACTGTCAGACACTTCTCACCTATGGTTTTGGAAATAAAGAAATGGTCGCCGAGTGTTTCGCGCAGCTTTGCAGGGAAATTCATGCGTCCCTTGCTGTCTATCGTATGTTCAAACTCGCCGTACATCTCTTTTCCCCCTTTCCGCCGCATAGTCCCCGTGACAGGTCTGATTTTTGCGGAAACAATTCCGCCGCCGCCCTCCTCAGACGGCAGTTCCGTAGATAATTTTATTTTCCCCTTAAAGCAGCACAGTGCAAAGACCATCTTTTGAATTTTATATGCAGTACTGCTTTTTAACGCGGAAAAATGGTTTTATGGATTTTAGGTGGATTTATTCACCACTTTCATGAAAATCTCACCACTTTTCCCCACTCTTAAAGTATACAACGGTTTTTATTTTTTTGCAAGTGCTGAACCGCGGGTTTTGACCGAAATAAGTTTAGAAGTTTTGTTCATATTTTTGTGCAGTTTTCACAATAATCCCAACTCCATAACGACCTGAAAAGCCAAAAATCATGCAAAATCACCATATGTTGTGCCAACAGCCTGTGCTTCGCCTATATTTGGCGAAGCTGGATTTTTCAACAGAATGTGATTATTCAACAAAATTCGCCCATGAGTAAACCATGGGCGAATATCGTTTGGCTTAACCACGCGTAAAGAAGCTTCCGCAGACCCTCTGCATTGTCAGTATTTCGGCGAGAGCGTCCGCGTAAAGCTGTTCAAAACACGGCTGACTGTCATCAGTGGAGTGGGAAATCAGCAGCACTTTTTCTTAAATGACATACAGTCGGTGCATTGTGTTTCGTTGGGGCTGCACTCATGCGTGCCCACCTCGATACGGTCAAGCGAGCAGTAATTATCGTTTGCGCAGTGATACTCGCAGCTTTTTACAGTACAGCCAATGTGCTTGTTTGCAAATTCAGTTCCCATGATATGAAACTTCCTTTCGTAAATAAATGTACGGCGATTTAAGCCGCATTTGTA
Organism: uncultured Ruminococcus sp.; assembly: GCA_964557825.1. GTDB lineage: Bacteria > Bacillota > Clostridia > Oscillospirales > Ruminococcaceae > CAG-115. The sequence goes on from CAZLBL010000010.1 coordinate 29,653, forward strand.
TTATCTGCGACTTTTTAATTTTTATACGCGCAAATCCGCCGGTTTAGACAAACGCGGCGGATTTTCCTGTATTTACATTCATATGGTATATGGTTACATTCCGATAGAAGGAGCCTTCTTTTCCTTGGAATGGTCCTGCGAAACCATAGTGGTAACCTTTTTGAGCGAATTTATGCCCGAAAGCTCGTTAAAGGAAATTTTTTCCTTGATGTGCTTCTTGTTGTTAAATTCTCTCAGATTATTGTTGAAAGTTTCCTCCATTGCCTTATGCTGCTCTTTCTCCTTTGAGCCAACGCCAAACAAATTCTTTATAAAGTCAACAAAGCTTTCCCACAATGTTTTTGTTTCTTTCGCCACGGCTTTTTGCAGCTGAGGATTAAGGAAGGTCATCTCGCCTGACTTTTCGTTCTTTGCCATAACCTCCTTGCCCGAAAGCAGCGCGCTTACAAGCTCAATCTTAAACTTATTTGTGTTTATTTCAGCTGAGTTGTTTGATACTTTGGCAATCTGGGACTCGGTGAGCATAGGCTTGCCGTCAATCACAAAATTCTTAAGGCCAAATTCTGAAAGATTTTCTTCGTAAAATTTAACTGCCCAATCCGCCTCGGGGATATGGTTTATGGCTTCGGGATCGTTGGGGTGACTCTCTTTTGCATCATTAACGCTGCGCAGAAAATCCAGCGGCTGCACCTTGGCGCTTTTATCAATGGAAAACCCAACATCGGTCTTTGTAAAGTTGGTCATAGACGCTTTTGCCAGTTCGTCTGCGTCCTTTACTATGTCGTCCAGAACCTTGCCAAAGGTTTCACTGAACTCTCCATACGCCATGCCTTTGGAGATATCTTTATCATCGTCAGAAATCATCTGCTTGACAATACCCACAGCGGTTGCAATGTCACGCGGCTCCTTGCCGTCATTATTTATTGCATTATTCAGCGCGGTAAGCGCCGACATACCGCAGCCCACAAAGCGTTCGGTGTAATTGCCAAGAACGCCTCTTACATTTTCCGATTGGGGTACGTCCTTACTGTTTGCTATGCGGTTAAAGCTCTGGTCAATCTTGTCAATGATTCTACTTGCCGCCGGGTTGTTTGCCTGACGCTTTACCGCCTCGGTAGCCTTATCCTTAAGCTCCTGGCGAAACTTCTGCTGCTCATCAGGTGTCATATTCAGGTTGTCTCTTAATCCACCTTCAAAGTACTTGTCAATGTTGTCGCGCAGTCTATCCCTTACAAACAGGCTGCCAAGCGCTGACGCCACAAACAAAGTTGCACGCGCGATATTTACCTTGTCTTTTTTATCATCTGTGGCTATTTCGCTTATCGACAGGGAGGTGCCCAGTTTACTGTAAAGGCCCGGAAACGTAACTACAGAGAGGTCTGATCTTACCTTTTCGGGATCGTCATTCATCAATGTAAAGCTTCTTACCGGGATATCCAGTAGAGGGCCGTCAAGTTCATTCAGCGTGGTCTGCATGGTGTCTTCCAGTATCTGTTGGCTAAGTTCTTCCTTGGTCATCTTCATATTCTCCTTGTAATGTATTTATAGTGACATAGAATTCTGCTTCTGAATTTCCTTGCTGTCAGCACTGACAGCTTGAGTAACTTTCTGCTCGCTGCTTGCTCCCACCAATTCATCAAAGGAAAGCTTTTCCTTGGTTTCTTCCTTAGTGTCTTCCTTGGTGTCTTCAACCTCGGACTTGGTTTCTTCCTTGGTTTCTTCAACCTCTGCCTTGGCTTCTTCCTTGGTTTCCTCGACCTCTGCCTTGGTGTCTTCCTTGGCTTCCTCAACCTCGGACTTTACTTCTTCCTTGGTTTCCTCAACCTCGGACTTGACTTCTTCATTAACCTCGGGCTTTGCTTCCTCAGTGGTCTTTACTTCCTCGGCCTTTGCAGCTTCCTGAGCCTTCTTCTCCGCATTTATCTCGTTAATAACGTCCTTTCTGATTTCCTCGCGGAGCTGGGACTTGATTTCCTCGCGAATCTGGGACTTCATTTCCTCACGCGAAGCCTGATCAAACGCCTGCTTGTATGCCTGCTTATATGCCTGCTTGTACGCCTGCTGATATGCATTCTGAATGCTGTCATCGCTCATCTGCGAAGCCTGCTGTGCATTCTGATACTGCTGCGTCTGCGGTCTGAATGCCTGCTGCTGAGCCTGCGGCGCTTGCTGCTGAACCTGCGGCGCTTGCTGCTGAGCCTGCGGCGCTTGCTGCTGAACCTGCGGCGCCTGCTGCTGAGCCTGCGGCGCCTGCTGCTGATACTGAGGTCTGAACGCCTGCTGCTGCGGACGGAAAGCCTGCTGATAGGTATTCGTTGTCTGGCGCTCAACAGTCTTGGCAGCCTGCTTCTGGTTGCCCGCAGACTTTCCCTTGCCTTTCTGCTTGTCGTCGTTGATTAAAGACCTTACAACGTACTCGGGACCGGAGTTTGTATTCTGCGGCTTAGTTTTTTCCTCGGGCTTAATGCCGAATACGGACTTCACAAAGTCTTTAAGCTTCTGCCAGAAGCTCTTCTTGTCGGGGTTCAAGCGGCGCTCGTTAAGCATCTGACGTCTTTTTTCCATCTTTTTGGCGTCCTTGGCAAACTGCTTGCTCTGCCTTGCCTTAAGGTCGGCAGCAGCCTTTGCTCTCCGCTCTCTGCTGCGCTTTGCAGCCAGCTCTGCCGCATACTTCTTGCGCTCCTCGCCCTTAAGCGATTTCAGCTTTGCGTTTTCTGCGGCTCTTTCTGCCTTCATGCGCTCAATCAGCTTACGGTTTTCCTCTCTCTGACGCTCGATCAGCTTGCGGTTTTCCTCTCTCTGACGTTCGCGCTCCTTGCGGCTTTCCTCTCTCTCTCGCTCACGATCCTGACGCAGATTTTCTCTAAACTTCTGATTTGTCCGTTTGCTTATTTCCTTGCTCCTTGCAATCTGCTGGTTAAGCTGCTTCTGATAATCCTTCACCTTTGCGCTTTGCGCTTCAAGCAGCTGCTGCGCTTTAGCCTGCTGCTGCTTTTCGGCTTCGGTCATCGTTCCTCTGCTTTCAGCTTTCTTCACGTCATTAAGGATCTGTTTTGCCTCCTTATTGAGTTGAAGGAGTTTTGCTTTCTGTTCAAGAAGCATCTGCTGCTGTTTGCGCAGCGCTTCCCTTTGCTTGTTCATCTGCTGATCTTTTGCTGCCTGCCGCTGACGTCTCTCGGTCTCTTTCTGCGCTGTGCGCTTAGCTTCCTCTGCCGCGTCAAGTGCTGCCTGAGCTTCTTTTTCCAGTTCCTTAAGGTCAGGGATTTTGATTGAGTTAATTTCTTCGGTCAGTTCATCAATCAGCTTCTTACCGCTATCCATTTTCTTTGCTTCCTGATAAATCGCATCATCTCTGGCGCGCATTATTTCTTCAACGCTTACTGTATCTTCGGTGCCAACAACGTTCTGCCCTTCAGTGCCAACAGCACTCTGCCCATCAATAGTCTTATGTTCATCATCTCTAGCCATTATCTGTACCCTCCTGATTAAGTGATATACGGATTGAATGTTCTGTTGATTTATACGCGGCAATTATCATTTCGTAACAAAAGCTGTTGGAAATTCCGCAAAAACCGCATAAAGTTCGGATTATCAGTTGCCAAATTAACTGTGCTGTTAGTTTATACGCGAAAATTCTCTTTTCGTAACACAAAAAGTGCGAGTTTTTTCAAAAATCCGTATAAATCTGTCCGACAAGCCGCAAAATTGTCTGTACTGCTATCTTATACGCGGAAGCCTCGGCTTTGTAATAATGAAAATACCATCTATATTATAGGAATATGCAAATAAACAATCAAATAACGATTGACAAAAACCCGAAAATAGGGTATAATTGAGCGAAGGGGCATATTTTGCGCCAAAATCAAGATTTTTCACGCCAAAAACGGCGCAAAGTGAACAGACATAAAAATGATATAGCTTTCATGTACACATTATTATAGCAGATGCATAAGATGCATAACGGCTGCGGACAAGGGTGCTGTTACAAATTCCGCTTTGCTGCGTATAAACTTGCAGAAAACAAAACGTATTTTTCAACATGATTCAGGAGGACATCGCAATGATGACAAACGAAGAAATTCTTGAAATAGTAGCCGAAAACGTAAGGAACGAGCTGAACGAGCGCGGCACATTTCTCGAGGAATATTATAATCGCCTGTACAAACGAGTTGATTCGATGTATACGGACAGCGTGAACGAGCCATCAGTCCATCAAAACAAGTTTCAGGCATATCTCGGCGCGATGGAATTTGAAAACATGGCCGCCAACAGCGTGGTTATTACGGATATGTTTAAGCGGGGCATTGACGATTATTTCAACAAAACTCGCTTTGATGAAGCAGACCTTAAGGAACTTAGCAACCGCGAAATGCAGCTTAAAAAACTCGTTGAGGAAAAGCTTGCCCTGCACCCAGAAACCGAACAGGGCAAAAAGTTCATAGAGGATTTGAAGCACGAGTTTGCAATTTCGGTTACTTCAGATGGCGAAAGAAGAACCCGTGAGCGCATGGATTTTATGGAGAACTTCACAAAACCGCTTGATACAATCATAAAAAGGTCATTTGAAAGCGAAGATGAAAGATCCATGTTCAGGAATATGCCAATAATCCTGACAAATGACGTAAGCGCGCTTGCATTCAGCGGTGTTGAGGACGCAAAGGCTCTTGCCAATGAGCGCCAGATAATCAACCACTCCATAAACGATATCGTTATTTCCATAGACAGCAATGAATCCGTTATGCCGCATGAATTTCTGAAGCACTTCAACGAAAAGAATTTTGTTCCCACGCAAAAGGAAACAGAATGGGTAAACGAGATTTTTGAGCGCATCACAGACGGCAAACCTATATCCTGGGAACGCTTTATGCACAACGGAAAGCCCATTTTCTCCGAGAAACATATGAAGCTTATGCCAACGAAACAGGACCACTTTAAAAGCCTGATTGTCGGACATTTGTTGGACGAAACTCCTATTTCTATTCTTAAGGACGATGGCACGCTGGAGCTTATAAGCCCTCATATAGTGGACGCGCGCGAGGAGCATAAGAGCTTTATCGACAAGATAATAGATTTCTTCAAGAATATGCTTGGCATAGGCAAGGAAAAGGAAGAAAAGCTTCAGAATGACATCGCCGCTCTGCAGGATTCAATGCAGACAATGAGAGATAGCTTTGAAGACACCGTAACCGTAATGCCGCGCGAAAAAGTAAGCCTTGAGGATATTATGGGCATGAACGCACTTGAAAAGGTTGTACCCACCACGCAGAAAAAAGCACCCGAAAAAACCAAAAGCACCCCAACGCTTGGTATGTAACACACAATGACATTTAATTTTAGGAGAACATCATAATGGCAGAAACAGACAGCAGATTTGACCCGATTATCTTGGACGCCATGCTAGACGCTAAGGATTACTTTGAAAGAAATGATTTTATTTTCAACGAGGATCATATGCGGGAGTTTATCGTTACCCGTTATCCCTATGAATCCTTCGCGGATATGAACCAGCAGGTTTCAAATACGCTTTATCGGCGTCAAGATGACAACCACATAGCTTACGGATTTTCAAAAAGCGACAGTCCCAAGCTGCTTAATGCAGCTTTTGCTTTAGTGCGTACCTTCCGCATGATGTATGATTTATATATCGCCGATGAAACCAAGCAAAATCTGGAAAACTCGTGCAGGCGCAACGCCGATAAGCTCGGCATAAATCAGGAGGAAATACCCGACGCAGTAGCGCAGATGTGCAAGCATATAGACGACCGACTTGATGAGCAGTATGCCAACGAGTATGGTTGGGAACACCTTGCACCGCCGCTAAGAAATTTGCTTGATCAGGCACATCACAATGCCCGGCTGGATATGGATGGTATGTACCACGACTTGCAAAAAAGCATGGGTTATGTGATGCATACCATACACAACAAAATACGCACGGTTAAACCGACAGAAGATGAAAATGATATTGATACCGACCTGCTGCTGTCGTCCGCATGGAAATACGCAAACCACTCTCACTATTCTGGTCCCGCACACGCAGCAATGGAAGAAGCTACCAAGGAATATACCCGCGCCCTTAACGAAGCAGGCAATAAGTTCAACATGGACGAATATAAAGACTGGTTTGGTTCTAACGTCAACAAAGCGTCCATTACCGCAGTTTTTGATATAAACTGTGCGAAGACTCAATTCCCCAAGGACTTTATAGAGCATTACAAAAGCGGTCAGTTAACCGACGAGGATAAGCAGTGGGCGGTAGGCGTGTATAACTCCTATGTAGATGAGTTTTTGCCCGCGCAGCTTGGCGCTAAACCCAATGGCGAAATACTCCCCACGGACTTTATCTTTATCAGCAAAGACAAGCACAATTCACATATTCTTAGCCAGGAGAAGTTTGAAGAAATCTGCGCCAACGACCCCAACTATACAGAAGCCAAATGCGAGGTTATAGGCAAAATGCTGGACGGAAAGGGTGTGATATTCTTAAAGGAGGACATCAAGCCCGTAGAATGCGTGCCTATACTCAACGACAAAGAGAAACTCAATATATTCCAGACGATATGGGAGTTTCTTTTGAACCTGTTCACTTCCGGCAGCGAAAGATCGCTTAACAGAGAATTCCTTAAGGAAGAAAACCAGAAATCGGAAAAAGTTTTTGAAATATTTGAGAAAAAGCGCAGACAGGTCACATTTGAAAGCCTGCTTGACGCAGAATCCATAAACAACAAAACAACTTCCACCATTGATCACGCAGAAAACGCGCTTGAGCATACGCACGGCATGGAATAATCCGAATTACGCAAAATTATCCCGATTGTGTTACAAAACGGGATAATGCGCGTATAAATATATGAAAGCCACAAATAAATCAAACCTTTAATTCAAGGAGGAAACAGAAATGGGCATTTATGATCAGATTTTCGACAAAGCGATTAACATGGCAAAGGAAAACTTACACAATTGTGAAATTTCCAAGCGAAAATATTTAAGCAGCATTCCGGAAGCATTATCTATCAACGAATTTATCGCTGATGCGGAACAGCTGATAGCAAGCAAGGGCATATCCAGTGAGAGCGATGAATTTCACGCAGCTTATGCAGCATTCGGTACACTTAACGCCATGAACAATCTGTGTGTTGCGCACGAAGTTTGCGATAGCGTTGAGAAGATTTTCAGCAATGAAAAACAGTGGCTCAGCAAAAACGGCGTAGCACCCAATAACTTGGAAGCAGTAAAAAATTACGTTTTCGACAAAGCATTGGGAATAGATGAAAAATCTCAGGCTCAGCTTGAAGTCATAAACACTCTGAATACTCTGATGGATTCGAAGAAAGCGAAGTCCTCCAGCGGCAGAAGAGGCATGATTCAAGACTCCTTTGAGTATGCTGATGGCATAATTAAATCGCTGACTAAAGGCATAGGAGCCATCGATGCTATCGCTCACCCCGATATGAACAAATTATTATCAGATGATAATTTCAAGGATACCATTCAACTTGCAACAGGCGTTTATGCTGCCAAAACATCACCAAACCAGAATACCCATGACGTCAACTCTCTTGCCGGCGTTTTTTTGAACGGTGAACTTGAGGAACAAGCAGTACCCGTTAATATACAATACGATGTGCAGGACGGAATTTCGCCCCGCGAATTTCTTAAACGCTACAGCGAGGGAACTACTACCGATGCCGATAAGGCATGGGCAAACCAGGTACTCAACGAGATGGTTTACGGAGCGCTTGGCAAGATTGCAGGCGATACCGGAGTAGACTCGAACGCATTAAAGGATAATCAGATAAGCGTAACTGATTTTATGGTTGGCCTTGATCCGATAGTGACAAAGGAAGAATATAACAGAGAACTTGAAAAGGCTTCGCAAGAATATAAAGACAAGAAAGATGCTCCGACTGTTGACCTTGGTTACAGGGTGGTTGCTTCATTACTGAGGGGTGACCAGGTTTCCGTAATAAGAAAAGACAGTGACAAGGTTATAAATTTCGCCCCGCAAATAAAGCTCTCAAAGGAGAGAAGCGGCATTATGGGCCTTATCGACTCCATTCTAGAATTTTTCGCTTCACTGTTCCATGAAACAGACAAGTCCTTCGTTAAAGCTATGAACGCTGTTTACGACAAGAACAACGAAGCAGCGCAGGGCAAAAATCAGGTGACGTTTAACGAGCTTGAAGATGAAGACAGAACAGCCACAAACAGAGCCAGACCCAGAAACACCAACGCCGTTGAAAATGAACTTGACGACTCAATCGTTCCCATTACACATACGAAATAACAAGCTTCGCCGCGCCGAAAAGGTGCGGCGAATTTTTCGGCGCTGCACTACTTGACACAAACGAAATAATCTGCTATAATGATACAGTACCCGCGCCTGTGGTGGAATTGGCAGACACGTTGGATTTAGGTTCCAATGTCGAGAGATGTGCAGGTTCAAGTCCTGTCAGGCGCACCATATTAAAAACCGTCCACCGGACGGTTTTTAATGGCAAAAGCTATGCTCGTATTGCCCTTAAGGCAATACGTTTTTGCGTTCGCAAAAAACGCTCCGCTTTCGCGGGTCGCTCTCCTGGCTTAACGCGCCAAACCGTCCACCGGACGGTCGCGAATGGCAAGCGTTCGGCTCGTATTGCCCTATGGCGACTTTGGAAAGCGGCAAGGTATATCCCGCCAGCATTTTAGCTTAGCCACAAAATAAACACTGCCACCGGGTAGTAATTGCGAAAGCATTCGTGCATACAGCGTTAGGTCTTAGAAGCTGTATGAAACGGGTGCTTATTTTTTTGGAGGTAAAAATTATGAAGCTTACAAACCCATTCCGCAGACTTACCGTATTTGAGCGCTTGCTCTGGCTTTTATCAATAACGGTGATAGTCTGCTCGTTTGTGATATCGGGCGGCGCAGATGTGCTTACGCTTATTGCTTCACTTATCGGCGTAACCGCGCTTATATTCGTTGCAAAGGGCTATGTAATCGGGCAGGTGCTTACGGTGATATTCGCCGTGTTCTATGGAATAATATCCTACTTTTTCACCTACTACGGCGAAATGCTTACATACCTGTGCATGACCGCGCCGATAGCTGTGCTGTCAATAATATCATGGGTGCGCAATCCATTTGATGGCACGGGCGAGGTCGCCGTAAGCCGCATAACCGCGCGACAAATCGTGGTTATGTGTATATGCGCCGCAGCAGCCACGGCGGGAATTGGCTATGTGCTGTATCTTCTTAACAACGCGAACCTTGTTTTCAGCATAATCTCGATAACAACAAGCTTTGTGGCTTCATGGCTTACGTTTCTCAGAAGCCCGTATTACGCTGTCGGATACGCGGCAAATGACGTGGTGCTGATTATCCTGTGGGTGCTTGCGTCCATGGAAAATCCCTCGTATATCCCGATGGTACTTTGCTTTGTGATGTTTCTGCTTAACGACATCTACGGCTTTGTCAACTGGCGCAGAATGGCAAAGCGCCAGAAAGCGTGAAACACGCGCAAATTCAATAAGGGGCTTGCCCCGTCATTTAATGTGGCCGTACCGAACGAGTTCGGCACTGGGCGTATCGAATAAGTTCGACACTGCTTTGCCAACCTGCCATTCAGTAGGCGTATCGAACAAGTTCGACACTATTGTAT
>CAZLBL010000011.1:0-38344 GCA_964557825.1 uncultured Ruminococcus sp.
TGGCAAAGCCAACCCTTGCCACGTTAAATGACGGGGCAAGCCCCTTATTGAATATCCTGTTGTAACAGCGTTTTCAAGCTTTTTGTAACAGCTGGTTACGGTAGCTTCAATCCTCTTGTGGATTTTTACCAATCTTGATTTTGCCATATCAGCCTTCCTCTCTCATAATCTTTTCGCTGAGCGAAAGAATACGGTCGGCATATTTACTTTTGCGCGAGGAAAGTATCGCCTTGAATATCGGGTAATTTACAATAGCCATCGCCATGCCGATTATGCCGATTATCACGCCGATTGGCATGGGGTTTGAAATTCCAAGCTGCGCGCCGATATCGGTCATCACAAGGCTCATGCCCGCGCCCATCACAATCGCGCCGATACTGCCGAAAACATATCCGAAAATATTGGCGGGACGCTTTACTTCCGCGTCAAGCGCACGAAGCTTGTCAAGATTTTGCTCGCTGCTGTCCTTTTCCATGTACTGTGTACGGATTTTCTGCACCATAAATTCTGCGTCGTTTCTGTTCATAATAAAACCTCCTAAAAAGCTTTGCTTTTGTTTATGGCTTAATTATACAACGCTGATATTTTAATGATGTTTTCAAAATGTTTAAGAAATGTTAATTTCAATTTTTTATGAAATACCGCATACCGTAAGCGTGCCGCTGCTTACCGTAAAGCTTATTTCAAAGCCGCCGAAGCTCATTGTATAAACCCTGTCGGGCTGGTTGTGATACTGCGGACGCGGGTCTTGCGCAAGGATTTCATTTAACGCGGCGCGTTTGCAGTCGGGAATAATTTTGCTGAGTTCATCGGGAATTTCTACTCTAAGCTGCGCCCCCTTATCACACAGCGCAAAGCCGTTGGAAGCTTCTGCGTGGCTGTCGGCATAGGGAAGATACGGCTTTATATCATATATCGGCGTGCCGTTCATTATGTCCGCTCCCGATACTGTTATAACAGGTCCTTCGGCGGTGTGCAGGTCGATAGCTTCAATTTTTACGCAGCTAAGCCCAAGCGGATTTGGACGGAATGGGGAGCGCGTTGCAAACACGCCCATGCGCTTATTTCCACCAAGCCGCGGCGGGCGAACGGTAGGCGACCAATCATCTCTTACTGACTCCGAAAACTGCCATATCAGCCACAGGTGCGTATACTGTTCCATACCGCGCAGCGCCTCGGGATTTCTGTATTGCGGCTCAAATACTATCTGTGACAGCGCCGCCTGTACAAGCCCGCTCTGCCGCGGTATTCCGAATTTTTCTGTAAAATCGTTCCTTATGTGCGCGATTGTTTTAAGCTGCATATTATCAGTCCTCAATAAGCTGTCTGATTGTTTTTTCCACCAGCTTTACTTCCTCATAAAATTCACCCGCTGAAACGCGCAGAGCGCCGCTGCCCATGATTATAAGCTGCTCAATATTATCCGAGGTTGCCACCCTTACGCGATACTCGCCGCCAAGCCTGTGCGCCGTTTTTTCGATATACATATCGGCAGTTTCCGCTTCCTTTGTATAAACCACGCTTATGCCGCCTATCTGTTCAACCTCGCGGTGGCTGCCTTTTAACCTGTATGCGTCAAAAACCAGTATTAGATTGCACTGCCTGAAGCCCTGATAGTTGCACAGAATATTGATAAGCGTGCTGCGCGCAAGGTCAAGATTATCCTTTGCAAGCGTTTTCAGCTCGTCCCACGCAAAGATGATATTATAGCCGTCAACCAGCAGATATTCCGGACCCTTCGGAAGTGCCGCAAGCTTTGGAATTTTGCTGTGCTGCGGCTGTTTTTCGTTGCGCATTGCACGGCGCGGGTCGCGGTTAATCTTGCCGTAGGTGCGCTCAAAAATCTGCATTAGTTCTTTGTCGTCCGCTATGCGCTGCTTGTATTGAGATATCAGCCGCGTTTGCTCGGCAGCTTCCTCCTGCGCTGCATTTTCACTGCCGAAGCGTATCCCGCTGTCGCAGTGCATTCTTGACGGAGCCTCGTCCCACTTCACCGTAACGCCAGCCCCGTGGGAGCAGAAAACGCTGTCCGCAGGATTTTCCACATCATTATCGGGATTATAGCCAATCTGCGAAATCACCTCGTCTGTATTGTGGCAGGGAAAATACCCCTTTGTGATAAGGCTAAGCCGACCCTTGCCGCGCGTATAATTAAGCAGCTCCGCCTGATATCCGCGAAGCTTTGCCGCAGGCGCACCCGCACTGATTACGGTTGTATGCTCGCCGCTGTGCTGCGTGATATCGGTGCATTCCATTCGGCGCAAATCGTTAAGCGTGCGCCCAATATATTCATTGGGAACTTCAACCTTCAAATCGTACCACGGTTCAAGCAGCACACTCTGCGCGCTGCGCAGCCCTTGCCGAACTGCACGGTAGGTGGCTTGTCTGAAATCTCCGCCCTCGGTGTGCTTCAGATGAGCCTTTCCCGCAACAAGCGTAATTTTCATATCGGTTATAGGCGAGCCTGTAAGAACGCCAAGGTGAGCCTTTTCCTCCAGATGGGTAAGCACCAGCCTTTGCCAGTTTATATCAAGGCTGTCATGCTGAAGCTGTACGCCGAATTGCAGACCTGTTCCGCGCTCGGCAGGTTCCATAAGCAGGTGAACCTCCGCATAATGGCGCAGCGGCTCATAGTGACCCATGCCAACAACAGGCGCGCTTATAGTTTCCTTGTAAGCAATGCTGCCGCTGTCAAACTGTACGTCAATTCTCAGCTGCTCTGAAATCAATGCTTTCAGAACCTCAAGCTGTATCTCGCCCATAAGCTGCAAGTGAATTTCCCGCAGCTGCTCGTTCCATGTTATATGAAGCTGCGGATCCTGCTCCTCAAGCTTTCTGAGCTGCGCAAGCACCGAAAGCGGGTCGCAGCCATCGGGCAGAAGCATTTTATAGGTAAGCACCGGCTCAAGCACAGGGGAGAAGCCGCCGCTTTCAAAGCCAAGCCCCGCACCCGCGTAAGTGCCGTTAAGCCCCATAACTGCGCAGACGCTGCCCGCGGGCAGTTCGTCGGCGGTAGAATATTTGTTCCCGCAGTAAATTCTTATCTGGTTAATTTTTTCGCTGCTGCCAACACCATTTGGCGCAGAGCGAACCTTAAGCGTTCCTCCGGTTATTTTCATGTGCGTAAGGCGCGCGCCCTGTTCGTCGCGCGTTATTTTGTACACCCTTGCACCGAACTCATTGGGATAAGCAGGCGCAGCCGTGTATTTCTCCATAAGCTGCAAAAGCTGCTCAACTCCGTTAAGCTTCAGCGCAGAGCCAAAGCAGCATGGAAACACCTCGCGTCCCGCAACTGCTGCGGCAATCTGCGCCTGACTTATATCGCCGCTTTCAAGATAGCTGTTCATCATGTCCTCGCTGCACTCGGCAAGCTGTTCAAGAGTTTCTGCACAGGGCACAGGCTCGTCAAAGCATATGCACCTGTGCGAAAGCCGCTTTTTAAGCTCATTCATCAGCGACTGCTTTGAAAGAAATGATATATCCATCTTGTTAATAAAGATAAACGTAGGTATATTATATCTGATAAGAAGCTGCCACAGGGTTTCCGTATGGCTCTGAACGCCGTCCGTTCCGCTTATCACAAGCACCGCGTAATCCAGCACGGCAAGAGTCCTTTCCATCTCGGCGGAAAAATCAATATGCCCCGGCGTATCCAGCAGCATAAGCTCTGTATCCCCAAACCGCACGGCAGCCTGCTTTGAAAATATCGTTATCCCGCGCGAGCGTTCAAGCGCATTGCTGTCAAAAAGCGTACTGCCGTGGTCAACTCTGCCAAGGCTGCGCACCGCGCCTGTGCGATACAGAATTGCTTCGGACAGCGTGGTTTTGCCCGAATCGACATGGGCAAGCATGCCAATAACCAAACGTTTCATTTTGCAAATTCCTTTTCAAAAAAATACTGTGCAGATATCATTATTCTGCACAGTACAGCTTATTTTTTTCCTGCCTTGTTGATAATAACCGTGGCGGTGGCATAATCCCTGCTGTGGGAAACCGACAGGTTGTATACATAATTTTCGCGCTCTGTAAGCATTTTTGCGCGCCCCTCGGTTATTATAAAGGGCGAGTCAAGCCTGTCGCGCAGAACTGTGACATCGCGCGGCTGCACAACTCTTGAACCTGTTCCGATAGCCTTGGCAAAGGCGGCCTTTGCGCAATAATTCTCCGCAAGCAGGTAAGGGGAGAGGTTGTGATTTACTATGTAGCGTATTTCATCGGCAGAGAAATATTTGGATAAAAATTTTGGATTGCGCGCAATCTTTCTAATCCGCTCTATCTCAATAATCGATGTTCCTACTCTTATGAAGATGTTGTTACTTGGCATTATGAGTAATTTTTATGCGCAGAGAGCTTGGTATCTCCTGCATAATAGCCTCCCGTGTTTTTTCGTTGGGGTTGAATATCAGCATTACCTTGCCATATGAGAAATGCTGAGCTATCAGATAATGCGCGTTTTTCTCGCTTCCCGATGAAGCGCGCACCGTTGCGTCAACATTAACGTCAGGTGAAGATGTGTAAGGCGAAAATTCCTCAGCCGAACCAAGATTTATGGTTATCATTCTTTTGCGCTTGCGCCTGCCGATTATCTTGTCAATATCCATCTCGTTATTGGTGATTATGTACTCATACTCGACATTCATGTTGGACACAAGCCACACGCCGCCATATAATACAAATACAACGACAATCACAAGGCTGTAAATGCCGAAAACTATTGCCAGCCACATTATAACCGAGGCAACAACAATCGCCCCCAGTGAAACAAGTATCTTCTTTGCTTTATCCGAGCCTGTGCTGATACGCGGCACCAGCTGCTCCGAAATGTTATCCATGCCTAAAATTCTCCTTTGATATTGCCATATAGCCTTTTGCAAAACTGCACATATAAGATTATACCATATTGCACATTAAAAATCAATAGTTTTTATCTATTTCGCCCAAAAAAATTTTTATTTCAAGCCTAAAAAATATTAACTGATAAAAATTCTGTGATAATAAATCAAATGGTATTGCTTTTTTTGTTTATATTTGTTATAATGATAGAGTGCATATTTAGGAAAACGCTGATTAAAACGGCAGCGTATCAAATTCCAGCCGCGCGAGTGCGTTAGTTTTAGCGCGTCAAATTTGATTTAATCAGCGTTTCCCTAGGACATATTCAAAATAATAATCGAAAAGGGGTATAATTATGCCTTGTTTTGCTGATAAAAAGCGTATCGTTATCAAGGTGGGCAGTTCTACACTTGCCTATCCTACGGGACACCTCAATATAAGAAAGTGCTACGACTTGATAGAGGTTATGTCGGATATCAAGAACTCGGGCAGAGAGGTCGTCTTTGTAACCTCCGGCGCGCAGGGCGTAGGCGCGGCTAGAGCGGGGCTTAACTCAAAGCCGACGGATATTCCGTCAAAGCAGGCTTGCGCCGCAATCGGTCAGTCGGAGCTTATGACCTTTTACAGCGAGAATTTTGGCAGATACAATCACAAGGTTGCGCAGCTTCTGCTTACGCGTGATGTTGTTTCCAATGCGGAGCGCAAGTTCAATGTTGTCAACACCTTCAATAAGCTTTTTGAGATGGGCGTTATACCGATAATAAACGCAAATGACGCAATTTCAATAAAGCAGCTTGATTTTGATGAGAATGACACGCTTTCCGCTATTGTTGCTTCGCTTTGTGAAGCCGACCTGCTTGTAATGCTTACCGATGTTGACGGTCTTTATGACGGCGACCCAAAGCTTCCCGGTTCCAAGCTTATCGAGGAGGTTTCGGCAATCACGCCGGAAATAATCTCTGTTGCGCAGGGCGCGGGTAGCAAGCTTGGCACAGGCGGAATGCTTACAAAGCTTGAAGCTGCCAAAATCGCCACCGAGTACGGCATAGACGCGGTTATAATCAACGGTGATAATCCATACAAGCTCTATGAGCTTTTTGAGGGAACCGCAAGATGTACGCATTTCAAAGCTAACCAAATGTGAGGAATAGATTATGGAATATATAGAACAGCTTGGCTTCAACGCCAAAAAGGCAGAGCCTGCAATATCGGCTCTTGGCACGGCGCAGAAGAATGCCGCGCTTTCCGAGATTTCAAAGTGCCTTCGCCGCGACAGTGCGGTTCTTATCGAGGCAAATGCTCTTGATATCGCCGCTGCGGAAAAAAACGGCATGAGCAAGGCAATGATTGACAGGCTTACGCTGACGGACGCAAGGATACAGGGTATGGCTGACGGAGTTGACACCGTTATCGCATTGCCCGACCCAATAGGTGCGGTTATCGGCGGCGGCGACCTTGTAAACGGTCTTAGCGTGGTTAAAAAGCGCGTGCCTATGGGTACTATCGGCATTATTTTTGAAAGCCGCCCCAATGTCACCGTTGACGCTGCCGCACTTTGCTTTAAGGCGGGAAACACCGTAATTCTGCGCGGCGGAAGCGACGCTATTAACTCCAACAAAGCGCTTGTTTCGCTTATGCGCGGCGCGATTAAGGACTGCGGCTTTGATGAAAACGCGGTTCAGCTTGTGGAGGATACCTCCAGAAGCGTTGCAAACGCCATGATGAAGCTTAATAAGTATATCGACCTGCTTATTCCGCGCGGCGGCGGCGGTCTTATCCGTTCCGTAATTGAAAATGCAACTATCCCTGTTATTCAGACAGGCGAGGGCAACTGTCATGTCTATGTTGACGAAAGCGCCAACCTTGATATGGCTGTGAATATCGTTGACAACGCGAAAACCCAGCGCCCCTCTGTGTGCAATGCGATTGAAAACGTGCTTGTTCACGAAAATATTGCGAAAGCCTTTTACGATAAGCTTTCCGAGCGTTGGGGCAGCAGGGTTGCGATAATCGGCGACAAGGCAACGGCGCAGTATGTCAGCGTTGAAAAGCTTGCCGAGGACAGCGATTACGCCACGGAATTTCTTGATTACAGGCTTTCCGCAAAGGTGGTTTCCAGCGTTGACGAGGCAATTGCGCACATCAACCGCTTCGGCACAAAGCATAGCGAGTGCATAGTAACAGCCGACCTTAAAAACGCGGAGAAATTCCAGCGTCAGGTTGACGCAGCCGCTGTCTATGTCAACGCAAGTACGCGCTTTACAGACGGTTTTGAGTTTGGGCTTGGCGCAGAAATCGGCATTTCCACGCAGAAGCTGCACGCCCGCGGCCCTATGGGTCTTGAAGCGCTTACCACGTATAAATATCTGATAAACGGCGACGGTCAGATAAGGAAGTAAATCGAAAGGAAAGTCTATGGCTAGAAAGAGAAGAAACGCCCCTGCCAAAAAGGAACAGCAGGGTGGTGAAAAGGTAATAAACCAGCTTTTCGGTTCGCTTGACGATGATAACGATATAGAGGGCGATATCGCCGAGCTTGGCGTTGCCGAAAGTGCCGCGCCGCAGCAGGAGGTTTCAGCACCCGCAAAAAAAAGCCGCTTTTTCTTTGGCTTTGCGATATTTATTATCGTTATGGCTATTATCGGCTGTATTTCAACCATCAGATTTATCGGCTCGGCTACCTCGCAGCTTCTTGATAATTCCTCGCTTAAAAACGAGTTTACGCAGTTTATATTCCCTGTTGTAGTAAACGACATTTCGCCGTTTAACAGCGTTGAGGAGATACCAAATACCTCAAAGGTAACCTGCGCAATATGGAATATCCTTATCAAAAAGGACACCTCCGCTTATGACCCCGAGGGCACAGGGCAGCTTACCATTCCCGAATACGATGTAACCGCTTCCTGCAAGGAAATATTCGGCAGCACGGTTTCGCTTCAGCACCAGTCGGTCGGCACGGGCGAGGTAAGGTTTACCTATAACGAAGCAAGCCACAGCTATTCCGCAGCGAAAAAAATACGCTATCTTACCTACGCTCCGCAGATTGTGGAAATGACAGAGGACAACGGAGTTTACCGCCTTATTGTCGGCTATCTGCCGCCCGCGCTTGCAACGGTAACGGGCATTAACAACATGGAGGTAACTCCCGATAAATATATGGAGTATACTATAAACTATTGGGACGGCAAAAGCACACTGGTTTCCGTAAAGTTTGCCAATGATTATTTGTCGGATACCTCATCAGGCGAGTAACCGCCGTACAAGCTTTTATCATGCTTAACGAAAGGGGAAAACCCCGTTTTAATATTTCCGTTAAGGAAGGATTGGTCAAAACAAAATGAAAGAACAACTAAACAGCATCAAGCAGACCGCTCTTACGGCGGTTGACTCCTGCGCAGACCTCAAGGAACTGGACGCGCTGAGGGTTCAGTATCTTGGAAAAAAAGGAGAACTCACCGCCATTCTTAAGCAGATGGGCGGGCTTTCCGCAGAGGAACGCCCTGTTATCGGTCAGATTGCAAACGAGGTGCGCTCCGCCATTGAAGCAGCCATCAAGGAGAAATCCGAGGCGCTTAAGGCTGCCGAAACCGAGCTTCGTCTTAAGGCAGAGGCGATTGACGTAACAATGCCCGGCAAACGATTTGCAAATGGCAGACGTCACCCCATGAACATTGTACTGGACGAGCTTAAGGATATCTTCCGTGGCATGGGATATACCGTTGTTGACGGTCCCGAGGTTGAAACCACCAACTACTGCTTCGATATGCTTCTGACAAAGGAGGGACACCCCGCGCGCGACCCGCAGGATACATTCTATATAACAGATGATGTAATCCTCAGAACGCAGACCTCCTCTGTGCAGATAAGACAGATGTTAAAGCAGAAGCCGCCTATCGCTATAATCAGCCCCGGCCGCGTTTACAGACGCGACGAGGTTGACGCAACACACTCCCCCATCTTTCACCAGTGTGAGGGTCTTGTTGTGGACAAGAATCTTACCTTTGCCGACCTTAAAGGAACGCTTGAGGAGTTTGCAAAGCGCCTTTACGGCGAAAATATGAAGCTTAAGTTCAGACCCCACCACTTCCCGTATACAGAGCCAAGCTGCGAGATTGATTTTCAATGCTTCCGCTGCGGCGGCAAGGGCTGCCCGATGTGCAAGGGCGAGGGCTGGATTGAAATTCTCGGCGCAGGCGTTGTGCGCCCCGAGGTTCTGGAAAACTGCGGAATTGATTCCGAGGAGTACACAGGCTTCGCGTTTGGTATAGGTATAGAGCGTATCACCATGCTTCGCTATGAGATTGACGATATGCGCTACATTTACGAAAACGATATGCGCTTCCTGAAGCAGTTCTAAAAGAGTTTGACATAAGGAGAATAAAAAAAGTGGATCTTTCAATGAAGTGGCTTAACGATTTTGTTAAGACCGATATGCCTATAAAGGAATTCTGCGACGGCATGACAATGAGCGGCAGCAAAGTTGAAACCTATTCCGTTCAGGGCGCAGACATCACAAACGTTGTTGTCGGCAAGTGCGTTGCAATTGAAAAGCACCCCGACGCCGATACGCTGTGGGTATGCAAGGTTGACGTGGGTAAGGACGAGCCTGTGCAGATTGTTACCTCCGCACAGAATGTTTTTGAGGGAGCGTATCTCCCTGTTGCGCTTCATGGCGCTACCTGCTATAATCATAAGGACATGAGCTTTATGAAAATAAAGAAGGGCAACATGAGGGGCGTTCGCAGCGAGGGCATGATGTGTTCCTATGAGGAGCTTAATCTCACTCTTGCCGATGTTCCGTATTCAAGCAGCGATGGAATACTTATCCTCAACAACGACCCCGATTTTGACAAGATGACCGTTGGCATGGATATTCATGACGCACTCGGCTTCAACGATACAACCGTTGAGTTTGAAATCACCAACAACCGCCCCGATTGTCTTTCCGTTCTGGGACTTGCAAGAGAGGCTGCGGCTACTTTCGACCTGCCGCTTAACTATACCGAGCCGACGTTCAACGGCGTGGACGGCAGTGCAAAGGATTATGTAAATGTAGAGGTTAAAAATCCCAAGCTTTGCTCACGCTATATGGCTGCGGTTGTAAAGAATGTAAAGATTGGTCCCTCACCGCGCTGGATGGTTGAGCGCCTGAACGCAAGCGGAGTAAGGGCAATAAATAATTTTGTGGATATCACAAACTTTGTCATGCTGGAGTACGGTCACCCCATGCACGCTTTCGACCTGCGCTATGTTGAGGACGGCAAAATTGTTGTAAGAAACGCTGACGCGGGCGAAAAGATAACCATTCTTGACGGCTCCGAGGTTGAGCTTAGTCCCGAAATGCTGGTTATCGCAGACGTCAAGAAGCCTATCGCGGTTGCCGGTGTTATGGGCGGCGAGTACAGCGGAATTATGGAGGACACAAATACTGTTGTGTTCGAGGCTGCCTGCTTTGACGGCGTTTCCGTCAGAATGACTGCGAAGAAAATCAACAAGCGCACCGACGCTTCCTCCAGATTTGAAAAAGATATAGACCCAATCAATGCGAAGCCTGCTCTTATGAGGGCGCTTCAGCTTGTTGAACAGCTTGGCTGCGGAGAGGTTGTGCGCGAATACATTGATATTGACAATATCACCAAAAAGCCTGTTACACTGAAGCATGACGCTGCATGGATAAGCGAGCATCTCGGCATTGATATTCCCGAGGCGCAGCAGATTGAGATATTCAAAAAGCTTGGCTTTACCTATAATGACGGCTATGTAACCGCACCCAACACCAGAATTGATATTGTACGCCAGTGTGACCTTGCAGAGGAAGTTGCGCGTATCTATGGCTACAATAAAATTCCCTCCACAGTTCCTAAGCTTTCCAGCAACAGCACCATCACCCCCATTCAGCGGTTTGAAAAGAGAATTGTGGATATCATGGTTTCGCAGGGCTTCTATGAAACAATGACGTTCAGCTTTATCTCGCCCAAGAACTATGAAAAGCTTAATTTCACCGACGCTAAGAAGAACAGCGTTGTTCTTACCAATCCTCTCGGCGAGGATACAAGCGTTATGAGAACTTCAATGCTGCCGTCGATGATGACAGTGGTTTCCACAAACGTTGCAAACAGAAATCTTTCCGCGCGCCTGTTTGAAATAGGCAGAATATTCACGCCTGTAAACGAGGTTCTTCCTGTTGAGGAAGATGTGCTTGGTCTTTGCTGCTACGGCACAGGTGAGGATTTTTACAGCGTAAAGGGCGTTATTGAGGAGCTTCTTGACGACCTTGTTGTCGACGCTCGCTTTGTTCCTGTTTCGGATAACAAGACGTTCCACCCTGGAAGATGTGCCAATATAGTGTGCGGCGACACGGTTGTCGGCACGGTTGGCGAGCTTCACCCGCTTGCCGCTGAAAAATATGATGTTTCCTGCCGCGTTTATGCAGCCGAGCTTTACATGGAAAAGCTGTTCAACGCAATGGGTACCGAGCGCAGATATAAGCCGCTGCCGAAATATCCCGCAATGGCGCGCGACCTCAGCCTGCTTTGCAATGATGAGGTAACATCCGATATGATTATGGATATAATCAGAAAGAATGCAAAGTTCCTTGAAAGCGTGTCTGTATTTGATATGTACAAGGGCGAGCAGGTTCCCGAGGGTAAAAAGAGCCTTTCCTACAAGCTTATCCTGCGCAAGGACGGCACAATGACCGATGAAGAAGCGGACAGCTCCGTTGAGCGCGTTCTTAAAGCGCTTGCCGAGCAGGATATCGTTCTAAGAACTTGATTTTCAGGAGGTTACAGAAATGGCTTATAATTTCAAAAGATATGCTGCACTGGCTGCTGCGGTTGTATGCGCGGTTTCGCTTACAGGCTGCTCCGATAACGGATATATGGGCACTGTTGACGGCATGGAAATCCGTAACGGTATATACCTTTCCCAGATGATGACTGCACACAGCAGCGCAAGCAGCACCGTCTATGACGCCAGAGAGGAAGCAGGCGATACCTCCGAAATTGAGGATTTGTTTGCCGAAACCATCGATGGAATTTCTGCTGAGGAGTGGATTAAGAACGAAGCCGTGGAGCTTGTAAAGTACTATGTAGCGGTTGAAAAGCTTTTTGACAGCAAAGGGCTTTCAATCAGCGATGAGGAGCGCAGTGAAATTGCAGAAAATGTAAACGACAACTGGGACTCTGAAAGCATTAACTATTACGGATTTTCGCTTTCCGTACAGACAATGTACGGCTATCCCACCCTTGGCGAATACTATGAGTCAATAGGCATTGGCAAGGACTCCATGAAGGAAATGGAGCTTAACGCGCTTAAAGAGGACAAGCTTTTCCTTGATTACTTTACAAATGACGAGGAAGCAAAGGTTTCCGAGGAGGAGATTAACACATATCTCTCCGAGAACTATGCAAATGTAAAATATATTGAGGTTTCTTTCAAGGATTATGCAGGCATTTCACTTGATGCAGAAAAGGACGCGGAGGAAATCGCCGCCCTTAAGGCAAGAGCGCAGTCCTATGTTGACCGCTTCAACGCAGGCGAGAGTATTATAGATATCGCTTATGAGCAGGATTTGATTAACGCCCAGAACGATGCTATGGTTGACGCGGAAACTGCACTTGAAGCCGATGGCGCAGAGCAGCCCGAGGATTTTGACGCATATATGGAGGAAGCAAAGAACTCCGCCACCGCCAAAAAGGCTGAAACCGTTGAGGAGCTTGAAACCATAATCAGCAAGGAATCCTCGTCGCTTTCCGACGAACTTACCGAGTTTATCTGGAAAACCGAAGCCGATGGCAAGGCGTACTATCTTGAAGGCGAGAAATCCGCATATCTTGTTATCAGAGATGATATCACCACAAAGACCGAGTGGAAAGAAAATAACAAGGTATATATTCTTGAGCAGGTTACAGGTGATGAGTTTGATGAGTACCTTAAATCCATTTACGCTGATTATAAGGTAGATTTCGACAGCTATCTGCTTGACAGCAAGTATTCTCCCAAATCCTACAAAGGCTTTTAAGACGCACTGAAAATAATCTGCCGACCGCTTTCGCCAGTGCGAGAGCGGTGCGGTTTGTTTATGGAGGGTTTCATGATAAGAGAAATAAAAGCAGAAGATTTTGATGGACTTATGCGGCTTTATACCTATCTGCATGATAATCCCATTCCCGAAAAATCAGACGCTGTCATGCAGATGTGGAGCGATATTCTGAACTATAGAAATCATCACATTGTGATTTTATGAGCGTGCAGGCTACAACAGTAAGGATAAAACCGCTTTTATACAGTGGATATGAGTTACGGTGAAAATAGATGTTACTAATGAGTATGAACGGCATTGCAATGTCGTTTGCGGACAGGGAACTGTTTTCAGACGTTACATTCGATGTCTATGATGATGACCGAATAGGGTTGGTCGGCGTAAACGGCTGCGGCAAAACAACCCTGTTCCGCCTGCTTAAAGGCGAGCATACGCCGGACGAGGGCGGAATACACACTGCCGGAAGCTGCAAAATGGGCTTTATGGAGCAGTTTTCCTGCAAAAATTCACAGCGCACTGTTTTGGACGAGGCGCTGACCGTTTTTGACTATTTAGAGGATATGGAGCTTGAGCTTGAGGAGCTTCATGACAAAATTGACGCGGGAAATCACAGCGAGGAAATAATTGAGCGTCAGACGCTGCTTACAGAGCGTTTTGAGCGCGAGGGCGGTCTTACCTACAAAAGCCGCACTGCCTCCGCACTTAACGGACTTGGCTTCACAGACAGTGATTTCAGGCTCTCCGTGGGAGTTTTAAGCGGCGGACAGAAATCCAAGCTTCAGCTTGCAAAGCTGCTGCTTTCAAACGCAAATCTGCTGCTGCTTGACGAGCCTACAAACCACCTTGATATACAATCAGTGGAATGGCTGGAGCGTTTTCTATGCGATTATCGGGGCGCGTATATCGTAATATCGCATGACCGATATTTCCTTGACAAGGTTACAAACCGCACGCTGGAGCTTGAAAACTGCCGCCTTGACGACTACAAGGGCGGATATACCCGTTTCCTTCAGCTTAAAGCGGAGGAAATGGAACGCCGCCGCAAAGTCTACGACAGCACCATGAAGGAAATCAACCGCATTGAGGGTATTATTGACCAACAGAAGCGCTGGAATCAGGCGCATAACTATGTCACCATAGCAAGCAAGCAGAAGTCCATCGACAGGCTTGAAGCCACCCTTGTAAAGCCGGAGGATTCTCCAGAAGCGCTTAAATTCAATTTCAAATCCGCCGACGGCTGCGGAAACGACGTTTTCCATGCGGGCAATATTTCGCTTGGCTTTGACGGAAAGCAGCTTTTCCACGGGGTGAATATTGATATCAAAAAAGGGGAGAGGGTGTTTTTGCTTGGCGGCAACGGCTGCGGCAAGACATCGCTTTTTAAGATTTTTACAGGGCAGTATACCGCCGATACAGGAGAGTTCAACTACGGCACGCGCGTGCAGATGGGATATTTTGACCAGGCACAGGCAGGTCTTGATGAAAGCAAAACCGCCATTAACGAAATCTGGGACGAATATCCCCGCATGACCGAAACGCAGGTGCGCACGGCTTTAGGCTCATTCTTGTTTAAGGGCGACGCGGTTTTCAAAAGCGTTTCGGAACTTAGCGGCGGCGAGAGAGCAAGGGTAGCGCTGCTTAAGCTTATGCTTTCGGGAGCGAACTTCCTGCTGCTTGACGAGCCTACAAACCACCTTGACATAACCTCGTGCGAGGCGCTCGAAAACGCGCTTATGAACTATGACGGCACGATGTTTATAATCTCCCATGACCGCTATCTCATCAACAAGCTTGCGGACAGAATTTACTATCTTACTCCCGATGGCGTAAAGGAATATCTTGGCTCATATGACGCATACACGCTTACCGTGCAGAATGCAGTCGAACAGCAGGCGGCGCAGAAGCCTGAAAAATCCCCAAAAACCAACGACTACAAGCTGAAAAAGGAGCGCGAGTCCGAGCGCCGCAAGCTTAACACCAGAATAACCCGCGCAGAAGCCGAGATTGACCGCCTTGATACGCTTATCGCCGAAAAGACCGATGAGCTTTCGGGCATGACCGACTACAAAGAGGCAATGGAGCTTTCGGGCGAGATTGAGCAGCTGCGCACAAAGCAGGAGGAGGTTATGGCGGAGTGGGAGCAAGCCTCGCTTGCACTGGAGGAGTTTGACCAATGACAAAGCAGATAAAGGAATATCTTGAATATATAAGGCTCTTTTTTGAGGGCGAGCATACGCATGAGGAATATCTTGCCGAAAAGCCGCTGCTTCTTAAGCGCATTGAATTATATCAGCATGAGCGGCTTATTCACCTGCTTGTAACGCTTGCATTTGCGCTGATGTTTCTGCTTTCGCTGTTTGTGTGCAATATTGCGCAGAATGTGGGATTTCTGATTTTGTCGCTGCTTTTTCTTGTGCTGCTTATACCGTATATCAAGCACTATTATTTCCTTGAAAACTCGGTTCAGCTTCTCTATAAATATTACTATAAACTGGAAGATTTGCTGCGCTGATAAGTTTGTCAATAATCCACAGAAATTCATAGGGATTTTTGTGGATTATTTTTTTGTTTACCCCCTTTACAAAATTCTTTTTTCTGATATAATTACATAAGCGCAGGAAACGCGCTTGGTTTTAGCAAGATAAAGTAAACGATTACAGAACTTGATGAAAAGAGGGGATTAAATGTTTCTCATCAGATGGCTATGGAAAAATATGAAAGGCTGCCGCGCCATTTATATCGTGGCATTGTGCCTTACCGTAATAACCCAGTCCATGTATATAATCACACCGTATTTTACCCAGCAGATAACGGATACGTTTATCAAGAATAAAAACGCTGCCCAAAACCTGCAAAATCATTCCGATGTGCTTATCGGTATGCTTATAGCGATGGTGGGCTTTACGCTGCTGAGAGGTATTCTTCAGTACAGCGGAAACCTTATGTATGAGCATTCCTCGCAGAAGCTTATATACAACGTGCGCAAGGTGCTTTTTGACAACATAGAAAAGCAGGACGCAAAGTTCTATGATACCTATCGCACGGGCGATATAATGACCCGTATTTCGGGCGATATTGATATGGTGCGCCATTCGGTTGCGTGGATTATAAAAACCATGCTTGAATGTGTTGTGCTTTTTTCGGCTTCGCTGATATTTTTCTTTTCCATTGATTGGCTTATGGCGCTTTGCCTTATCGCGCTAACGCCTGTTATAATGTTTATCACATGGCTGTTCAAGCGCAGGGTTGGTCCTATGTATGTTGACCTGCGTGAAAGGCTTTCCACCATGAACACCGCAGCCGAGGAAAATATTTCGGGCAACCGTGTAATAAAAGCGTTTGCCCGCGAGGACTACGAAATACAGTGCTTTGACGAGTACAGCAAAAGTTACAGCACGGCAAACAAGAAAGCGGCGTTTATGTGGCTTAAATTCTTCCCGTATCTTGAAATAACGGCACAATCGCTTTCCGTGGTTATGCTTGTATGCGGCGGATTGTTTGTAATTTCCGGCAGAATAAGCTTTGGCGATTACACCGCCTTTTCAGGACTTATCTGGACGCTTTCCAACCCTATGAGAACGCTTGGCAATATTGTAAACGACCTTCAGCGCTTTACCGCCTCTGCAAACAAGATTATCGAGATTTATTACGGCAGCCCGCGCATTGTAACGCGCAGCGACGCTGTGGACAAGCCCGACAGATTTGAGGGCAGAGTGGAGTTTGACCATGTAAGCTTTTCCTACGGCAAAACAAAGGTGCTTGACGATGTAAGCTTTGAAGCTGCTCCCGGCGAAACGGTTGTTATAATGGGCGAAACAGGCTCCGGCAAAACCACGCTTGTGGACCTTATTCCCCGTATTTATGACGCAGAAGCGGGCGAGGTGAGGGTAGACGGCGTAAATGTGCAGCACCTTAAGCTTCCGCAGCTTCGCGGAAATATCGGCGTTGCAACGCAGGACGTGCTTTTGTATTCCGATACAATAGACGGCAACATAA
Organism: uncultured Ruminococcus sp.; assembly: GCA_964557825.1. Lineage (GTDB taxonomy): Bacteria > Bacillota > Clostridia > Oscillospirales > Ruminococcaceae > CAG-115. The sequence goes on from CAZLBL010000011.1 coordinate 16,874, forward strand.
GCTTCGGCGATACCTCTATGAGCGAGGAAAACGTGATAAAATACGCACAGGCGGCTGACGCCGACGGCTTTATCCGCAAGCTGAGCGACGGCTACAACACGATAGTGGGCGAGCGCGGCGTTGGTCTTTCGGGCGGACAGAAGCAGCGTATTTCGCTTGCACGAGCGCTTGCGGTAAAGCCTGCGATATTGATACTGGACGATACAACCTCGGCGGTCGACCTTGAAACGGAAAAGCATATCCAGCAGGCTCTTAAAAACCTTGACTTCACCTGCACTAAGATAATAATTGCGCAGCGCATTTCAACAGCGCGCTATGCCGATAAAATAATAGTGCTGAAAAACGGCAGAATTGCAGAGCAGGGTACTCATGAGCAGCTTATACAAAACAACGGCTACTATCGCGAGGTATACGAGCTTCAGAAATAAGGGAGGGAGAAAAAGTGGCAAGAAACAAATTTGACGTTGATGAAACGCTTGAAACCCCATTTGACATACGTCACCTTAAGCGTGCGCTTGTTTATGTGGGACGATATAAGAAAAAGGTTGCACTTTCGCTTTCGCTGAGTGCGGTTGCGGTTATTATAGGTCTGCTTTCTCCGCTTATCGTGCAGAACGCCATTGATAACTACATGGGCAGCGCCGAAACAATTCCGCAGCTGCTGCTGAGCGGTGCGGCGGTGCTTGTGTGTATCGTTGTCAGCGTTATATTTTCAAAGCTGCGTTCAAAAATGATGACCGAGGTAGGTCAGGATATCGTATACGATATCAGAAAAGACCTTTTTGAGCATATGCAGCGCCTTTCATTTGAGTATTATGACAGCCGTCCCCACGGAAAGATACTCACCCGCATAATCAACTATATCAATTCTATATCCGACCTTATGACAAACGGTCTGATTAACTTTATACTGGAAATATTCAATCTGATATTCATAACTATATTCATGTTTTTTGTCTGCTGGCAGCTTGCGCTTGTAACCATGGCGGGACTTCCTGTATTTGCAGCGGTTATGCTGGTGATTAAAAACCATCAGCGCAAGGCATGGCAGCAGGTTTCAAACAAAAGCTCCAACATGAACGCATATCTGCATGAAAGCATTGTGGGCGTAAGAATATCGCAGATGTTCACAAGGGAGGAGGAGAACGCCGAAATCAACGATAAACTTGCAAAGGCGTACAAAAAATCGTGGATTAAGGCGGTAAGCTTTTCAAATATGGTATGGCCTACCACAGATATCATTTCGATAACCGTGCGTGCGGGAATTTTTGCCGTGGGACTGCTTATGATGGGCGATATGATAACGCTTGGCACGATACTTGCCATGACCGATTATTCCGCGCGCTTCTGGCAGCCGCTTATGAACCTTTCCAACCTTATGAACACCTTTATCAATGCGGTGGCTTACCTTGAACGTATATTTGAGATGATGGACGAGCCGATAGCCGTTGCCGATATCGAGGGCGCAGCGGAAATGCCCGAAATAAAGGGCGATGTTCACTTTGAGAACGTTACTTTCGCTTATGAGGAAAGCGTAAATATCCTTGAAAATCTTAGTTTCGATGTAAAAGCGGGCGAGAGCGTTGCACTTGTAGGTCCGACAGGCGCGGGAAAAACAACTATCGTTAATCTTATATCTCGTTTCTATAACATCAACGGCGGCACGGTGCGAATTGACGACAGCGATATTTCACAGGTTACGCTGAAGTCCCTGCGCAGTCAGATGGGAATAATGCTTCAGGACAGTTTTATTTTCAGCGGAACTATACGCGACAACATAAAATACGGCAAGCTTGACGCCACCGATGAGGAAATAAGAGCCGCCTGCCGTATCGTTGGAATAGACGATTATATTATGTCGCTAAAAGACGGCTATGACACGGTTGTAAACGAGCGCGGCGGCAGCCTTTCTCAGGGACAGAAGCAGCTTATCGCCTTTGCGCGCACCATAGTTTCCAACCCGCGCATACTGGTGCTTGACGAGGCAACTTCCTCCATTGACGCAAAAACCGAGCGCTATCTGCAAAACGGTCTTAACCATTTGCTTAAAGGCAGAACCAGCTTTATAATCGCGCACAGACTTTCCACAATCAGAAGCTGCGACAGGATTATGTATGTTTCCAACAAGGGTATAACCGAGAGCGGAACACATGACGAGCTTATGGCAAGAAAAGGCGATTATTACAAGCTTTACACCGCCCAGTCGGTCTGATTTAATATTTCGGCAGCCGCGACAAAGCGACAAAAAGTAATTTTTGTTGATTTGCACGGCTGTTTTTGTATATTTCGCGAATATTGTAAAAAACCCCTTGATTTTTTATACAAAATGTGCGAAAATAGTATATATAGCTGATGTTTCATTTGTCAAAAAATAACAATTGCGAAAGGTGTTGTATAATGGCAAAGTTTTTTAATTTCAATGGTGAATATTTTGGTCTTACCGAAAGCGATATAGATAGAAATACAGAACTGTACGGATACAATGTTTACACAAAAGCCGAAAAAAAGGCGGAGTGCTTTTCGCCCGCAAGAATTATACTGTCACCGTCGTTTCTGCTTATGTTTGTGGCTGGCGTGTTAAGCTTTTTCGGCGGAAATGTTGCGGCGGGACTTATGATTTTACTAATAGACGCGGTTTATGCCTTTGCGGAAATATATTTTGGTATGTATTCCGATAAACGGCTTAACGATATCAAGGCGTCAACAGCTATGAAATTCAGGGTTATACGCGGCGGCAAGCTTGAGCTTATCGAAAAGGAATTTATCGTTCCAGAGGATATACTTGTGGTACAGGCGGGTGAGAGAGTTCCCGCGGACGCCTATATACAGGAGGCGCGCAACCTTACCGCAGACGAGAGTGTTTTTACAGGCTCCAATAAACCCATTGCGAAATATACGGGTGCAGAAAGCAAAACCGAGCTTAGCCAATCCTTTGTTTACAGCGGAACAATCATACTTACAGGCATGGCGATATGCAAGGTAAGCGCCACAGGCATTGATACAAAATATTATCAGAAAATCGGAGAAAAGCTGGATACGCACCATTATTATACAGGCATGGAACGAACGGTGCGCACTATTGTGCCGTTTGCCTCGGCAATTGCTGCGGTGCTTGCGCTGATTTCGCTGATATTCTGGCTGGTATCGGGCAATGGGGTTATCAATTCCGCCCTGAGAGGAATTACACTGGGGCTGTGCTTTATTCCTGTCGGCATATCTACTATAATCCGTTTTTACTACATGAGGGGCGCGGACGATATGCTTGGCAGCTCCGCAATAGTCAAATCTCTTGGCGATATAGAGCGGCTTAATTCGGTTTCAGTGCTGTGCATTGAGAAGCAGGGCGCAATCTCCAAAAGCCATCTTGAGGTTAAAAGCGTATACACCCGAAGCGAGGAGCTGCTGTACAAGGTTGCCGTTCTTGCCTGCGACAAAAACACAACGGACGAGGCAGAACGCGCACTGCTTATCAGAGCAGGCTTTTTTGACGAGAATATCAATGATATATATACCGAAAACAAATTTATAGAGCGTATCCCCGAAAGCAACGGTGTTGTAAGCGGCGCACTGTGGCAGGTTGGCGAGTCCCGCCTTTACTGCGTTAAGGGAACTCCCGAGCAGATATTGCCTCTTTGCCGCTTCAAGGGCGACCAGCTTTTCAACATACAGAAAAAGCAGCAGGAATATTATGCGGCAGGCTACCGCGTAATTGCAATAGCCTGTGCAGACGGAGTTGAACGCAACTGTGACGCAACCGCAGGCTTTGCGTATACCTTTGTCGGCTTTGCAGCGCTTTCTGCGCCGTTAAGGGACTCGGTTGCCGGCGCGGTAAGCGATTGCATAAGGTCCGGGGTAAAGGTTGTAATGCTGTCCGAGGACAGCCCGCACGTTGCCGAGGCTACTGCCAAAATGGTGGGACTTTCTGGCAAAACGATAACAGGCAAGCAGATTTCACAATCCGTAAAATACGGCAGCGACCTCCAGTTCGACGCCGATATTTACGCCAAGGTTACGCCCGAGCAGAAACTGTATATACTTGACAGGCTGAAAAAGCAGGGCGAGGTTGTCGCCATGACCGGTATAAGAGTAACCGACGCCGAAGCGCTGGAGCTTGCAGATGTAGGCATTACCATATCGCAGCATTCTTCGGGAAGCACCTATGAAGCCGCCGATATCATCATGAATGACGATAATCTGCATTCTATTTCGGGCATGATAACCTCGGCACGGCAGCTTCACAGAAACATAAAAAGGGCAATCTGCACAGTTATCACGGGATACAGCGGACTTCTTGTGCTGACTATTCTCAACCTATTCGGCAATGAAACGCAGCTTATGCTTAACCCCTCGCTGCTTGCACTGCTGACAATGGTGTTTATCCCGCTCGCCGCTATTTCGTATTACAAAAACAGAAACGATATCTCCCATAGTATGCCGCCGTCTGATTATGTTGCACGCAAGAAAATAAATATCTCATATCTTGCAAACGCGCTTGTAACAGGCATACTGTGCGGCGCTGCCTCGGTTGCGGCGTATATGTTTATGTATAACGGCGGCAATACGGATTTTGCAAGAAGCTGCTCGTTTATTTCGTTCTGCGTAAGCTTTGGCATTTTTGGAATTATTACCATATCGCCCGAAAAACCGTTTAAGGCGCTGACAGGTGCGCGGGGTATGGCAAGATATACATTTGCTGCGCTTGTAATTGCACCGATATTTATGGTGTACATTCCGTTCATTAACAGCGCATTCGGACTTACCGCCATTGACGCGCTGGCGCTGTTTATTTCTGTTCTTACAGGTATCATACCTGTTGTAGGCTATGTTATAGTCAAGACGCTGATAAAATTCAAATAAAGGATATAATATATGAAAAAATTTTCGTTCTACTTAAAAACATTTATTTGCGGTATTATTTTCGGAATTGCCAACGTTATTCCCGGCGTAAGCGGCGGCACAATGCTTGTGGTTTTCGGAATTTATGACAAGCTGACCGCTGCAATCTCGGGTATCAAGGCAATATTCAAAAATCTTGGCTTTCTTATCTCGTTCTGCCTTGGTGCGGGCGTTGGAATACTCGGCTTTGCATATGTAATTACATGGCTGTTTGAGCGGTTCGGCGTGCAGACAAATATGTTCTTTATCGGACTTATTCTCGGCAGCGTTCCGCTGATTATCCGCACCGCTACAAAAAGCGAAAAGGTAAAGCCGCTGTGCGCAGTTCCGTTTGTTCTGGGACTTGCTGCCGTTATCGGTCTTACGCTTCTTGAAAGCGCCTTTGGCGAGCCTTATACCATGAATTATGCAACGGACGAAAGCGGCACAGCCGTAATCACCATTGAAAATAACAGCGACAGAACTATTGACGGCTGGAGTATTGAACTTGAAAGCGGCGGCAGCTTCGGCGCAGACGCAGATATTTCGGGTGCGGAAATAGGCACTGCAATGTCAACCTTCGACAAAATCAAGCAGATTTTCGGTGCGGAAATACCACAGCAGTATAACCTTATCAGCAATATAGCGGGCGTGGAAATTGCCCCCGGAGAAACATACTGCTTCAGTTATTCCAATGCGGACGGCATTGCTTTTGATGATTTGTCGCTGTCTGTAAGCTATTGCGTGGATTTCATGTTCTTTATCACCATGCTTGTTGCACTGTTTGTGGCGGCAGTTGCAATGATAATCCCCGGTGTTTCGGGAAGCTTTGTAATGATGCTGCTTGGCGTTTACTCAACCGTAATTGCGGCGCTTAAGGATTTCAACTTGATGATAATAATTCCTTGCGCTATCGGCGCGCTGCTTGGCATCATGTTTGGCGCGCGGCTTATGTCAACGCTTCTGAAAAAATACAGCCTTATGGTGTACAGCCTTATCATGGGTCTTGTCGTAGGCTCGGTTTACGCTATACTGCCAAGCGGCTTCGGATTTAATCTTGCAACGGGATATGGCTTTGCGGCGCTGTTTATCGGCGTTCTTACCTCGCTGCTGATAGACCGCTTTGGAAATATGTCAGATGAAAAATAAAAAATCACGGGCATAACAGAACCACTCGCGGACAATAATACTTGTACAAGCAAGATTATTGTTTCGGGAGTGGTTTTTTGTATTATCACAAGGTTGAAATAAGCGGTGTAAACACATCAAAGCTTAAGGTGCTTAAGGAAGCAGAGAAAATGGCGCTGCTGAAAAAAGTAAAGCAGGGTGATATGCAGGCGCGCGAGGAGCTTATCAACGGCAATCTGCGCCTTGTTCTCAGTGTGATACAGCGGTTTTCCGGCAGGGGCGAAAATGCGGACGACCTTTTTCAGGTTGGCTGCATAGGTCTTATCAAGGCGATAGATAATTTTGATATCACCCAACCCGTAAAATTTTCAACCTATGCTGTGCCTATGATACAGGGAGAGCTGCGCAGATATCTGCGTGACAATGCGCCTGTGCGCGTCAGCCGCTCAATCCGCGACCTTGCATATCGTGCAATGCAGGCAAAGGAGCAGCTTACCACGGCGCTTGGCAAAGAACCGACAATAGAACAGATAGCGAAGGAAATAGAAGCGCCGCGTCAGGACGTTGTTATAGCGCTTGAAGCGATAAGCGAGCCAATATCGCTGTATGAGCCTGTCTTTTCGGAATCGGGCGATACTATATATGTAATTGACCAGCTTGGCGACCATAACGACGACGAAAACTGGCTTGACGAGATATCGCTTAAAGAAGCAATGTTACAGCTTGGCGCGCGCGAAAAGCGCATACTGGGTCTGCGGTTTTTCCGTGGCAAGACGCAGGTTGAGGTTGCAAAGGAAATTGGCATAAGTCAAGCGCAGGTTTCCCGCCTTGAAAAAGGCGCGCTTCAGAAAATCAAAAACAGAATTTAGCTGCAAACACGCTCAAGCTCCTCGCGAAGCTGCTTTATAATCCGCTTTTCAAGCCGTGAGATATAGCTTTGCGATATGCCGATTTCGTCGGCAACCTCCTTCTGGGTTTTTTCCTTTCTTCCGTTAAGCCCAAAACGCATTTCCATTATCTGTTTTTCACGCGGGTCAAGCTTATCAATGGCTTCATGCAGAAGCTTTTTTTCCACCTCGCTGTCAAGACGGGCGTTTACGCTGTCCTCGTCAGTACCCAGAACGTCGGACAGCAGCAGCTCGTTTCCGTCCCAATCGATATTCAGCGGCTCGTCAAATGAAACCTCGTTTTTGTAGTGATTTGTCTTGCGCAGATACATCAGAATTTCATTTTCAATACACCGTGAAGCGTAGGTTGCAAGCTTTATATTTTTGTGGACGCTGAACGTGTTCACCGCCTTTATCAGTCCTATCGTGCCGATGGAAACCAAATCCTCAAGCCCTATGCCTGTGCTTTCAAACTTTTTTGCGATGTATACCACCAGACGCAGATTATGTACAATCAGCTTATCTCTTGCGGCTTCAAAATCGGTTTCAAGCAGCTTAAAGGTCTGCTGCTCCTCCTCAGGCGAAAGTGGCGCCGGCAGCGCGTCTGAGCCGTTTATGTAATGCACATACTCCTTGCCCGCCTTTGTAAAATAGTGCAGAAACGCAAGCAGACCCTCATATAAAAGCTGCTTAAGATATTTTCTCATATACTACCTCCGTTAAAGTGAAATCAGCTTAGGGTTGAATATGCACTGTGCGCCCATAGGCTTTGCGCATACGCCAATCACAGCGTCAACCGGCTTATCATCTATAATTACTTTATCCGCAAAAAACACAGGTATAAGCGTTTCGCCCGATATCGTCAGGCACGGCGCAAGCCGTATGCCCTCAATGGCGGAAATATCACCGCCGAGATATGCCGTAATGCTTTGCGGAATTATAGGCTCTATCGCGGCGGCAGAGCAGATAACCGCAGGCTTGCCGCTGAAAGGGTCGCAAAGGCTGTTGCCCGTATCGGCTATGCCGTATAATTCAACCGTACAGCCGCCGCTTATAATCTTTACCCCACGCGTTTGCGAGGAAAGGCTTCGCCTGTCTGATATATAGCGCAGCAGCTTTACAACGGCGTAAGCGGCGGCGGTAAACGCCGCTATCGCAATTATGGGAATATCAAAATACGCCGTTCCGTTTTTGTAATACATACCCAACGGCGCGCAGAATTGCCACAACGCCAGCATAAGTCCCGCATAGACAAAGCTTATCACCAGCAGGCATAGCGTGCGGATTATTACATCGGGCGGCTTGCCTCTGCCAAAGGCGGCAAGCGTAACCACGATACTGCTGACCGTCCGTATAAGCGCCGAGATGAAAAAAGGAAGCTCAGGCAAAAGGATAATCAGCGAAAACAGCGCCCCTGCCGCTGCCGCAAGCATACATCTTTTTGCAGATATATCCCTGTGCAGCAATATTGCCGCCCCGCGTACAAGAAAGTAATTTATGTAAAGGTTGACCGCAATCAGCACGTCAACATAGACAACCACAAAATCACCACGCTAACACGATTTGTTACCAATATTATACATCGGCAACAGTGCGAATTATGTAAAAGGACAGGCAAAAAAACTGTTTTTTATAAAACAAAAACAAAAAAGGCGCACGATACAGGTCGAAATAAACCTGTCGTGCGCCTTTGCGCTGTATGCTTTGATTAGTCGCGGTTGAACTCCGCAAGCTCCAGTCCCTCGTTCTTGTCAAGCGCCCACTTGATGTTCCATTCACTAGTGAATATCAGCAGGAAATTGCCCTTTACGTCCTGAATAAGCTTGGTGTCAGATGTCAGTATAAGCTTGTTAAGCTCGTCAAGCCCGCCCGCAATATGCTTTTCGCTGGTTATCCATCTTATATACTGATAAGGCAGACCCTCGCGGATAATATCAACGTTGTACTCATTCTTAAGACGGTATTCAAGCACCTCAAACTGAAGCACGCCGACAACGCCGACTATAACCTCCTCAAAGCCTGTCTGCGGCTCGGAGAAAATCTGTATAGCGCCCTCCTGCGCAATCTGGGTTGTGCCCTTGATAAACTGCTTGCGCTTGAGAGTATCTTTTTGGCGTATTCTGGCAAAATGCTCCGGGGCAAAGGTAGGAATACCCTCAAACTTCACCTTTTTCTTTGGTGAGCATAAAGTATCGCCGATAGAGAACACACCCGGGTCAAACACACCCATAATATCGCCCGCATAGGCTTCCGAGATAACCTCGCGCTCGCTTGCCATTATCTGCTGCGGCTGTGAAAGGCGCATAGTGCGTCCGTTCTGTACATGAAGCACCTCCATGTCCTTTTCAAACTTTCCGCTGCAAATACGCATAAATGCAATCCTGTCGCGGTGCGCCTTGTTCATGTTGGCCTGAATTTTGAATACAAACGCCGAGAAATTCTCGTCAAACGGGTCAACAACTCCGTCCTCGGTATTGCGGGGCAGGGGAGATGTGGTCATTTGCAGAAAATGCTCAAGGAATGGTTCAACGCCGAAATTTGTAAGCGCAGAGCCAAAGAACACAGGCGACAGCTTGCCGCTGTTTATAAGGTCGATATCAAATTTCTCGCTTGCGCCGTCAAGAAGCTCTACGTCCTCGGTAAGTGCGTCATAGTTGCTTTGTCCGATAAGCTGCGCAAGCGAAGCGTCATTCAGATCAACCTCGGTTGCGGCAACCTCGCGGGAACCATTGTTTGCCTCAAATGAGATAATACGGCGCGTGGAGCGCTCATAAACGCCGCGGAAATCCTTGCCGCTGCCGATAGGCCAGTTTACGGGATAAGTCTTTATGCCAAGCTCGGATTCAATCTCGTCAAGCAGGTCGAAAGGATTTCTGGACTCTCTGTCCATCTTATTGATAAAAGTAAATATCGGGATATTGCGCATTACACAGACCTTGAACAGCTTGCGCGTCTGGTTTTCAACGCCCTTTGCCGCGTCAATAACCATCACGGCGCTGTCTGCCGCCATAAGCGTGCGGTAGGTATCCTCTGAGAAGTCCTGATGTCCGGGAGTATCAAGAATATTTATGCAGTAGCCCTCATAGTTGAACTGCATAACGGACGAGGTTACGGAAATTCCGCGCTGCTTTTCAATCTCCATCCAGTCCGAGGTGGCGTGGCGCGCGCTTTTCTTGCCCTTTACCGCACCCGCAAGAGAAATTGCTCCGCCGTAAAGCAGAAACTTCTCGGTAAGTGTTGTCTTGCCTGCGTCGGGGTGCGAAATAATCGCAAAGGTGCGGCGCTTTTCTATTTCTTTTTTCAAGTCTGACATAGCTTTCTTCCTTTGTCCTTTTATTCTGAAATATCCGTGGATTTCTCCATTGCGGATTCCATATTATATACATTTTCCTTTGCTTCAAGGTCGCTGGGCGCTTCAATACCCTTGTTCTTCATGGTCATTATTACAACAACGCCGACTATTATCGGCATATAGAACGTAAACAGGCGCCACAGCAGGGTTGAAACATTGACATACACGCCGAAAATAGTTCCGAAAAAGCCGCCGTAGCCGAACTCTGCCGCGCCCATTGCGCCAGGCATCGGCCAGAACGAGGAAATCATCAGCACAAACGCCTGATAGGATATTATCTGAAACAGGCTTGCGCCCTCAAGCCCAAAGCCGAGATAAAGCATATAGGATATGCTGAAATAAAGCGTAAGCTGAATGAAATTAAGTATAAACGATTTGATGATAAGCGGCACATTTTTCTTGATAAACATGAAATTCTTGTGGAACTTCTCAATCTCGCGTGTTATGTACAGACGCCACTTCATTGGTCTTTTCACAATGTGAAGCTTTACGCCCACGGAAATCAGCCAGTTTGCAACTTTAAGCGTGCCGTTCTTCCACACGGCAATTCCGATAAGAAATATGATAACGGCTGTATTTATTGCAAAGCCGATAAACACAAACGGCATAAGTCCCTTGCTGCTGAGGTCTGCGCCAAACTCGCTGAAGCCTATGATAAGCGCAGCGGCAGAGTAAATTGTCAGCGTAAACTGATAAACGATAAAGCGTGAAAGCAGCGCCGTCATTGCAGAACCAAGTGGAACGCCGAACTTTACAAGATAATACGCCTGCATTGGCTGTCCGCCCGAGGCGCTTGGTGTAATACAATTGAAATACTGACCGATTATGGTATCATACCACGAATAACGGAATTTAACCGTCGGGTGCATGGATTTCAGCATGATATGGACAGTGCCTGTTTCGCACAGCCAGTAGCCTACCATAAAAGCAGCGCATATCAATAGAAACAGCGGGTTTATCTTCTGAAAAGCCGCAATAATATTGTCAACGCCATCAACAAAAAGCAGGTAGATTATCATTACAACAAATGCAATGGCACAGATTATCAGATTAAGCTTGTTGCCCTTTTTCTTTTTTTTAGTCTTTTCCATGTTTTGATTATTACCTCATTCACATATACTCAGGTTACAAATACATACTTTACTATTATAAAATATTCTGCTTTTCTTGTCAATAGTTTTTTGTGGCGCTATTGATAAAAAATGCGTTAAAACCGCCAAAGCTGTGACATTTTTCGCAGCCGAAACGGAAAACAAGCGTAATTGTATTGCAAATCAATCAAAAATGTGGTATACTGAATTAGATGTATTTATGTCAATTTTATTGGAAGGCGGTGTGCTTATGGATATCCGTGCAGGGGATACCCTTGTCATGAAAAAACAGCACCCTGGCTGTGGAAGCAGGGAAATGCTGGTTATGCGCAGCGGAGCGGATTTCAGGCTGTGCTGCAAGGGCTGCGGACACACATTTATGACAGCAAGGTCGAAATGCGAGAAAAACATAAAAGCCGTGGTGCGCCCGACAGATATTAAAGATAACACATTCGGAGGAAACGGCAACGATGCTTGACAAGCTTAGAATGGCTGACGCGAGGTATGATGAAATAAACAACAAGCTGTCCGACCCATCGGTAATATCGGATAACGCTTTATATAAAGAACTGATGAGAGAATACAAAAATCTCACCCCGCTGATAGAAAAATACAGGCTGTACCGTAAGGCGCAGGCTGATTTTGAGGACGCAAAGACCGCGCTTGAGGGCGCAGGCGATGATGAAGAGCTGCGCATGATGGCGCAGGAGGAATATGCAGACAGCAGGCAGCGCATAGATGAGCTTACGGACGAGCTTAAGCTGCTGCTTCTGCCCAAAGACCCCGATGACGACCGCAATGTCATTGTTGAAATCCGCGGCGGCGCGGGCGGTGATGAAGCGGCGCTGTTTGCAAACTCACTGTTCAGAATGTACACCATGTATGCACAGTCGCAGGGCTGGAAGATGGAGCTTTTAAGCGCAAATCCTACCGAGCTTGGCGGCTATAAGGAGGTTTCGTTCAGCATTGAGGGCGAGGGTGCTTATGCCAGAATGAAGTACGAAAGCGGCGTTCACCGCGTTCAGCGCGTACCTGAAACCGAGTCGCAGGGGCGTATCCACACTTCCACTATAACCGTTGCCGTGCTTCCCGAGGTTGAGGAGGTTGACGTGGACATAAATCCCGCAGACCTTACGATACAGACCTATCGTTCAAGCGGCGCAGGCGGTCAGCACATCAACAAAACCGAGTCCGCAATAAGGATAATCCACAACCCCACGGGCGTTGTTGTGGAATGCCAGGAGGAGCGCTCCCAGTTCAAAAACAAGGACAAGGCTATGAAAATGCTTTACAGCAAGCTGTACGAGGCAAAGCTTGCCGCGCGCGACAGCAAAATAGCCGAGGAAAGGCGCATACAGGTAGGCACCGGCGACCGTTCCGAGCGTATACGCACATATAATTTTCCACAATCAAGAGTTACCGACCACAGGATTGGTCTTACATTATACAAGCTTGACAGTATCATGAACGGCGGCTGCGACGAGCTTTTTGAGGCGCTGCGCCTTGCCGACCAGACAGCAAGACTGCTTAAGCAAAAGGATTAAAGCATGAAAACCGAGATTTTAACATACTGCGCGCAAAGCATTGAAAAGGCCGCCGATATTATAAAAAACGGCGGTATTGTGGGTATGCCCACTGAAACAGTTTACGGTCTTGCCGCCAATGCGCTGGACGAAAGCGCGGTAAAAAGCATTTTTGAAGCAAAGGGACGCCCGCAGGACAATCCGCTGATAGTGCATATCAGCGATTTTTCAATGCTTGCGCCGCTTGTGCGGGAAATCCCCGATGTTGCGGTAAGGCTTGCGGAACGCTTCTGGGGCGGTCCGCTTACCATGATTTTTCCCAAAGCCGATATAATTCCCGATGTCACCAGCGGCGGTCTTGACACCGTTGCGGTAAGAATGCCCGAAAGCGAAGCGGCAAGGGCGCTGATAAGGGCAAGCGGCGTTCCGATAGCCGCACCCTCTGCAAATCTTTCGGGAAGTCCAAGTCCCACAACAGCACAGCACGTTTTTGACGATATGAACGGCAGAATATCGCTGATTATAGACGGCGGCGCTTGCCGCTGCGGCGTTGAAAGCACAGTAATCTGCTTCAGAAGCGGCAGGATACATATTCTGCGTCCCGGCGGAGTAACTGCGGAAATGCTTGCGGAATTTGCGGAGGTAGAGGTTGACAAAGCAGTCTGCGCAAAGCCCGCCGACAACGAAAAGGTGCTTTCGCCCGGAATGAAATACAAGCACTACTCGCCAAAGGCTAACGTGATTATAGTTGACAGGCACGGAGAAGCTTTTGCTGAATACTGCACCAATCATGCGGCAGGAAAAACCATCGCACTTTCGGCGGGGGATATGCGGGGCGATATTTTCATCAACTACGGCAGCACTGCCGAGCAGCAGGCGCAAAGCCTGTTTTCACTGCTGAGAAGCGCGGACGATAACGCCTGCGATACTGTTTTTGTGGAAATGCCCGATAAAAGCGGCGTTGGTCTTGCGGTATACAACAGACTGCTGCGCGCCGCAGGCTTTGAGATTGTAGGGTGATTTTATGATAAAGCTTACGCAGCACAGGATAATAGGTCTGATAGGAATGTCGGGCGCGGGAAAATCCACCGTATGCGCGCGCTTTTCGCAGCAGGGCTTTACTGTGATTGACTGCGACCTTTCCGCGCGCGAGGTTGTGCAGAGCGGTATGCCCGCTCTTAACGAGCTTGCGGACGCGCTTTCCCCTCAGCTTATCCTGCCCGATGGCACGCTTGACCGCAGGCTTACCGCCGAGATGATTTTTTCAAGCGAGGAAAAGCGGCGGATATTCAACCGTATAATTTATCCCTACATAACGTATAACGTAATATGCAAAATAAAAAATGCAGGCGGCAATGTGCTGCTTGACGCGCCTACGCTATACGAAGCGCGCCTTGAGGGTTTGTGCAGCAGCATAATTTCGGTATGCGCCGACAGGGAAATATGTGTTGAGCGTATAATGCGCCGTGACGGAATATCACGCAAAAGCGCCGAAGCGCGGCTTAACGCACAGCATGATATACAGTGGTATAAGCAGCGCTCGCAGTTCTGTGTAATCAATAACGGAACGCAGCAGCAGGCTTTTGAAAGCTGTGATGATATAATTTCAAGGCTGAAAGGAAATCAATGATAAAATACGCAAAACCAAGAAAGCGCGGCGGTGCGGCGGTAATAATCGTTATATTGGTGCTGGCGCTGCTTTGCGCGGCGGGATATTTCGGTTATAAATATTACGAAGCCGCTTCACACCCGCTGAAATACACGGATTACGTTGAGCGCTGCGCCGCCGAAAACAATATAGACAAGTATCTTGTCTACGCGGTGATAAAAACCGAGAGCGGCTTCGACAGCGGCGCGGTTTCAAATGTCGGCGCACGCGGTCTTATGCAGATAATGGAGGAAACGTTCGATTGGATAAACTACAAGCTGAATGACGATGAAGCCGTATATGCGGATATGTTCGACCCCGAACAGAATATACGTTATGGCTGCTATCTGCTTGGATATCTGTATAGTGAGTTCGGAAATATTGACGCAACAATGGCTGCCTATCACGCGGGACGCGGGAATGTCAACAAATGGCTGTCGGACAGCAGATATTCCTCTGACGGAGTTCATCTTGACCATATTCCCATATCGGATACCGCGCACTATGTTGACAAAATAAACAAGGCTATGGATATTTATATCAGGCTTTATGATAATTGAATGTGAAAGGAAAAATGTATCATGGCAAAGAAAGAAACCACAGCAAAATCACTTAAGGAAAAGCTTT
Source organism: uncultured Ruminococcus sp. (assembly GCA_964557825.1). Lineage (GTDB taxonomy): Bacteria > Bacillota > Clostridia > Oscillospirales > Ruminococcaceae > CAG-115. The sequence goes on from CAZLBL010000011.1 coordinate 32,005, forward strand.
TTATGGAAAAGAAGAACGCCGTGCAGCGCATGAGCGAGGCGGAGCTTGCAAAATGCGACAAGTTCTGCGAGGGCTATAAGAAATTCCTTGACGAAGCCAAAACAGAGCGCGAAGCGGCTTCCTTTGTTGAAAAAGAAGCTGTTGCCAAGGGTTTTGTTCCGTTTGACAAAAACGCTTCTTATAAGGCGGGAGATAAGGTTTATTATGTAAACCGTGAAAAGGCGGTTATTCTTGCGGTAATCGGCAGCGACCCCATTGAAAACGGCGTAAGCCTGCTTGCGGCACATATCGACTCGCCAAGGCTTGACCTCAAGCAGAACCCGCTTTACGAAAAGGACGAGGTAGGCTATTTCAAAACGCATTACTACGGCGGTATCAAAAAGTACCAGTGGCCAACCGTTCCGCTTGCGCTTCACGGCGTAATTGTAAAGGCTGACGGAACAAAGCTTACCGTTTCCATCGGCGAGGACGAGCGCGACCCCGTTTTCTGCGTTTCCGACCTGCTGCCGCATCTTGCTTCGGCACAGTACAAGCGTCCTGCAACGGAACTTATCAGGGGCGAGGAGCTTAACATAATTATCGGCTCCCGTCCGTTTAAGGACGATGAGAGCAGCGAGCTTGTAAAACTCAACCTGATGATGATACTGAACGAAAAATACGGCATAACAGAAGCAGATTTCCTTTCCGCAGAGCTTGAAGCAGTACCCGCGTTCAAGGCAAAGGATATCGGCTTTGACAGAAGCCTTGTGGGAGCATACGGACAGGACGACAGAGTGTGCGCCTATACGGAGCTTATGGCTATCCTTGGCGCAAAAAAGCCCCGTAGAACCGCAGTTGCCATTCTTACCGACAAGGAGGAAACAGGCAGCGATGGAAACACAGGTCTTTGCTCCGCATATCTTAAGTATTTTATATCCGACCTTGCCAACACCTTTGGCGCAAAGGGCAGAACCGTGCTTGCAAATTCAAAATGCCTTTCAGCCGATGTAAACGCTGCATATGACCCGACATTCCCCGATGTATTTGAAAAGCAGAACAGCGCCGTGCTTAACGGCGGCGTGTGCGTAACCAAATACACAGGCTCACGCGGAAAGAGCGGAACATCTGACGCTTCCGCCGAGTTTGTCGGCGAAATAAGGGCGCTGCTTGATAAAAATAAGGTTATCTGGCAGACAGGCGAGCTTGGCAAAATTGATATAGGCGGCGGCGGAACTGTTGCAGCATATATTGCAAACCTCGATGTTGACACCATTGATGTGGGCGTTCCCGTGCTTTCAATGCACGCACCCTTTGAAATTACCGCAAAGACCGATATTTATGCCGCATACAAGGCTTTTGAAGCATTTATAAACGGCTGATTTTCCGCAACGCAATATTCACCGTCCTCTGCATATCGGCATAGTATGTGCAGAGGGGTGAATTATGATGGTTTCCGACAAGGCACGAAAAATACTGCGCTCAATCGGCTTTAAGCTTATTGCGGTTTCGCTTATTGTGATAGGACTTGCCGTGCTGGCAGACCTCAGCTTTCGTTCGGTTATAGAAACGGTTAATTCGTATGAATGTAATCTTACGGTTTCGGAGATGATAAACGCCGCCGTTGACGAGGAGTTTTCAAGAGAGGATATCAGCTATTCTCAGCTTGTTCAGCTTAACAAAAATCCCGATGGCGAGATAATTTCCGTTGAAAGCAATATCGTGAATATAAACAAGCTGAAAACAGGTATTTCGCAGCGCATTGAAAGCGGTTTCCGTCAGCTTGAAAAGACAGATATAGGTATACCTGTCGGCACGCTCAGCGGTATGCAGCTGCTTCACGGAAAGGGCTTTGAGGTTGGCATGACGATAAAACCGCTTGGCTATCCCAAAACCACAGTAATAAGCGAATTTACCGAGGCGGGAATAAACCAGACGCACCACAGAATTATTATCGAAATTACAGTTGTTGCAGACGCGGTTATACCCGGCTTTTCTTCAACGGTGACGGTAAGCACCTCTGTTGTTGCGGCAGAAACAATAATCGTTGGCAGAGTGCCAGATGCGTTCACTCATGTAATTGCCGGCGATGATGACGACCTTGTGGGAATACTTCAGGATTACGGCGCAGTGACAGACTGACAGCCTTTTGGAGGAATTTTTTTGGAACTTAATAAAGCACAGGAACGCGCCGCAGAACTGCGCGCGGTAATCGAAAAGCACAACCATAACTATTATGACCTTGACGCGCCTACCATTGAGGACGATGAATATGACGCGCTTATGCGCGAGCTTAGGGCGATAGAAGCTGAGTTTCCGCAGCTTCTTACGGCTGACTCTCCAACGCAGAGGGTAGGCGGAACTGCACTGACAACCTTTGAAAAGGTGCAGCACGCTGTTCAGATGGGCAGCTTGCAGGACGTTTTCAGCACGGGCGAGGTTTCGGATTTTATCGGACGCATGGAGGAGCAGGGCGCGCATGAATTTGTTGTAGAGCCGAAAATTGACGGACTTTCGGTTTCGCTGGAGTACGAAAACGGCGTGTTTGTACGCGGCTCAACACGGGGCGATGGCTTTATCGGCGAGGATATCACCAATAATCTGAAAACGATACGCTCCATTCCGCTGAAGCTTGCGGAAGCAATCCCGTTTATCGAGGTTCGCGGCGAGGTTTATATGCCCAAGAAAAGCTTTGCACAGCTTTGTGCGGAGCAGGAGAAAAGGGGAGAGCCGCTTCCCAAAAATCCAAGAAACGCTGCCGCAGGTTCTTTAAGACAAAAGGATAGCCGTATCACAGCGCAGCGCAGGCTTGATATATTCTGCTTTAATGTGCAGCGCATCGAGGGTGCAGAGCTTACAACACACTCACAATCGCTTGAATATATGGAGAAGCTTGGCTTCAGGGTAATTCCTGATTTTGTGGTATGCAAGAGCGGGGAAGAGGTTATAAATCGTATAAATGCCATAGGGGAAAGCCGAAAATCTTTGGCATTTGATATTGACGGCGCGGTTGTCAAGGTGAATAATTTTGCACTGCGCGAGGAAATAGGCGCAACAACAAAAGTTCCGAAATGGGCGGTCGCATTCAAATATCCGCCCGAGGAAAAGGAAACCACTCTTAACGATATTGAAATTAACGTTGGCAGAACAGGTGCGCTTACTCCTGTTGCGATATTTGACCCTGTTTTCCTTGCAGGAACTACGGTATCGCGCGCCATTCTGCATAATCAGGATATAATTTCAGATAAGGATATCCGTATCGGCGACAGAATTGTGGTTCGCAAGGCGGGCGATATTATACCGGAGGTTGTGCGTTCCGTATCGCACGCTGAAAAATCTGAACCATATTTTATTCCGAATGTCTGTCCCGTTTGCGGCGCGCAGGCGCTTCGCGATGAGGACGAAGCGGTTATCCGCTGCCAGAATATGGATTGTCCTGCGCAGCTTCTGCGCTCCATAGAGCATTTTGCTTCAAGAAACGCAATGAACATTGACGGACTTGGCGAGGCAATTGTTGAACAGCTTGTGAATGAGGGCATGATAAAAACCGTTGCCGACCTGTACACGCTTGATATTCAATCGCTTATGATGTTGGAACGCTTTGGCAGAAAATCGGCGGAAAACCTTATCAATTCCATCGAAAATTCCAAGAAAAACGAGCTTAACAGGTTGGTTTTCGCGCTTGGAATACGCGGAATAGGTCAGAGAGCGGCAACGCTGCTTTGCGAGCATTTCGGCGATATGGACAGCATAATCAACGCGCATGAGCTTGAAATCTCTGCAATAGACGGCTTTGGCGATGTAATGGCGCACGCGGTTTATCAGGCAATGCGCGAACCGCACCGCATAAAGCTTATTGAACGCCTTAAAGAATACGGCGTAAATATGAATTATAAAAGCGATAAGGTATCAGATAGGTTTGCGGGACTTACCTTTGTGCTTACGGGTACGCTTCCTACAATGACGCGCGATCAGGCAAAGGCTTTGATAGAGCAGAACGGCGGTAAATGCAGCGGTTCGGTATCCAAAAAAACAAGCTACGTTGTTGCGGGCGAGGAAGCGGGAAGCAAGCTTACCAAGGCAAACGAGCTTGGCATTAACGTTATTACTGAGCAGCAGCTGCTTGATATGATAGATGGCAAGGAAATATAATTTTTATAGCATGAATATCCCCCGAAACTTTCAAAGATTTCGGGGGATTGTGTTATTCCTTACAAAGCAGTGTTGCCTTAATTCTGTCCTGTTCTTATAAAAGGTGCGATAATTGTTCTATCCAGCAAATTCTCATATGCGTCAACCTTGCGGAAAGTATTTCCCATCATTTCTCTGCTGCGATATTCCCGAATAGCGTCCATATCAAACTCGGCATAAAAAACACCTTCCGTTGCATTATCCGCCAACAAAACGGTATTGTCAACACATCTTCCGTCTATATCCCAGCAGATAGGACTATACGCACAGGAACAGCCGGCGTTTTCACCATTAGGATTTGCCATTGCAACCGCTGTCATATTTTCATACGCCCTTGTAGAAAGCGCCTGAACTCTTGGCTTCATCGAACAGCAATCATTTGGCACAAGAATGATTTCCGCGCCTTTCAGCATCAATATTCTTGCACTTTCCGGATATTCTCTGTCATAACAAATCATAATTCCTAATTTCACGCCCTCAAAATCACATACCTTAAATTCTTTTCCTCCTTCTACGTTCTTTTCATCTGCAAAATCACAGGTATGTACTTTAGAATATTTCATCAAAATATTACCGGACTTATCAATAACAAACGCCGTATTCTGCGGCAGCTTAACCCCTCTTGTAAATGCGGTCAGAACAACGCCGATTTGATACTCTCGTGCAATTTCACAAATTCTGATAATACTGTTATCTCCGTCCGATATGCTTTTTTCATATGTCATAGGCAAATCATACCCGGTAATAAAGCACTCCGGCAGCAAAAGTATATCTGCATTATTTTGCGTCGCTTCCTTCATTGCCGTTATAATGCACTCTACATTTTTATCTATCTGCGCATTTATGGCACGCTTTTGTAATATTGCAATTTTGAACACCATGGGTTTTTATCTCCTATCAGTGGTAATGTTATTTTTTGCTTTTTTTGACATTGCTTAGGGGATTGTTCTGCATGGCGGCCTGCATCTGGGCATTGGAAACGTGTGTATAAATCTGTGTTGTATTAAGATTTTCATGACCCAGCACGTCCTTTAGTACGCGCACATCAACGCCGTTCTGATACATCAGCGTAGCGGCAGTGTGGCGTAGCTTATGTACGGAAAGCCCCATGTTATCCAGACCGCAGCTTTTGAAACACTGTTCAACTATCTGCTGAACACGGCGGTTTGATATCCTTGTTCCGCGGCGGCTGAGAAATAGAGCGTCATTATTGCTGGAAAGCGGACGATTACCGTTCTTTTTTCGCGTTTCTTCATCTTTGATTGTTGGGTCTATATAATCCATGTAAGCGTTTACACAGGCGTTGTTGAGATAAACAATACGTTCCTTGCTGCCTTTGCCAAGCACTTTAAGCGAGTAGATTTCATTCCCGTCTTCGTCATGTGTTTTTCTGATATCGCTTTGATTTATACCGACTAACTCGCTTAAACGCATACCGCAGTTGAGAAAAAATACCACAATACAATAATCGCGCTTCTGGTCAGGCGTGTCGATATTAGAAAGCATTTCAAACGACTGTTCAAGCGTAAGATATTTCGGCAGCGCAGGCTTTGGCGATGGCAGTTCAAGATTTGCCAAGGGATTGGTTTCAAACAAGCCTTTGTTATTAGTCAGAAACTTAAAGAATTGTCTTAATGCGACTGCTTTGCGATACCGCGCTTTATGCTCATTGGATTTTTCGGTTTTCTCAAATATCAGATATTCCTGCACAAGCATTAAATCAACAGCCTTGATTTCAGCTTCTGTGATATCTGTTATGTCGATTTTGGAAAATTCGTCGGGATTATCCGAAGCACGTCCAAGCTTGATTTTATAGAACCGCAGAAACGAACGCAGATCGGTATAATAATTGAGAACCGTAAGCTCCGAGCGATTTTTTACAAGCTGCATATATATAATAAAATCCTTAAGCAGCTGCGGCGCGTTGTCATAGTTATAGTGTTTTGACATTTATGCATCCTCTCTATTTCGTAAAATTTTTATTTTACGCAATTAGCTGTATTATTTTTCCTGCTGTCTATTATAGCAGATTTTAATTACTTTTGCAAGATATGACCTAAAACCGCAGTCGGCAAACTGCGGTTTTGTAACCATTGTGATAAGGCTTTGATACCCGAAATTATAACTTAGGCAAGATGTCCCCCGCCTCTTAGGCGGCGGGTTCCATTTACCA
>CAZLBL010000012.1:0-37372 GCA_964557825.1 uncultured Ruminococcus sp.
GATATTATAATTGAGAATTAGGGCAGCACCGCACAAAGGCCATCTTTTTAAGGCACAGCTACATATTCAGCTTCAGCAAGCCGCAGTCGCTTGCGGGGATAAGCGTTTCCCTGTCAGGCGGAGAATACACCGCCGCGCTTGAAAACCTTTCCGTAACGGTTGACGACTGCTCCGCCTACTGCACGCTTACCGACCTTATCGCCGAAAGCATAGACTCGCTTGCCGCTGTGGACTCCGACAGCATAACCCATACCGAGGACGCGCTTACCCTAACCACCCGCGCGGACGGCAGCAGAGTGGTTGTAACCACCGCCGCAGACGGCACGCTGCTTACGCTTAAATGCCCCGCACGCAGCCTTTCGGTTAATTTTTCGGAGCAGAGCGAAATCAAGCAGGAAGAACCCGAAGAACCGCTTGATATTATAATTGAGAATTAGGGCAGCACCGCACAAAGGCCATCTTTTTAAGGCAGCACCGCACAAAGACCATCTTTATGTGCGGTGCTGCCTTTGTTTTGCGTATTGAATTATCCCGCGGATTGTGCTATACTATTTTCATCAGTACAAATTCGAGGTGAAGCCTATGCCGCTTACAATAGCAATATGCGATGATAACGAAAACCAGATAAAGGAGCTGCGCCGCCTGCTTGATGAATGGTCGGCGGATAAGCCCTTTGCCCTTGCGATAGATGAATATATAAGCGCGGAAAGCTTTCTTTTCAACTATCCCGACAAGCCCTGCGGTCTGCTGCTGCTTGATATTGAAATGAAGCAGCTTAACGGTATGCAGCTGGCAAAAAAGCTGCGTTCGGACGGGGATATGCTTCCTGTTGTCTTTATAACGGGATATTCCGAATATATGAATGACGGCTATGAGGTTGAAGCGCTGCATTATCTTCTTAAGCCTGTGGACAAGCGTAAGCTGTTTTCGGTGCTTGACCGTTATATAAAGCGGCATACTCCCGAAAATGATATTACAATTAAATGCGGGGACAGAACGCTTCACATTTTGCCCGATATGATTATTTACTGTGAAGCCGTGGGCAAGAAAACGCATATCCACACAAAAGAGCAGGCGCTGATTTGTGAAATTGGTATAGGCAATTTCAGCGGCAGCCTTAATTCTGATTTTATTTTCTGCCACCGCTCGTATATCGTAAATCTGCGGTATGTAAGAAGTATCGGCAAAACGGAAATTACGCTTGACGGCGGTGAAATAATCCCGCTTTCAAGGAGGTTGTATAAAGATGTAAACGAGAGGTTTATTCAGTTCTACACAAAGGGGTAATCCATGAAAATCGCAATAATAATCGGCGCAATAGTGCTGCTTGCAGCACTCTGCACTGCGGGATTTTTCCTGCTGCGCCGCACCTTTTACAATATGATAGACAAACGCATTGAACGCTTTCAGAGCGAGCTTATCGAAAAGCAGGTGCGTGAAATTCAGAATATGTACCGCCAGGTTCGCGGCTGGCGGCACGATTACCGCAACCATATCAATAATATGAAAATTCAGCTTGCGCAGGGGAATTATGACGCTCTTTCGGATTATCTCAACAGCCTTGCAGATGACCTTGACGCCGTTGATACTGTAATAAAAACAGGAAACGTTATGGCTGACGCTATCCTTAACAGCAAGCTTAATGCTGCGGAAAAGCTGAAGATTAAGCTTAACGTCAGGGCGAATGTTCCCGAAGCGCTGCCTATGAGTGATGCGGAGCTTTGCTCGGTGCTGGGAAATATGCTTGACAATGCGGTTGAAGCCTGCGGCGCGCTCCCCGAAAAAGAACGCTTTATGCGCGTATATATCGGCAAGCTGAAGGAGCAGCTTTATATTTCGGTGCAGAATTCCGCAGGCAGGGTCCGCAAGGAAAAAGGCGCTTATCTCTCCACCAAGGAGGACGCCGCTTCCTCGGCAAGGCTGCACGGCTACGGGCTGTTCAGAATTGACAGGGTTGCAAAGAAATACGGCGGCTATGTCAATCGGCAGAACGAGGAGGGCGTTTTTGCGACAGAGATTTTAATTCCGCTATCGGCAAAAACAACTTGATTTCCCGTAAAAAATCCGTTGATATTTTGCCGATAATGTGGTATACTGTATGTGGGAGATGATGATATGAAATATTTATCCGTAGCACAAACAGCCAAAAAATGGGGCATTTCCGAAAGAAGCGTCAGAAATTACTGCGCCGAGGGGCGGCTGGACAGTGCATTTCTCACAGGAAAGACATGGAATATTCCCGAAACCGCAGTTAAACCCGAGCGGAAAAAAGCTATCGGCAAAAAGCCCGAAGCCCTGCTTGATATCCTGAACGAAGAAAAGAAATCACAGCGCAAGGGCGGAATTTATCACAAAATACAGGTGGATATGACCTATAACTCCAATCATATCGAGGGCAGCAGGCTTACCCATGACCAGACGCGCTACATCTATGAAACAAACACTATCGGCTTTGAGGACAAGGCTGTCAATGTTGACGATATTATGGAAACTGTAAATCATTTCAGATGTATTGATATTGTAATTGAAAACGCCGAAAAAAAGCTGTCCGAAAGGCTGATAAAGGAACTTCACAGAACGCTTAAAAGCGGTACTGCCGATAGCCGTAGGGAGTGGTTTGCCGTTGGTGAATATAAAAAATTCCCCAATGAAGTGGGCGGCAGGGAAACCTCCGCGCCCGAAGCTGTGTCTGAAAAAATGAAAGCCCTGCTGGCGCGCTATAATGCGAAAGCCGCGCACACATTAGAGGATATCATTGCGTTTCATTATGAATTTGAAAGCATACACCCTTTTCAGGACGGAAACGGTCGTGTGGGCAGATTGATTATGTTTAAGGAATGCTTAAAAAATGGCATTGTTCCATTTATACTTACAGAAGACCTGAAGCTGTACTACTATCGCGGCTTAAAGGAATGGCGCAGCGAGAAAGGATATCTCACCGATACCATTCTTACCGCACAGGACAGATTTAAGGCGTATCTTGATTATTTCCAAATCAAATACCAATAACCTTTCGTTCCGTATTTCAGCCGTTCGTTCCCAAATCCACACGAACGGCTGAATTTATGTTAGGATAAAGCCGAGGTGAGATTATGGTGAAAATAACGAAATACGACAGGCAAAAGCGGCGCGCCGTAAAGGAAAACAACCGCCGCGAGCAATCTAAAATTAAATACAAAACACTGCAGAATATGCGGTATATCCTTGCGGAGCTGTGGAAAAGCGAGCGTCTGATGTTTGTACTGCTGTTTGTGGAAATCGCCGCGCAGCTTGCTTTTTCGCTGCTTGGCACGTTTACGGATAAATATGTTGTTGAGCTTGCGCTTGGCGCTTCCGACAGGGTACGGCTTGCGGTTATCTGCCTGCTGCTGATTGCGGGCGGGCGGCTTGCAAAATATATCATGAACGAATGCGCCGATTATCACGGCTATGTCGGGGATTACGGATTTCTGTGCCACATGAAGCGCAAAATAATCCGCAAATGTATGTCAACCGACTATGAAAACAACGAAAGCTGCGACAAAAGCAATACGCTCAAAAAAGCCGAAACAGGCTCGGATTACATATCCTATATGACGATAAACAGTCTGAAATATTTTCTGATAGCGGTAATTCAGCTGATTGCCTACGGCGGTATTCTGTCAATGCTGAGTCCTGTTATGATTGCCGTTGTAGCCGTGCCGTCCATTATCGGATTTTTTATAGAGCGGCACAAAATGCAGTGGGTATGGAATATGACCGATAACTGGCAGAAATACGACCGCGAGCTTGATTACATTCACAATGCGGGACTGGATTTTTCCCGCGCAAAGGACGTGCGCATTTTCGGAATGGAGCGGTGGCTGGATAAGCTTTTCTCACGCTCGTTCAAAAACAGACTTGACTGGTATGCGCAGGAGGACGAGTGGTGCTGGCGGCACGAGGCGGTACGCTCCGCTTTTATTTACCTTGCGGATTTTGCGGCTTATGCCTGCGTTATTTATATGGTTATCAAGGGCAGCATAGGCGTGGGGGATTTTGTGCTTTATTTTAATTCCATCTATGCACTGTCGTTTGCCGTAAGAGATGTTTTTGACAAGCTTTCGGGGTTCAACTGGCTGTCGAATAATATTTCCTACTCCCGCGAATACCTTGATATAAAGGACAAAACAAACCGCGCCGAGGGCGAAAAACTCCCTAGCGGCGAGTGTGAAATCGAGTTAAGAAACGTAAGCTACAAATACAGCGGCAGCGAAAGCGACGCTATCCGCAACATTTCGTTCACGCTGCATAAGGGCGAAAGGCTTGCGCTTGTGGGACTAAACGGCGCGGGAAAAACCACGCTGATAAAGCTTATGTGCGGCTTTTACGACCCCACCGAGGGCGAAATCCTGCTGAACGGAAATCCGGTAAACAGCTATAACAGAGATGAATATTTCAGCCTTTTCAGCGCGGTGTTTCAGGATATTTCGGTGCTGCCGGTGACGGCTGCGGAGAATATTTCGGGGACAGAAAATTCCGATATGGAGCGGGTTTTCGATTGCATGAAAAAGGCGGGGATTTACGATAAAATAATGTCGCTGCCGCAAAAGGAAAACACGCGGCTGGTAAAAACCATATTTGAGGACGCAGCCGAGCTTTCGGGCGGACAAACCCAGAAGCTTGCTTTGGCGAGGGCATTGTACAAGGACGCTCCCGTGCTGCTGCTTGACGAGCCGACAGCCGCCCTTGACCCGATAGCGGAGCAGGAAATGTATCTAAACTATGCGGAGTTTTCAAAGGCGAAATCAAGCGTGTTTATTTCCCACAGGCTTGCTTCAACGCGCTTTTGCGACAGGATAATCCTGATAGAAAACGGCACGGTCTGCGAGGAGGGAACTCACGAGCAGCTTATGGCAAGGGGCGGCAAATACGCGGAGCTTTTCAATATCCAAAGCTCCTACTACAACGACGGGGAGGTGCAGACTGATGAGCGATAACGAAAAAAAGCTTACCGCCAAGGAAAGGCGGCAGATAGTTAAACGCACGCTTAAAGCGGTAAACACCGCCGACAAAGGCTATGTTGTCCGTGATGCGGCTTGCTATATCCTTGACCTTGCGGGGGATTTTGTTAAGATTTTTCTTTCAGCGCTTGTCATTGACGGGATTTCTCAGGGCAAGTCATTTTCAGAGCTGCTGCTGAGTGCAGGAATAGTTGTCGGCATTGAAGCGGCGCTGTCGCAGATAAAACGGCTTATAAGGCGACGGCAGAATTCCCACGAGTTTATCAAAAGCTCAATGATGTTCCAAAGGCTGAACCGCAAGGTGATGACCATGGATTATGTCCACCTTGAAAGCACCGACACGCAGAACCGCTTTCAGAACGCACTGCGGCAGCCTAACAACAAAAGTGCGGGAATGATGGCTTGCTGCAACTATTTCAACTTCGCTGTCGGCGGCATTTTTATGATATTGACGGGCATAATTCTGATTGCTCCCACCGTTTTTCGGGAACCAAACGCGGCAGGCGGTTTCGGGTGGTTTATTCAATCGCCGTGGGGATTTTTAACGGTTGCGGCGATTGTGGCGGCACTTGAAGTTCTGAAAACGCTTGTAATTAACCCGAAATCAATTCTTTCCTTTGAAAAAATCCACAATGACAAGGGCGTTTTACAGGCAGGCAGAGCCGACGGCTTTTTTACGCAGTATGTCCTCAACAACTACCGCAGCGGCAAGGAAATAAGAATGTACTGCCAGCAGTCGCTTATAGAAAAGGAACTTGACGCGGCGCAGCGCACAATCAGAAACGGGTGGCTGAGAGGCTATAAGGGCGCGCTGCTTCCGAATATTCTGTTTCAGCTTGTTAATATTGCCACAAAAGCAATTATGTACGGCTTTGCGGTTCTGCGCGCAATGAGCGGAATGCTGTCGGTAGGCGAGGTGCTTGCGTTCGCGCTATATTTCGAGAAGATTTCGGCGGGAGTATCGGAGCTGTCGGACGGCTTGGGTCTGCTTAAAATAACGCCGACCTTCTGCAAGCAGTATTTTGATTTTCTTGATATTCCCGATGAAAAATACATGGGCACAATTCCCACTGAAAAGCGCGACGATAACGAGTACGAATTTGAGTTCAAGCACGTTTATTTCAAGTATCCGCAAAGTGATGAATACGCGCTTAAGGATATAAATCTGAAATGGCGCATAGGCGAGAAGATGGCGCTTGTGGGCAAAAACGGCTGCGGAAAATCCACGCTTGTAAAGCTGCTGACAAGGCTATACGACCCGACAGAGGGGGAAATCACCCTTAACGGAATTGACATCAGAAAATACAATTATGACGAGTATATGGCGCTGTTTTCGGTGGTGTTTCAGGACAGCGGGCTGTTCTCGTTCAGCCTTGCGGAGAACGTTGCCGCCGATACGGAATACGACCCCGACAGGGTGCGCAGCTGCGTAATCCGCGCGGGACTTGGCGAGCGGCTCAACACAATGGAAAAGGGTATAGAAACCTGTCTTTATAAGGATTTTGACGAGGCGGGAGTTGAAATATCGGGCGGCGAAATGCAGAAATTATGCCTTGCGCGCGCGATTTACAAGGACGCGCCGTTTATCGTCCTTGACGAGCCGACAGCCGCGCTTGACCCTGTTTCGGAACACGATATCTACACCAAGTTCAATGGAATTGTCGGCACGCGCACCGCGATTTATATTTCGCACAGGCTGTCCTCCTGCCGCTTTTGCGACGAGATAACCGTTATGGACAACGGACGTATTGCCGAGCGCGGCCCGCACGCGCAGCTTCTCTCCGATAACGGCGTTTACGCGGCGCTATGGACAGCGCAGGCGGAGTATTACAAGGATACGGCAGGAGAATTATTTGCATAAACCAAAGCCGTGGCTTCCGAAAATCATGAAGCCACGGCTTTGCTGTGCCGATTTTAATGAAAACCAAAAAGGCGCTCTTAAAAGAACGCCTTTTTGATATGGAGCTGCTAATCGGAATCGAACCGATGACCTCATCCTTACCAAGGATGTGCTCTACCGACTGAGCCATAGCAGCATCACAACGATAATATTATATCACGCATTATCAGATTTGTCAACCCCTTTTTTCGCATTTTTTTGCGTCTTGCAGAATATTTTGCAAAATCCGTAATTTTGTCGAAATGTAATCACAGATTTCCAATCAGTATAGTACAAAAAATCATATTGCATTTTGGCGGGTGTTATGATACAATAAAAACAAGGCTTTACAGCTGGATACAACAATAAAAAGAACAAAAGGAAAGACAAAAAAATGCAGCCACATGACTATATCGTGATAAAAATTGACGGCGAATATGCCACGCTTAAAGACTGCGAAAGCGGCGAGGAGTTGTTTATCTCGCTGTTCCTGCTGCCCGATGGCACCGACCTTGGCACAAGGCTTCACTATGAGGCGCTTACCTATGAGATTGTGGAATAAGGGGGCAGCGCTGTGTTACTTATGCTGATTGTTACGGCGTGCTATACGGTATGCTCGCTAAGCGACAAATACTCGGTTGCAAAGCTTAAATTCAACGGAAGCGAGTTTACGTTCCTTATGGCGGCGGCGACCTCGCTGTTTATGCTGGCTTATCTGCCGTTTGACAGCAGGGAATTTATTCTGTCATGGCAGAGCATAGCGGCGATTGTGCTGCTTGCCGCTTCCAAAATGCTGGAGTTTCAGCTTGCCGCGGTTATTCTGAAAGAGATGTCCGCGTTTGAACTTAAGGCTTGGCTTGGAATTACGGTTTTCCTCTCCTACGGTATCGACCTTGCAAGCGGCGCGGCGACTCTGGGTATAAATACCCTATGGAAATTTCTGTTTATTGCGCTGTCGGCGGCGGGACTTTTCATGATAGCCAAAGCGGGCGGAAAGAAAATAAATTACAAGGCTATCCTGCTGCCGCTTGCGGTGTATCTGCTTGCAAAGCTTGGGTATGGTCTTGTGGTAAGCTTTGTGTGCATCTTTGGCGGGGTGCGTTATATATCGCCAACGCTTGCGCTGTTTTTTGCACTGGTGCTGCTTTCGGCAGTGCTTGCGCCCAAAGCTCACCCGATAAAGCTGTTCCGTCAGCGCACAAAGGGCGCGATGTTTGTATCAGTAACAAAAATCCCCAATGTTGCGGGGCTTGTGTGCGAAAATATGGTTGCCGCCGAAAGCATGGCGAACTACGCATTTATACAGCCTATGATACTGGTAGCGCTGTTTTTTATAGGGCTTATCAGGCGTGAGGAATGTACGCGGCTTAACATAATCGGCGGAATTGTCTGCATTGCGGGCATAATCGGCTTTCAGCTTTTTTAGACATATACATATATAAAGAGAGCGGCATAACAAAAGCCGCCATAGGTGAACGAAATGAAGGATTTAACAAAAGGAAGCCCTCTGCGGCTTATCATAACATTTGCGCTGCCCATACTGCTTGGCAGCATATTTCAGCAGGCGTACAGCTTTACGGATACCATAATAATCGGGCAGCAGCTTGGGAAAAGCTCCATTGCTGCGGTGGGCGCAAGCGCGTCGGTTGTGTCGCTTATGTTCAACACGGTAAATGGGCTTGTAACAGGCTTTTCGGTGATTGTGGCGAAATGCTTCGGCGCGGGCGATATGCCGCAGATGCGCAGGGCAATTGCACGAACCATAGCCTTTTCCTCCGCAATAACCGCAGTAATTATCGTAGGCATAACGGTGTTTATAACGCCGCTGCTGCTTGCGCTTAACACGCCCGAGGGCAACCTTGCCGAGGCGCGGGATTATCTGATGATTGTTGCGCTGGGGCTTGTGGTTACACTTGCATATAATCTGGAGTCCGGCATACTGCGCGCGGTGGGCGACAGTGTAATTCCGCTTGTGATACTTATAATCTCGGCGGTGCTTAATATCGCGTTTGACCTGCTTTTTGTCTGCGTATTTCAGTGGGGAGTTGCGGGCGCGGCTGCGGCAACGGTACTGGCGCAGCTTATTTCGGTTGTGGTGTGCTTTATCTATCTTGTAAAGCGCAGACTGTTCCTTATAATAAAGCGCAGCGATTTCCGCTTCAGCGCGCATGAGGCAGGCGAAATGCTTTCGGCGGGCATTGGCATGGCGCTGATGTATTCAATAGTGGATATCGGCTCTATAATCCTGCAAAACGGAATAAACGGCATGGGCGAGGATATAATCGCCGCGCACACCGCCGCAAGAAAGATTTTTTCGCTTACGCTTATCCCATTCTCCGCTATAAGCGCCACCATGGTGACTTACTGCGGGCAGAACCTCGGCGCGGGAAAATACCGCCGCATAAGGTCGGGTATGCGCAGCGGGCTTATGCTGGGCTTTGGCTGGAGCACGCTTGCAATTGCGCTGATTTATGCCGCGGGCAAATTCCTTGTGTGGCTGATACTGCCCGACGCTTCTGCGGAAATAGCCGATACGGCGCTTGGCTATCTTAAATTCAATGTGCTGTTCTTTTATCCTCTGGCGGTGCTGCTTTCGGTTCGCGCCTCGCTTCAGGGGCTTGGGCGCGCGTTTGTGCCGCTTGTTACAAGCTGTATAGAGCTTTTGTGGAAGCTTGTCACGGTTGTTGCCATGATACCGTGGCTTGGATATTTCGGCGTTGTGCTGTCCGAGCCGATTGTGTGGACAGCCTGCGCGGCTGTTATAGGAATTATCGCGCTGCTTACTCTGCGCGCTATGCCAAAGGAAGATATGGAGGTACAAAATGGTTAAGGAGCTTTCAGAAAAACTTATCGGGAACGTTTCGCTTGCCGTTAAGGGCAAAAAGGACGAGATAGGTCTGGTATGCGCCGCGCTGCTTGCGGGCGGTCATGTGCTGCTTGAGGACGTTCCCGGCACGGGCAAGACAATGCTTGCAAGAAGCCTTGCACGCTCGGTTGACTGCGCTTTTGGAAGAATACAGTTCACCCCCGACCTGCTGCCCTCCGATATCACCGGCATAAATTTCTTCAATCAGAAGCAGCAGGAATTTGTGCTGCGCAAGGGTCCCGTGTTTGCAAATATCCTGCTTGCGGACGAAATAAACCGCGCAACGCCCCGAACCCAATCCGCGCTTCTGGAGTGTATGGAGGAGCGCCGTGCCACTATTGACGGCGAAAGCTGCGAAATGCCCTCGCCGTTCTTTGTAATCGCAACACAGAACCCCGCCGAAACGCAGGGCGTATATCCCCTGCCCGAGGCGCAGCTTGACCGCTTTATGATAAAGCTGTCGCTTGGCTATCCCGCGCGCGAGGACGAAATAGAGGTTATCGGCAGCGCTAAAGGCTTTAACGCACTTGAGCAGATAAACGCGGTATGCACGGCGGCGGATATCGCGGCGGCGCAAAGACAGCTTGACGGCTGCATTGCGGGCAGCGCGGTATGCGGCTATATTGCGGATATCGCGGCGGCTACGCGCCGTCATGCGGCGGTAAAGCTTGGACTTAGCACGCGCGGCGCGGTTGCGCTTAAAAGAATGTCGGCGGCGCTTGCCATGATGGACGGCAGGAACTATATAATGCCGCAGGACGTTTCGGCTGCCGCTGCACCTGTTATCAGGCACAGATTGGTGTGCCGCGGCTATACGCTGTCCGGCGGAACTGATAAAACCGCGGACGAGGTTGTACGTCAGGTGCTGGAAACAGTTCCTGTGCCAACGGAAGCTATCGGAGAATGATATGGAGCTTATAGCTATGGCGGTGATACTGGCGGCGGCGCTTGCCGTGCAGTATCTGATATACAGCAGGCTGGGACTTAAAAATGTGGATTACACCATAAGCCTTGACCGAACCGAAGCGTTTGAGGGCGAGGAATTTCAGCTTGTGGAAGAAATAACCAACAACAAGCCGCTGCCGCTTCCGTGGGTGCGCACCGAGATATGCTGCTCACGCTGGCTTAGCTTTTACGGCGCGGAGCAGAACATAGCAAAGGACGCACAAAAGGGCTTTGTGGCGGGCGTTTTCATGCTTAAGGGACGGCAGAAGCTAAGGCGCGTATGGCGCGTAAAGCCCGAAAAGCGCGGCGAATATACAATCGAGGATATAACGCTTTCGGTAAGCGACCTTTTCGGTCTGGCAAAGCCCTCGCGCATGATAAAGGTAAATCAGCGGATTTGCGTGCTGCCGTCACCCTGCGATATGCAGCTTCCTGCGCTGTCGTCGGAGCGCTTTATCGGCGATAACACCGTCAGCCGCTTTATCCTGCCCGACCCGTTTATTATCAGCGGTGCGCGGGAATACACAGGGCGCGAGCCTATGAACCGTATCCACTGGGCGCAAAGCGCGCGTACAGGCACGCTTATGACCTACCGCAACGAATTTTCCACCGAGCGCAGCGTGCTTATCCTGCTTAATCTTCAGCGCATGGTGGCTGATGAAACCGTGCGGCTGCCCGTATCCGTGCTTGAAGCGCAGATTAAGGCGGCGGCGTTTGTGCTGGACTGCTGCTACCGCGCGCATACGCAGGCGGCGCTTGCCGCCAATACGCAAAGCCGCATAAGCGCCGATTTGGGCGAGGGGTACGAGCATACGCTTGATATACTGCGCTGCCTTGCGCGGATAAAGAACCGCTGCGGTCAGCATATGGACGAATTTATGGAGGAGCTGGATTATTCCCCCTATACCGATGTAATTCTGATAAGCAATATAATCAGCGCGCGGACGGAGGCGGTGCTGCGCAGACTTTCGGAAAGCGGCTGCAAGGTCGCGCTGCTGTCAAACGAGATTGATGAAACCGCCTTTTGCGAGGTGTGTCATGTTCCGCGCACCAGAAGCTATCCCATGGAAAGCGGGGACGAGGAATGAGCAGAGGATTTCTAAGGGCGCTTGCGGCGGCGGCGCAGCTTTTATCGGTGCTGCCCCTTGCCGTGCTGTGCGAGGGTGCGGGCTACGGCAGCTTTACATGGTGGCATTTTCTGCTGCTGTATGCGGCGTTTGCGGCGTTTTACGGCTGCGGCAGGCTTGCGGCGGCATGGGCGCTTGGCAGAAGCCACAAAAGGGAATACCGCGCGCTGGCTGTGTTTTCCTCAAAGCTTGCAATTGCGCTGCCAATTGCGGCGTTTATCACGGTATGCGCCGCCGCAGGATTTTCAACCGCGCTATATCTTTATGCGCTGCCCGCTGCGGTGGTTATGTACTACGGCGGTTATATCTCATACGGCAAGGAGTACAGCGATATTTTCACGCGCGGTTGGTTTGCGCTTTATTTTGTACTGGCGCTTGCATCGGCGATTATTGTGGGACTTACCAGAAACGCGGAGCTTACTGCGGCTGCGGATTTACAGCTTTGCGGCGGCTTTGGCGTGCTGATTGTAATTTCCGCGATACTTACAAACCAGACAAACATAGATATCTGCACACATCAGCGTGACGCGGGGCGGTCTGTTCTTCCGCGCGGTCTGCGCAGATACAACTGCCTGCTTTCGGCAGCGGTTGCGGCGGGTGTGTGTGCGCTGCTGCTGCTTGCCGTGCCGCTTGGGCAGCTTTTCGGCTCGGCGCTGAAGCAGCTTATCACGCTTATAGTGCGGTTTTTGCAGGGACTTGGCAACGGCAGCGAAGCCACAGACGCTGCGCTTTCGGGAACGGACAGCGCGGCAGCTTCGGTAGGAATTGCGGACAATTACATTGCGGACGCGCTTTCGGTGCTTATGTTTGTGGGAATTGCGGTGCTGCTGTTCGCCCTCAGAAAGCACATAGCGGATTTGTTCAGACAGCTTTTCGCGCCGCTTTTCAAGGCTAAAGCCACGGAGGAACCGCTTGCATATACGGACGAGCTTTCGGAGGCCGCACGCGGCGGCGGTATTCCCCGAAGGAAACGCGCACAGCAGCTTTACAGGCTGTACCGCAGGGAAACCGACCCCGCTGAGAAATACCGCCTTGGCTATCGGTTTATGCTGCTGCGGCTTTCGTTTACGCAGTATCCCCCCTGCCCTGCCGACAACACATATATCCACAGGGAAAAGGGCGAGATAGGTCTGCAAACGGACAAAATGCGGCGCATTGTGGAAATATACAACAGGCTGCGCTATGGCGGACAAATCCCCACCGAGGAAGAAATCCGCTTTGAGGAAGCCTTTATAGAAGAAATAAGGAGATAACACAGGTGACTTTCAGAGAACTATTAAACACAGACGGACATATCCTTTTTGACGGCGCAATGGGAACAATGCTGCAAAAAAGCGGTCTTAAGCTCGGCGGCATACCCGAGGAGCTTAATTTTACAAATCCGCAGCTTATTGAGGATATTCACCGCAGCTATATCAAGGCGGGCGCGCAGGCGGTGTATACAAACACCTTCGGCGCAAACCGTTTCAAGCTGCATGACAGCAGATATTCCACAACGGAGATAATACAGCAGGCGATAGCCATTGCGCGCAGAGCCTGCGAGGGTACGGATACCCTTGTTGCACTTGACGTAGGCTCGGTTGGAAGAATGCTGCGCCCGACAGGCGACCTGCCCGTTGACGAGGCCTATGAAGCCTTTAAGGAGGTTATGATTGCAGGCAGGGACGCGGACTTTATCGCCATTGAAACCATGACCGACCTTATGGAGATAAAAACCGCGCTGCTTGCCGCAAAGGAGAACACGCAGCTTCCCGTTGTGTGTACAATGTCGTTTGAAAGCAATATGCGCACATTTACGGGCTGCTCTGCGGCTTCAATGGCGATAACGCTTTCGGCGCTTGGGGCGGACGCTGTGGGCATGAACTGCTCGCTTGGTCCGCGCGAGGCAATGCCGATTGTGGACGAGATACTTAAATGGTCAACGGTGCCTGTCATAGTACGCCCCAACGCGGGACTTCCCGACCCCGCCACAAACGAGTATGATATTTCCCCCGATGAATACGGCGGACTTATCGCGCAGATGGCGGATAAGGGCGTTAAGCTTTTCGGCGGCTGCTGCGGCACAAATCCCGATTATATCGCGGCGTGCGCAGAGGCGCTTCGCGGCAAAATCTGCGGGTGGAAAAAGCCCGAAATCCCCGCCTGTGTTTGCAGCGCTTCAACGGTTGTGCCGATTGACACGGTGCGCATTATCGGCGAGCGCATAAATCCCACGGGCAAAAAGCTGTTTAAGGATGCATTAAAGCGCCGCGACCTTGACTATATCATGAAGCAGGCAATTGAGCAGACCTCGGCGGGCGCGGAAATCCTTGACGTAAACGTGGGACTTCCCGATATTGATGAAAAGGAAATGATGCTTGCCGCTGTTGACGCGGTGCAGAGCGTGTGCGACGCCCCGCTTCAGATTGACACGACGGAAACAGACGTGCTTGAAGCCGCGCTGCGCGTGGTATCGGGAAAGCCGATAGTAAACAGCGTAAACGGCGAGGAGGAGAAGCTTTCCACGGTGCTTCCGCTGGTTAAAAAATACGGCGCGGCAGTGGTGGGACTTACCCTTGACGAAAACGGCATACCAAAATCCGCCGAGAAACGCTTTGCCATTGCGCAGCGTATACTTTCCCGCGCGCTTTCCTATGGTATCCCCAAGGAGGACGTATATATCGACTGCCTTACGCTGACCGTTTCCGCAGAGCAGGAGGGCGCTGCCGAAACGCTGAAAGCACTGCGCATGGTTAAGGAGCGGCTTGGACTTAAAACGGTGCTTGGCGTTTCAAACATCTCGTTCGGACTGCCTAACAGGGAGCTTATAAACTGCAATTTCCTTGCGGCTGCAATGAACAGCGGACTGGATTTGCCGATAATAAATCCCAATGTTGCTTCCATGGCGGGAGCGGTGCGGGCGCACAGGCTGCTAAGCGGCTATGACAAGGGCGGCGCAGCCTTTATCGAAGCCTATGCCAACGATACGCCAAAGCCTGCCGCAGCGGCAATGCAGCAGCTTGATATTTCTTCCGCCGTTGCAAGCGGATTAAAGGCGGAGTGCGCAGCAGCAGCCGAAAGGCTTCTTAACGAGGACGCAGACCCCATGGAGATAATGAACGTGCAGCTTATCCCCGCGCTTGACGCAGCGGGCGACAAGTTTGAAAAGGGAAAGATATTCCTGCCGCAGCTTATCCAATCGGCAGGCGCGGCGCAGGCGGCGTTTGACGTTATCAGGGGACATATCTCCGCAAACGGCGGCGATACGGAAACGCGCGGCAGCGTTGTACTTGCAACCGTCAAGGGCGATATCCACGATATCGGCAAGAATATCGTTAAAACGCTGCTTCAGAACTACGGCTTTGAGGTTATCGACCTTGGCAGGGACGTTGAGTATCAGGCGGTTGTTGACGCGGCAGTGAAATATGACGTTAGGCTTGTCGGTTTAAGCGCACTGATGACCACCACCCTTAAAAGCATGGAGGGTACTATTTCGCTGCTGCGCAAAAACAATGTCAACTGTAAAATAGTAGTAGGCGGCGCAGTGCTTACCCCCGAATATGCCGAAAAAATAGGCGCGGACTTCTACGCAAAGGACGCAAAGGAAACCGTTGATATAGCAAAGCTTGTTTATTCCGCATAATAAAACACCCGCCGCACGGCAATCGTGCAGCGGGTCGGTTTTTGCGCGGTTGTTATGCCATGCAGCGGCAGAGCGCTTAATTGTTATTTAGGCGATAAAAAAAACGCGGCATATTGAAAAAATCGCTTGCAATTTTGCGGGTTTTGTTATATACTAGTATACGGTGTAAATAAGAGAAAGGGACGTGTCTTACAATGTGCAACAAAAAAATAGGCTTTGACAACGACAAATACCTTACGCTTCAATCCGAGCGCATACGGCAGCGTATAGAACAGTTCGGCGGCAAGCTTTATCTGGAGTTCGGCGGCAAGCTGTTTGACGATTACCATGCTTCGCGCGTGCTTCCGGGCTTCAAGCCGGACAGCAAGCTGCAAATGCTGCTTCAGCTTAAGGACGACGCAGAGGTTGTCATGGTTATCAACTCCGCCGATATTGAGAACAACAAGATAAACGGCAACCTTGGCATTACCTATGACGCGGACGTTATCCGCCTTTACAATGCGTTCAGTCATATCGGACTTTATGTCAGCAGCGTTGTGCTTACCCAGTATAACGGGCAGCCCTCCGCAGACGTATTTCAGAGGAAGCTTGAGGGCATGGGCATCAAGGTTTACCATCACTACCGCATACAGGGTTACCCCTCCAATCTGCCGCTTATAATGAGCGATGACGGCTACGGCAAAAACGATTATGTTGAAACCACCCGCAGGCTTGTTGTGGTAACCGCGCCGGGTCCCGGCAGCGGAAAAATGGCGGTCTGCCTGTCGCAGCTTTATCATGACTACAACCGCGGCATAAACGCAGGCTATGCAAAGTTTGAAACTTTCCCTATATGGAATATCCCGCTGCGCCACCCTGTCAATATAGCGTATGAGGCGGCTACCTCCGACCTTGACGATGTAAACATGATTGACCCGTTCCATCTGGAGGCTTACGGCAAAACCGCTGTAAACTACAACCGTGATGTTGAAATTTTCCCCGTGCTTAACGCAATGTTTGAGAAGATTTTCGGCAAATCACCCTATAAATCCCCCACGGATATGGGCGTAAACATGGTGGGCAACTGCATTATTGACGAGGACGTTGTATGCGAAGCCTCGCGGCAGGAGATAATCCGCCGCTACTACACGGCGCTTTGCGGCAGAAGAAACGGCACGGTGCAGGACGAGGAGATAGTAAAGCTTGAACTGATGATGAAGCAGGCAGGCGTTTCCACGGACGACCGCAGGGTTGTAAAGGCGGCGCTTGACAAGGCTGCCGCAACAGGCGCTCCCGCAGCGGCTATGGAGCTTGCGGACGGCACGCTGATTACGGGCAAGACCTCAAACCTGCTTGGCGCGTCCTCGGCGCTTGTGCTTAACGCGCTTAAGCACCTTGGCGGCATAGATGATGAAAGCCTGCTGATGTCCCCCGCAGTTATCGAGCCGATACAGGGGCTTAAGGTGAACAACCTCGGCAGCACAAATCCCAGACTGCACACAGACGAAACGCTTATCGCGCTGTCAATCTGCGCTGGCACAAGCGCGGAAGCAAAGCGCGCTATGGAGCAGATTTCAAGGCTGCGCGGCTGCGAAATGCACTCGACTGTTATCCTGTCAAATGTTGACCAGCGCATTTTCAAGCGCCTTGGCGTAAACGTCACCTGCGAACCGAAGTATGAATAATCGGCGGAATTAAAACAACAAATGGCACTGCTTTTCGCAGTGCCATTACTGTTTTTAATATCTGTCAATCAAAGATTGTACAAAAGCTCGTCATATGTGGGATACGGCCAGTAATCCTCGCCGACAATGGCTTCCAGTTCGTCAACGGCGGCGCGAAGCTGCTGCATTGCGGGGGAAACCTCGTTATGATATTCCACTGCCTTTGCGTAGGCGTCGCTTACCGCGTGGGCGGCTTCCGCCTTAAGCTTCAGCCTGTCTGTAAGCGCGTTCAGCGATATCGTAAGCGAATTAAGCTTCTCGGCAAGCGCGGCTTCCACAGAAGGCTCTATGCCTATGGCTTTCTTTTCTGCGGCAATGCGGCAGACATCACCCGCAAATTTCATAACGGCGGGCAAAATCTCGCAGCGCGCCATATCAACAGCGGTAAGCGCTTCTATATTCACCGCCTTGGAGTAGTTTTCAAGGTTTATTTCGGCTCTTGCGTGAAGCTCTTTCTCGGTATAAATGCCAAATTTGCTGAACAGCTTTACGCTTTTCGGAGAGGTCAGCGCAGGAATTGCGTCAATGGTTGAACGGAAATTGGGCAGTCCCCTGTTTTCCGCCTCGGCAAACCATTCCTCGCCGTAGCCGTTGCCGTTGAATATCACACGCTTGTGGTCGCGTATTGTGCGCACAATCAGCTCGTTAAGCGCGGAGTTAAAGTCAGCCGCGCCCTCAAGCTCGTCTGCAAAGTCCTTCAGCGAATTTGCAACAATGGTGTTAAGCACCGTGTTGGGGCCCGCGATATTAAGCGATGAGCCGCACATTCTGAACTCGAACTTATTTCCCGTAAACGCAAAGGGCGAGGTTCTGTTGCGGTCGGTTGCGTCCTTGGGGAAGCTTGGCAGAGAGGATACGCCGACGTTGAACATGGTGTCGCTTTTGGTGATGTAATCCTTGCCGTCAACAAGATGCTCGATAAGCGCCTGCAAATCCTCGCCAAGGAAGATGGAGATTATCGCGGGGGGTGCTTCGTTTGCACCAAGGCGGTGGTCGTTGCTTGCGGTGGCAACCGACATACGCAGCAGCTCGGGGTATTCGTCAACCGCCTTAATCACGGCGGCAAGGAACGTGAGGAACTGCGCGTTTTCCATGGGAGATGAGCCGGGGTCAAGCAAATTCTGACCGTCATCGGTGGAAAGCGACCAGTTATCATGCTTGCCGCTGCCGTTTATGCCCGCAAAAGGCTTTTCATGCAGCAGGCAGACCAAGCCATGCTCCAGCGCAACCTTTTTCATGATATCCATTGTAAGCTGGTTCTGGTCGCACGCAAGGTTGCACGGGCCAAAAAGCGGCGCCATCTCATGCTGAGCGGGGGCAACCTCGTTGTGCTTTGTCTTGCTGGCAACGCCAAGCCTCCACAAATGCTCGTCAAGGTCCTTCATATAATCGGCAACACGGCTTTTTATAGAGCCGTAATAGTGGTCGTCCATCTCCTGACCCTTGGGCGCAGGCTTGCCAAACAGCGTTCTGCCGGTGAAAATAAGGTCCTTGCGCTTGTCATAGGTCTTTTTATCCACAAGGAAATACTCCTGCTCCGCGCCAACGGTGGGAACAACGCGCTTTGTAGTGGTATTTCCGAAAAGGCGCAGGATACGCAGCGCCTGCTCCGATACAGCCTCCATAGAGCGCAGCAGCGGGGTTTTCTTGTCAAGCGCTTCGCCGCCATAGGAATAAAACGCCGTGGGGATATAAAGCGAACCGTTCTTTACAAAAGCGTATGACGTAGGGTCCCATGCGGTGTAGCCGCGCGCCTCAAAGGTGGCGCGAAGTCCGCCCGAGGGGAAGCTTGAAGCGTCCGACTCGCCCTTGATAAGCTCCTTGCCGGAAAACTCCATGATAACAGTGCCATCGCCCATAGGGGTGATAAAGCTGTCGTGCTTTTCGGCGGTAATTCCCGTCATAGGCTGAAACCAGTGGGTAAAATGGGTAGCGCCCTTTTCTATCGCCCAGTCGCGGATAGCGCTTGCAACCACATCGGCAATGCTGCTGTCAAGCTGGCTTCCCTCGGCAATGGTGCGCTTAAGCTGATTATATACATTCTTGGGCAGACGCTGTCGCATAGTACCCTCGTTGAATACGTCAATACCAAACTGCTCTACAACGTTGAAATGCTCTGCCATAATAACCCTCCTGAATATTTTTTCACATATTATTATATGCCAACCGCCGCCGTTTGTCAACGTGACAATACACAAAGATTTTTGCGCGCAAAAAGTCCGCGTTGGTGATAGTTACACAATTACTTAAAACCGCCGAAAACCCTTGCGGGGTTTACGGATTTCAAAAGCCCGCTTCCAGGCAAAGATAGACCTTTTCAACAGATGTTTGCAATAATTACACTATCACCTTGGAAAGAAATTCCCTCAGACGGGGGTTTTTCGGATTGCGGAAAAACTCCTCCGGCGGTGCTTCCTCAACAATTCTGCCATTGTCCATAAACAGCACGCGCGAAGCAACCTCGCGGGCAAAGCCCATCTCATGCGTTACCACAACCATGGTCATACCATCGCGGGCAAGCTGCTTCATAAGCTCCAGAACCTCGCCCACCATTTCGGGGTCAAGGGCGGAGGTAGGCTCGTCAAACAGCATTACATCGGGGTTCATGGCAAGCGAGCGCGCAATGGCGATACGCTGCTTCTGTCCGCCGGAAAGCTGATTGGGATATGCGTTAGCCTTGTCCGAAAGTCCCACCTTTGCAAGCAGTTCGTCCGCACGCGCGTTCGCCTGCTCCTCCGTCATTATGCCAAGCTTGACGGGCGCAAGGGTGATGTTTTTTCTGATTGTAAGATGCGGAAACAGGTGGAAATGCTGAAACACCATGCCCATCTTCTGCCGCATCTGGTTTACCTCTCTGTTGTGAGCCTTGGTGATATCCGTACCCTCAAAGAAAATCTCGCCCGAGGTAGGCGTTTCAAGCAGGTTAAGGCAGCGCAGGAACGTACTTTTTCCCGAGCCTGACGGACCTACGATAACCACCTTTTCGCCCGCTTCTATCTCCTGATTGATATCCTTAAGTATATGAAGCTCACCAAAGGATTTGTTAAGTCCCTTAACGCTTATCATTGCGCGCAAGTCTCCTTTCAAGCTTACCCACAAGGCGGGTCAGCAGCATTACAATCACAAGGTAAATCAGCGCGACCGCAACAAGCGGCAGCAGCGCTTCATAGGTCTGGCTGCGGATAATATCGCCGCCCTTTGTCAAATCCTCAATGGCTATGTAGCCCGCAACCGAGGTTTCCTTAAGCAGCACGATAAACTCGTTGGCAAGCGCGGGCAGAACATTTTTAAGCGCCTGCGGCAGTACAATGCTTGTCATGGTCTGGGTGTAGCTTAAGCCAAGGCTTGAGCCAGCCTCAAACTGACCGTTGTCTATCGACATAATGCCCGAGCGCACAATCTCTGCGACATACGCGCCCGAATTAAGTCCGAATGCCAGCACCGCAACAATCGTCTTGTCAATATCCACCGAGCCGAAAATTACAAAGTAAATTATAAGAAGCTGCACCACAACAGGCGTACCCCTTATCACCGTAAGGTAGATTTTGCACAGTACGTTAAGAAACCTAAACCTGCACATCTTATCATGTGTGGAACGCACCACCGCCACCAAAAAGCCAAGCACAAGCCCCAGCAGCAGCGCAAAAAACGTAATAAGCAGCGTATTTCCAAGACCTCTTACAAGGTACATATAACGCTCCTTATAGATAAAGTTCTGATAAAACTTATCGCCAATGGCTTGGAAGAAAGCGCCAACCTCGGTAAAAAAGCCCGAAGCCTGCGCTGCCTCTGCTGTCGCCTCGATAGTTTGTGCAGCGGCACATATCAGGTTCAAGAAAACACTTCCTTTCAGACAAAACCGCCGTTTCGGATAAACCGTCGCGGCGGCGTTTTTATGGGGATTACAATAAAGCCGTTACTTTGCTCTTACGATAATAACCTGCTTTGCAGTGGTATACGATTCGGAGAAATCAACGTTTACAAGTCTGTCCTCGGTAACTGTCATACCTGCAACGCCTACATCAGCCTTGCCGGAGTCAACAGCAGTGATGATGGAATCAAAATCCATATTTTCAATGGAAAGCTCATAGCCAAGCTTGTCGCATACGGCAGTCATCATGTCAACATCAAAGCCTACAACCTTGCCGTTATCAACGGTTTCATAGGGAGGGAACTGTGCGTTTGTTGCCATTACAAGCTTGCCGTTGGGATACTCTGTACCCTCGGGAGTGGTATAGGGGTGTGTACCCGCTTCATCGCCTATCCAGTTGGAAGCGATAAGGTCGATAGTGCCGTCAGCCTTAAGCTCTGCAAGTGCGCCGTTTATAGCCTCTGTAAGCTCGGTATTGCCCTTTTTGATTGCGATAGCGTACTCCTCGGTTACAAATTCCTCATCAAGGATTTTAAGGTCGCTGTTCTTTTCAACAAACACCTTTGCAGGCTCGTTGTCGATTACAACGGCGTCAACCTTGCCAAGCTTAAGAGCCTGAACAGCGTCAGCGCCTGCCTTGTAGCGCTCAATCTTTGCGCCCTCTACCTGGTCGGTTACATATATGTCGCCGGTTGTGCCAAGCTGAACGCCGACTGTCTTGTTGTCAAGGTCAGCAACAGAGAAAACCTCGTTGGGCTTTACGCTGCTGCAGCCCGACAGCATGGAAGCAGCCATAACAGCCGCAGCAAAAACAGATACAAATTTTTTCATTTCTGGTCACCTTTCATTTCAAATTCTATATATTTCCATGTGAGATAAAACAGTGCAAACGCGCTGCATATCCACACCACATAATTATACCAAATAAACATAAACAAGTCAACGATTTTTTCAACAAATTATAACACAAACCAATATTTTTTTTGACATATACAGCAAACCGCCGACCATTTGGTCGGCGGCAGGCCAGCAATAAGCACCATCTGCGTTGTCAACTATACAACGGCAGTCGCTTTCTTGCCAGCCTGAAATATTACTTTTTTGACAAACTCATCGCATGGATTACGCAAGAACCGCACTCTCAATTGCGGAAGCTATCTCTGCGCCGTTCTCGTGAACTATAAGGTACATATAGCCGTTTGCGAAAGTACCCATTACAGCGCCGTCAGCGGAGGGCTGCTGGTCGGGATAGAACGCAGCGTTCTCCTGAACATACTTGAGGTGCTGCTCAAGCTGAGCCTTAACGGTTTCCTCGCTGTCGTAAATGGGCTTTACAAAGACAATTTCGTTAAGCTGGGAGGAAACAAGCTGGTTGGAAACATAGAAATCCTCGCACAGACCAATCTGAAGTCCAAACAGGCTTTCGATTATCTCTGCGTCGTCAATGGTCTGCATATCAGGCCATGTATCGGCTTCAAGAGCAGCCTTTGCCATCTCCTCGCAAAGGGTAAGATACTCGATATCCTCCTCAACGCCGTTTTCAATTGTGATATCAGCGGGCATTTCTGCGGGGGGATTTGTCATAAGAGCGTCAGCTGCGGTCTGACCGTCCTCGTGTACGATAATGTAGAGGTAGCCGCTGTCTGTCTTGCCCATTACAGCGCCGTTTGCGGAAAGCTCCTGGTCGGGATAGAACGCAGCGCCGTTCTTGATATACTCAAAATGAGCGTCAAGCTGCGCCTGAAGCTCGGACTCCTTGCCCTCGGCAGGCTTGATAACTACGATTTCGTTGAGGTGCGCGGACATTATCTGCATAAATACGGAGTATTCCTCGCAAAGCGCAGGGTCAAAGCCGAAGTTTGTCTGTGCAAGCTCGTCATTCTCAAGCTTAACAAGCGCAGGCCACTCGATAGCATTCAGTGCGTTTGCAGCCATCTGGTCAGCGGTGAGCGCAGTGCTTTCAGCCTCAGAAGATGTATCGCCCTCAGAGGAAGAACCGCTTTCAGAAGTGCTTGTGTTGGAAGAACCGCTGTCGGCAGCGGAGCTGCTGTCGCCGTTGTTTGCGCAGCCTGTGATTGTCATTGTGAGTGCAGCAAGAATAGCCGCAAGAGTCATAAATTTTTTCATTTTAATTGTTCCTTTCTTTCTGAGGATTATTTTCCCCGTTTTATTTCTTCCAGATTTTTCAGAAGCGCCGTTGGCAGGCGGTGCTTTTCTTCGTCATGCCACGGCAGGTCGGCAAGCGTTATTACGCGCTTGTCGCTGAACAGGCGCTTAAGCAGGCGCTCGTCCATATATTTGGTATTTGGCAGCGGAAAGCCGTCTGAGCCGATAACCGGCTTATGGTCTGCGCCGGTTCCGTAGACAAACTGTCCCCACCATGGCAGCCACCACAGCCACATTGCGCCGTCGCGCTGCATTTCATCGGGGTCGGGGATTGCTCCGCACTCCGACAGGGTAATCATCTTTCCGTGGGTGTAGCTGCCCGCCTCGCGGAAACGCTGCACCTGCGAGCCGTGGTTTGGCACCTCGTCATAGATATCCTCGCCCACGATATCGAAGGTGTTGGGGCTTACAGCCATTTCCCTGCTTTGCCCGTTCCACACCCAGATAAGATTTTTAAGCCCGTGATAGTTCATCAGGCGGTCAAACATCATGTACCACAGCTTTTTGTACGCCTGCACGCTTTCCTCGCCGTGGTTTCCCCACCAGAACCAGCCGCCGTTGGCTTCATGCAGAGGCCGCCACAAAACTGGGATATCCTCCGCTTCAAACCTTTTCAGCTGCTGCGCGGCAAGGTCAATCTGCGCGGTGACAAAGTCATACTCCGCTGTACCCTCGCTTACCGCCCTTACGATATCAAAGCCCGTTTTGGTATCGTAATCGGTGGTCTTGTAGTAGAACGCAGAGCCTTTGCCGAAATCGCTGATATCATCAGGGGCGTACCAATGCCAGCAAAGCGTAAGGATACCGCCCGTGCTGCGCGCCCAGTCAAGCGCGCGCTCAAACTGGTCATAGCCGCGCGCAAGCCCGCCTATTCCCATAAAATCATACCCTCTTATCGCGGGAAGCTTGCCCGTGTATTTGTAATACACAAGGTCCTCAAGCTCGCTTTCAAAAAGGTACTGCTGACCGCTGATGTGCTTTTTGCCGTAGCACTGCTTGAGGAAATCAAACAGCCGCACGGTGTTTGGCGTGGGATTATCCGTGACAAGCCTGTCGGGATTTATTTCCCTTGCCGAAAGGCGCTTAAGCAGCGCGTCAAAATCTGTTGTATAACTCATACTGTCACCTCGGCAAGCTTTCCGCAAAGCAATGCGGCGCAATCCGCTCACCGCAGATAACACCGCATACCGTACTAAAAGGTTGCAAATTTTCTAAAAAAATTTTTTTGAAACAAATTTCCTCAAACCAATGATATCAAAGCTTGCCGATAATGGGGGCAAATCTTATGCGGATATCGGGCAGCTTTGCAATGGTTGTATAGTAATTTGTCTGCCAGTCTGCGCCCTGAGATGGGTCGTTCTCACCGCTTGCGGGGGGCGCGAAAATTTTAAGGGTAAGGTCAGCCTCACCCGAAAGCGGCTTCTCATAGAATGCCGACATAAGGTCGATAGTCTTAGCCTCGGGCGATTTGTAGAACCACTTGCCGTTTATTTCCATCATAAGGTTTAACGGCTCTTCAAAGGTAACCTCGCAGAAGGTGGGGTTCTTCTCGAAATGCAGCGGAATTGCAAGGCCCGTGCTGTCCTCTGCGCCGCCCCAGCGCAGCGTTGCAGGAAGTGAAACCTGCCCGCCCTGCTTCATTGTGGGGTAGAAATACTCGTCATGGATAATTTCCTTGTAGGTCTTTAATGCGGGCTGCTCTATGCCGACATCGGGATTGTTGGGGTCCTCTATTTCAAGACCAAGCCTGCCGCGGTCGCGGAACTGGTAGAAAGTAAAGCCGTTGAACCAGCCCTGCTCGGGGTCGTTTTTCAGCAGGTCGCAAAATTCCTTAATCATCTCTGCCTGGTCGTAAGGACCTGTAACATCGCCGTCTGCGTTAAATTCGCTCATAACCATCGGCTTCTTAACGCCGCCGCAAAGCTCTCTGTAACGCTTCTCAGACAGCTTGGTGAGGTTATATGTATCGCTTACCCTGCTTCTGCTGAACGAGTTTCCGCCAACCTCTGCAACATCGTAAGGCCAGCCCCAGTGCAGCGCCATGTACTTGTCAACCGACCAGATATCCGTTGCGCGTACAGCCTCGGCAAACTCCTTCTCCATCTCGATTTCGCCGCCCTTTTCGGGGTGTTCAACGCCGCCTATGCAAAGGATAGTCTTTACGTTGGGCGCTTCCTTTGCGATTATATCGTGAAAGCGCACATAGAAATCCGCAACCTGCTGATAGCTTGCACGCTTGTTGAAGCTGAACCAGTTGCCCGTAGCCTCGTGATTTATGCGAAGCTGCATTCTGCCGTAGGTGCGAAGCTCCTGCGCGATTTTGATAAGGTAATCATCGGTGAGGTTGGGGTCTACGGTCATGGTGAGAATAACGTCCTGACCGTGACGGCGCACATCTCTCATGCAGGTGAACGGCTCGTCCTCAGTAGTGCCGCCGATACCGCCCTTGTAGGTGAAATAATCGTCATAGGGATAATCCCACTGGAAGGAAACCTCCTGATCGGCAAAGGCGTGACGCGCCCTTACAGGCCATGTCTTGTCAAGGGGATAATAGCAGTACATAAGGCTTATGCCGCGGTGCGGACGTCCAAGCTTGTGAAGTATGTAGTCCTGATTTACATACTCGCCGCGCTCGCTGCCGTCGCCGAGGTCTACCGCGCACTTTGCGGGGCCCATCTCAAGTGAATAAAGCTTCTGTTCCATCTAATTAAAATATCCTTTCGTTATTGTTGAGATAAATTGCTACCTCAATTATAGCATATTGTGAAATCGTTTTCAAGAGGGCTGAACAAAAAAATTACACAAATTTTTCAAGGACAAAGCGCCGCGTTTACAACGCTTTGCAAAAAACGCGTCCTAATCAATTGCGCCGAACATTACAGAAGCCGCAAACGCCGCCATGTAGTCAAAATCGGAAAAACCGCCGTAAAGCGGCACGGGCAGCTCAAGCGGCTCACAAAGTCCGCTGACGGTGTGCAGCGCGCGGTTAAGCGACAAGGTTATATAATCCGTGGTTTTTGAGGTGACGGAAACAGTGTTTTTTCCCCCAAGTCCGCAGGTAATTATGGAGTTGCCGCAAAGCCCCGCTGTGCTTACGCCGCTGTCGCAGTCAACCGCCACCGCAAGCGCGGAAAGTTTGTGCGGCAGGCGCGCGCCGTTTCCCGCCGCAACAAAGAAATCTGCGCCCGCAACAGCGGAAACGCGCCCCGCCCTGACCACGGCACAGGCAGGGAAAATTCCGCCCGAAAGCAGACCCACAACATTTACATTGCCAAGCGCGACAACAGTGTTCACAAAAACCACTCCTACCGAAAATATACCGACCGCGCCGCAAAACAAAAAGCCCCAAGCGAAGCCGCTTAAGACTTAGTGTTAATCCATAACGCGAAAATAACCGTATTAAATATTGGCGGAATATTTCTCCATTATTTTGACTGCCGTGCGAATACCGTCAACCGCCGCCGACATAATTCCGCCCGCGTAGCCTGCGCCCTCGCCACAGGGATAAAGATTATCCGCGCAGGCGGCAAAGCCGTCCTCATTTCTCGGTATTCTGACGGGGGAACTGCTGCGCGTTTCGATAGCCGTAAGCACGCTGCCGCTTCCCGAAAAGCCGCTGATACGCCTGTCGAAATAGGATATGCCGCGCGACATTATTTCGGAAATATGCTGCGGAAACAGCCTGCGCAGGTCGGCGCTTTCAACGCCAAGCGGATAGGTGGGCGTAACCCTGCCGAGAGTAAGCGCGCCGCCAGCGCCCACAAACTCGCTTGTAAGCATTGCAGGCGCTTTGCCCGCGCCGCCGCCGAGAGCGTAAGCGTTCTGCTCCAGCCGCTGTATAAATTCCGCACCCGCAAGCGGCTGAACGCCAAAATCCTCGGGTGTTACGGAAACCAGAACCGCGCTGTTGGCATTTTTACCCGCGCGGTCAAAATAGCTCATGCCGTTGGTGACAATCGTGCCGCCGCCGCTTGCCGAAGCCACCACATACCCGCCCGGACACATACAGAAGGTGTACACGCCGCGCTCGCCCTCACGGTAGGAAAGCTGATACTCCGCCGGGGGAAGCGCATGATGTCCTGCATATTTGCCGTAAAGCGCACGGTCGATATCG
The DNA here is from genome assembly GCA_964557825.1 of uncultured Ruminococcus sp. Taxonomy (GTDB): domain Bacteria; phylum Bacillota; class Clostridia; order Oscillospirales; family Ruminococcaceae; genus CAG-115. The sequence goes on from CAZLBL010000012.1 coordinate 27,276, forward strand.
GCTTGCAGATGCTCAATCCTTGCGCCGACAGAAAACGGCTTCGGCAGCATTTCCACGCCGTTTTTAAGCAGCATGGAGAACGTATCATGCGCCGAATGTCCCACCGCAAGCACAAGCGCGCCGCAGCGCTGCGCCATGCCGTTTACCGTGATTTCGCGCACGCGCCCGTTTTCAAGCGTTATCCCCTCAAGCGGCGACAGAAACCTTACCTCGCCGCCGTATTCTATTATCTTTTTCCGCAGATTTTTAACCACCGCGCGAAGCTTGTCCGTGCCGATATGCGGCTTTGCCTTGGTGAGTATTTCCTCCGGTGCGCCGAACTCGCACAAGCGCTCCAGTACGCGCGAACAAAGCGGGTCGCCTATGCGGGTGGTAAGCTTTCCGTCCGAGAACGTACCCGCGCCGCCCTCGCCGAACTGTACGTTTGTGCGCGGGTCAAGCGCGCCGCCGTTCCAGTAGTTCTCAACCGCCGCGATACGCTGCTCCATTGCCGCGCCGCGCTCAAGCACAACCGGCTTATAGCCGAACTCGCACAAGGTCAGCGCGCAGAACATTCCCGCAGGTCCGAAGCCCGCAATATAGATATCGCCCGCAAGCGGCTTGCCGCCAAAGCAAACAGACAGCTGCCCCTGCTGATAAAGCCGCGCGCAGGAAAATTTTTGGGCAAGCTTTTGCTCCTTTGCGGCGCTGAAAAGCTCCACATAAACGGAGCTTACAAAGCAGATTTCGCGGCGCGCGTCCACCGAGGTTTTATATAATCTTGCCGATTTTACCTCGCTTTTGCTTACAGAAAGCAAGGATAACGCCTTGCCAACGGCGTTATCCTTAGCTTCATCAAGTCCTGTTTTTATCTGTGATACAATAAGTGCCATTTATCCCCCATCGGTCGGTTTAGGCTCTGCGTAAACAGTTGCCTTATAAGTTCCCGATACCCAGCATTTGCTCTTTGAGCCTTTCATATGCACGGTAAGTGCAACGTCCTGTGTGCCGTCCCGCAGCGTTGTGCCAAGCAGGTTTGCGCTTGCGGAGAAATCGTCTGCCGACAGCGTGCTTAATATCTCCGAGGGACCTATCACGCTGATGACAAGTTCCTTTGTTATCAGCGATACATAATAGTTATCGGGAATATTTGTCATGCTGATATTGCTTACCGTAAAATCAAGCTTGCCGTAGTCCGATATATTCCACACAATACGCGCGTTGTTGTTGCCCGAAAGGTTTTTGTAGCCCTCGGGGAGCGTTATGGGGATTGTAACGGTCTGGTTAAGCTTTATATCCGTGATATCAATAGTTCCGATATCAAGCACGCTGAGATGGTCTATGGAATCATCAGGCGCGGCAACGGTTATAGTTGACGGCTGGATATCATAGGTAAGGCTGTCCGTATCAAAATAGCTTGGAACATTGGTAAAGGTAAAGGTCAGCGGCAGCTCCTTCTGCTTGTATACGGGGATATAAACCGAGATATTCTCGGTGCTAAGCACAAGGTCGTCATTGACGATACGCGCGCCGTTTGCGCCGTAGATAAATATCTCGCTTTGCGTATCGTGCGACTCTGTGATAAGTCCCGAATAAACCGAGCGTGCCTCGATACGGTCGATTTTATCAAGCACGGAGGCAGAGCCTGTGATGGTAATGGTCTGCGGAGAGGGCGTGATTTCGTCAACATAATATCCCTCGGGCAGGCTTAAATTCGGCGCTGTGCCGATAACTGGATACTCGCGCGTTACAATCTCCTCAATCTCTATGGTGACGGTGCGCGGGTTTATGCTAAGCACGGTAAGCTCGCTGCTTGTTCTGGAGGTTATATTTACCGGCACGCTGTAAGTTCCCGCAGCTTTTACCGAGGAAAGGTCGAGCAGCGCATAAAAATCATCAGCCTTAACGCCCGAAATATCGTAACGCTTGCCCTCTATGCGGATATCAACGGCCTGCTCAACCTCGCTGACAAGCTGAAGATTGTTTTGCAGCATATAGTCCGTACTCTGCACCTCAACAGGGATATCCTTAACGCTTTCCTCTACGGTAGGAAATATCTGTATCGAAATGAAAAACCATGCGGCGATTGCCACGATAAAGGATATGATTATCGACTTATAGTTGTTTTTTATATTATTAAAAATTCTCTTGATATAATTCATGCTGCGCCCCCTTAATTATCCTTGCCGCTTGCGTCGGGCTTGGGTCTGCGGGTCTTTTTTCTGGTGCGCGCGGCGCTTTCGGGCATTTTGCGGCGCAGAATTTTTATAAGCGCTTCCTTGGAAAGACCGCGCGTAAGCTGTCCGTTTTCGGCAACGGAAATCGTACCCGTTTCCTCGGAAACCACTATTACAAGGGAGTCCGCGTTTTCGCTCATACCGATAGCCGCCCTGTGGCGCGAGCCAAGGTCGCTGGAAAGATACTGGTCTTTATTGGTGTTTGGCAGGAAGCAGCCTGCGGCATAAATCCTGTTGTCGCGTATCACTATCGCACCGTCATGCAGCGGCGCTTTGTTGTAGAAAAGGTTGCAGAAAAGCTCAGGCTCGGGTGCGGCGTTGATTATCGTGGATTTCTCCGTGATGTCGCCAAGCTTTGTCTGCCGCTCTATAACGATAAGCGCGCCTGTTTTGGTCATGTGCAGGCGCTCGCACGCCTCCGCAATTCCCGCAATGGCTTCCTCGCGGGCGCGGGTGCTTTCCGCGTCGCTGTCGGAATTAAGCGTGATATTGGGGACTTTGGCGCGTCCCACACGCTCCAGCATACGGCGAAGCTCCGGCTGAAACACGATAACAATAGCAATTATTCCCACCTGGAAGAAGTTCTCAAAGATAAAGCTCATTACCTTGAGGTTACACACCTGCACCACCATAAACATCAGCACAAGTATAAGTATGCCCTTCATAAGCTGTTCCGCGCGGGTTTCGCGCATAAGCTTAATCACAGTGTATACAAGATAGGCAAGCAGCAGGATATCCAGAACGTCAAAAAACGTGATTGACATAACAACACGCAGAAAATTTTGGAAGATATCCGAAATATATGTTACAAAGTCCAAGGCTTTCTCTCCTTTTATGTATTCAGCGCGTCTGTTTTGCCGATTTTTAGGGCGCACGAAAACAGACCCCTGTCCCCTACTCTATATTGTAACATAAATTTGAATAAATGCAAGAGTTTTTGAAGCAATTTCAAATTTTTTTCAAAAAAATACGGCGAAAAAGCTCGCCGTATTTATGTATTTATTCCTTTGAAAGCAGAAGCGCATAATCCACCGCTTCATCAAGCGTTCCCTGTCTGAACGCCGCGCAGTCGATATTATCGGGGTTTTCAAGAAACTCCGGCACAAGAAACACGCTTATCCCCGCCTTTGCCGCCGCCATGTCCTCCGCTGCGTTGTTGCCTATCATAAGGCACTCTGACGGGTCAAGCGACAGCTTTGCCATAATCTCCTTATAGTATGCGGGATTTGGCTTGCAGAAGCTGCTGTTTTCGTAGTTGGTTACATGGTCAAAATCGGAATAATCAAGACCCACCCATTTAAGGCGCGTTGCAAAAGCATCGGCGGGAAACACGGGATTTGTCGCCAACACAAGGCGCAGTCCCGCAGCCTTAAGCCTGTCTATTTGCGCCCTGCGGCTTGTCTGATACTTCAGCACGGCTTTCACGCCGTCAAACTCGTTTTTGTAGAACTCATCGCAGTATTCCTTTGCCTCGGGAAGCGCGCCAAGCCGCGCACGGAATATTTCCCAGAAAATATCGCTGTTTTTTCTGCTGCCGTCATTCTGCGCCATGCCCTTTGAGCCTGCCCAGACAGCCTTTACGGTTTCCTCCGGCTGATAGCCAAGCGGCGCAAGCTTTTTGCAAAGCAAGCCGAAATACGCCCTTACAAAATCCTCCTGAAACAGCGGCAGCAGCGTTCCGTCAAGGTCAAGCATTACTGTTTTTATCATGGTTTTCCCTTTCTGCGTTTCTGCGCATAAGCACCGCGCGCTGCTTTTCAAGTTTTTTATTATAGGAGGCTTCCGCCTTTTCATCGGCGCGGTATATGGTTCTTGTGGCGGTGCAGGCGCGCTCGTCCGTTTTTTTGCAGCTTAGCTTTATCAGAAATCTGCCGTGCTTTTCACACTCCGCAAGGGTGGATTTTCTGCCGCCGCCGAAAGAAAGCCACTCATACGGCTTCATGCTTTCCCCGCAGTCTGGGCATGGGATATCGGCAACGCGCGTATCGCCCAGCACGCGGCGCACATCGGCAATATTCTTGATTACATCACGGCGCAGCGCAAGCCTTATTCCCGCAGAAAAACTGCCGTACTGCGCAATGCCGCCCTGCATATCCAGTCTGCGGCACACCTCATAGGTAAACCACGCGTCATTCATTGCGTCATGAGCCTGCGCGTCCATGGGTATCCCAAGGCGCTCCACCGCGTCCGAAAGCGACCACTGCGTGCGCTCGTTGTCAATCTGATTTTTATAGATAAGCTGAAGATTGATATAATCGCTGCCCCATGAGGGTTCAAGCCCGTGCAGCGCAAGGTTGTCGGAAAGCATGGCTACATCGTCAAAGCCCCATGTGATAAAACGGAAATCCTCGCCGCACCACGCCTTGAAGCGTTCAAAAGCGGCGGGAAAGTTCTCCCCCGTTTTAAGCTGTGCGTCCGTAATGCCCGTTATTTTTTCCACATGGCGGTTCATCTTTTTATAATATTTCGGCGCAATATTGATTTTTAGCCGCTCCGCTGCGGAGAAGCTTTCGTCCGTCTTTACCGCGCCAATCTGTATTATCTCGCCGCGCAGCTCCACGGGGGACTGTACAACGTGCGCGCGGTCAAGCGCCTGATTCCACTCTAAATCCAAAATTATATAGTTCATTTAAGTTTTCCTATCAAATCATCAGCTTGCCGCCGACATTCTGCTTGCGCCATTCCACATACTCGTCATAGCCGCCCATACGGTCAAAGCAGCCTGTTTCGTTTATCTCGATAATGCGGTTAGCCACCGTCTGGAGAATTTCATGGTCATGCGAAGCAAACAGGATATTTCCCTTGAAATCGGACAAGCCGTTGTTTACGGCGGTTATGCTTTCAAGGTCGAGATGGTTTGTGGGACGGTCAAGGATAAGCACGTTGCTCTGGAACAGCATCATGCGCGAGAACATACAGCGCACCTTTTCGCCGCCCGAAAGCACGTTTACGGGCTTGAAAACATCATCGCCGCTGAACAGCATTCTGCCAAGGAAGCCGCGCAGATAGCTTTCGGTTTCGTCCTTGGAATACTGCCGCATCCAGTCGAGGATAGACAGCTGACAGCCGTCAAAAAAGCTGCTGTTGTCATTGGGGAAATAGCTTACAGAAGTGGTACTGCCCCATTTGAAGCTGCCCTCGTCCGGCTCTGTTTCCTCCATCAGTATCCGGAACAGCGTTGTCACCGCAATTTCATTTGCGCCAACAAAGGCTATCTTGTCACCCTTGCCAACAGTAAAGCTTACGTTGTCAAGCACCTTAACGCCGTCCACGGTCTTGGAAAGTCCCGATACCTGGAGGATATCCTTGCCCACCTCGCGCTCCATGTCAAAGCCGATATAGGGGTATTTTCTTGAAGAAGCGGGCAGCTCCTCAACCGTCAGCTTGTCGATAAGCTTTCTGCGGGAGGTTGCCTGCTTGGATTTGGATTTGTTCGCGGAGAAGCGCGCGATAAAGCTTTGCAGTTCCTTTATCTTCTCCTCGGCGCGCTTGTTCTGCTGCTTAATCATGCGCTGGATAAGCTGCGAGGACTCGTACCAGAATTCATAGTTGCCGACATACATCTTAATCTTGCCGTAGTCGATATCAACAATGTGCGTGCAGACGTTATTAAGGAAGTGACGGTCATGTGATACCACGATAACCGTTCCGAAATACTCCGCAAGGAAGTCCTCAAGCCACGAAACCGCGTCAATGTCAAGGTGGTTTGTAGGCTCGTCCATCAGGATAATATCGGGATTTCCAAACAGGCACTGCGCCAGCAGAACCTTTACCTTTTCGTTACCGGTAAGGCTGTCCATCTTCTGATAAAGAATTTCCTCCGGCAGACCAAGACCCTGTATAAGCTTTGAAGCGTCGCTTTCAGCTTCCCAGCCGTTAAGCTCAGCAAACTCCGCTTCAAGCAGCGCGGCAGCGTCGCCGTCAGCCTCGGAGAAATCCTCCTTTGCATACAGCGCGTCCTTTTCCTGTATGATATCGTAAAGCCGCTTGTTGCCCATGATAACGGTATCCTGCACGGTGTACTCGTCATAGGCATAGTGGTCCTGTTTAAGGACGCTCATGCGCAGCTCCTCCGGCATGGAAACGCTGCCCTTTGTTGGCTCAAGCTCGCCGCACAGCGCTTTGAGGAATGTGGATTTTCCCGCGCCGTTTGCGCCGATTACTCCGTAGCAGTTGCCTGAGGTGAATTTAAGGTCAACGTCCTTAAAAAGCAGCTGACCGCCAAAGCTTATGCTTAAATTTGAAACTGTAATCAATTAGCTGTTCTCCTTAGTTTTCTTCATGAAAAGCGGCATTCTCCGCGAAATCGGGAGAATGCCCCAAAATCAAAATTAAATATCAAAATCAGATTTTATCAAATGCCTGTGCAAGGTCGGCAAGGATATCGTCAATATTTTCAAGACCAACGGAAAGTCTGATAAGACCGCCGTCTATGCCCGCAGCGACAAGCTGCTCATCGGTAAGCTGACGGTGGGTTGCAGACGCGGGGTGAAGCACGCAGGTGCGTATATCCGCAACATGAACCTCGTTTGAAGCAAGCTTAAGGCTGTCCATAAACTTAACCGCAGCGCTTCTGCCGCCCTTTATGGAGAACGAAATCACACCGCTTGTGCCAAGGGGCAGGTATTTTTCCGCAAGCGCGTGCTGCTTTGAGGATTTAAGCGCGGGGTAGGTTACAAACTCCGCCTTGCCTGTGCTTTCGATATATTCAGCCGCCTTAAGAGCGTTCTCGCAGTACTGCTTCATGCGCACGGCAAGTGTTTCAAGTCCAAGGTTAAGCAGGAACGAGCTGTGCGCTGCAGGATAGCAGCCAAAATCTCTCATAAGCTGCATTCTAGCCTTTGTGATGTAGGGCGCAGCTGCGTAATCTCTTGTGTAGACAATGCCATGATAGCTGTCGTCCGGCTCTGTCATGCAGGGGAATTTGCCGCTTGTCCAGTCAAATTTGCCGCTGTCAACAATAACGCCGCCGACCTGGACAGCGTGACCGTCCATGTATTTTGATGTGGAGTGGATAACGATATCAGCGCCCCACTCGATAGGACGGCAGAGAACGGGTGTTGCAAAGGTGTTGTCGATAATCAGCGGAACGCCATGCGCGTGCGCAACCTTTGCCCACATCTCTATATCAAGAACAGTGATTGCGGGGTTTGCAAGCGTTTCGCCGAACACTGCCTTGGTGTTCTCCTTGAATGCGGCGGAAAGCTGCTCCTCGGTAGCGTCATGCTCCACAAAAATGCACTCGATACCCATTCTTTTCAGCGTAACCGCAAACAGGTTTATAGTGCCGCCGTAGATGGAAGCGGAAGCAATAAAGCTGTCGCCTGCCTGGCAGATGTTGAGAATAGACAGAAGCGAAGCCGCCTGTCCGCTTGAAGTACACATTGCGGCAACGCCGCCCTCCAAAGCCGCTATTTTCTTTTCAACGCAGTCGGTTGTGGGGTTTTCAAAGCGGGAGTAGATAAGGCTCTTTGTGGGGTCGTCAAAAACGGCCGCGACATCGTCGGTGGAGTCGTAGACATAGGTTGTACTCTGTACAATCGGCATAACGCGCGGTTCGCCGTTTTTAGGGGTATAGCCCTCATGCAGGCATTGTGTTTCGATTTTCATGATAAAAGCTTCCTTTCTTTTGATAAATATAAATAAAATTACACATATTAGATTATAACACAAGCCGCCGTATTTTACAAGCATTTTTTGAAAAAACCGCAGTCCGCGCGCCAAAACCGTATAATTCCGCCAAAAATCCGCAATAATAAAGGCAACAGCTTGTGAAAACAGGCTCTTTAGAGAAACGGAGTTGTTTTGCCTTGGCTATAATACTGATACGCGCGTGTATACTGTACGCGGTTATAACCTTTTCGCTGCGCCTTATGGGAAAGCGGCAGCTTGGAGAGCTTCAGCCGTCCGAGCTGGTGGTTACTATCCTTATTTCCAACATAGCCTCCATACCCGTGGAGGATTCCTCTGTACCCATGATAATCGGCATTATACCGATATTTACGCTTGTCTGCCTTGATGTTATCATGTCAACCATAATGATGCGCTCGCCGCGCTTCAGAAAGCTGATTATAGGCTCGCCCAGGATTATAATTTCGGAGGGGGTAATTCAGCAGAAAGAGATGAAGCGCCTGCGCTACACCATAGACGACCTTGTGGAAGCCATGCGCGAGCAGCAGATTTTCGATATAGGCGAGGTATACTACGCCATCGTTGAAACCACGGGCAAGATAAATTTCCTGCAAAAAAAGGATTATCAGCCTGCGCAGCGCGCCGATGTAGGCTGCGGCGGCAGCAGCTGCGACCCGCCCTCCGTTATTATCCGTGACGGCGTTGAGGACAAGGAGCAGCTTGACCTGCTTGGTCTTGGGCAGGGCTGGCTTAACAATCAGCTGAGGGAGAACAACGTAAGCACAAAGGACGTATTTCTTATGACAGCCGACAAAAACGGCAGCACGATACTGATTAAAAGGGCGGTGGAATAATGAACAGGCTTGCGGTAAGCATTTCAATACTTGCGGTGATGGCGGCGGGCTGCACCGCTGCAACAATCGCAACAAGCGCCATAACAAAGGATATGAACGCCCATATAAATCTTGTGGAGGAATGCTTTCAGCGCGGCGAATATGAGCGCAGCGCGGAATACGCAAAGCAGCTTCAGGGAATGTGGCAGGATATGATGTATTACAGTATTCTGATAAACGACCTTGGTCACGCGGTGGAAATCACCTCCTCGCTTGCGGAAATCGTATCCTTTGCCGAGGACGGCAACGACGAGCTTTACGCCTCCTGCGACCGCGCGCAGGCGCAGATAAAAATGCTGCGCGATACCCAGACGCCAACGCTGTGGAAAATTCTCTAAGAAAATATAAAATAACCGCACAGAAATACGCTGTGCGGTGTTATTGAATTTATTTCAGCTTTATCGGTACCAGTATCTCATAGCCGACCTTCTCAGGATAGTGCCGCTGATAGCACTGCATTCCCTCAACATTCCATGCAAACCTGCCCTGCTGCTCCACTTCAAGGTTATAGCCGCGCGCAAGCGCCTCTACTCTGCCCATAACCTCGGCATTATCGCGCATGAAATCATACGGCGGGTGGTAAAATACTATGTAATAGCTTGCGGGAATATCGCAGATTTCAAAGCCCGCAGGAACCTCGCCCGAATAATCGGCGGGAACTCCCATGCCGTAGAAATATCGCGGCTTGCCGTCGCTGCCGCGATACCAGCCCGCCGTGTGTGCGGTAACAATGCAGTCGCATACATTGCTCATGCTGTTGATTACACCGCAGATTTCATCACAATCGTGGTTTTCCCAGAAATCGCAGTAGCAATCGGCGCTTTTATCGCGTATCCCGATATATCGGTGCGCAGGAATATACTCAATACGAACCATAGCCTCGGTAAGTGTTATATAACTCATACTCTTCTCTCCTTTGTGCAGTTCATTGTAATGCTCGGGGAAATATATAACCTTGTAGACAGGCAAAGTTACGGGCAGCGGATTTTTCCTGTATGCCGCAGGCGTACAGCCAAATGCCGCGCGGAACGCTCTCGTCAGAGCCTCCTGCGATGAAAAACCATATTTCAGCGCAATGTCGATAATGCGGAAATCCGTATCGCGTATCTCAACAGCGGCGCGCGAAAGCCGCCTGCCGGATACATACGTCTTTATCGTCCTTTTGCATATCCTGTGGAACTGCATTGAACAATAGTACGGCGAATAGCCCACCTGCCGCGATATGCCGATAAGCGTAAGCTCCTCGGTGATATGCCCCTCGATATAGTCAATCATTTTCTGCACCGTTTCATTCCATTCGTACAAGGTATGCGCCTCCCCTCGGTTACTATTCTATCACATGAAGTCATAAAAAGCT
>CAZLBL010000013.1:0-36399 GCA_964557825.1 uncultured Ruminococcus sp.
TGAATATTTATAAACTCGCTTCGTGATGTTTATTCACTTGCGAAAGTTCAGTTATTAATATATAAAGGTGGTGAGGAAGTAGGAGCTATTCCCATTCAGCTTATCATGCAGCATGCTCTCCGTGAGAACAAACCCGATGACAAGCGCCGCCGACAACTTCGTGCAATCCTCAAGAAGTACCGCGACCTCTCTGCAAACAAGGATGAATTGGCAGCTGTCACGAAGAAGAAATTCGGTATCAGCATTGTCTACCTTGGCAGAAAGGACAATCCCTTCGGCTATGTGGTTGTAGACCACAAGAATAAAATGGTATTCAAAGGTGGCGAATTCTTGTCCATCAGGGAGCTTTTGCAATTTGAGGATGCAGCTACTCGCTTTGCTAAGATACAAAGTACCATCGATGATATATTAAACGACAATCCTAATGCCACTACTCGTGACATTAACAAACTCCTATATCGCCAGTTTGGTACCAAAATTCATAAAGGCACAGTCTCTTGGAACGGTCAGACCATTGAACTTCGTCCGGAAGTTCAGGAACAACTACATCGCAACAACCGTGTCGCAATGGGATTACCGCCTGAGCCAGTGCAACACATCGGCAGAACACCACAAAAACCGCAACAGGTCCGTCCGAGTAGCCTGTCAAGAGGTGGTAATCCATTGGATAAGTCTGGCGGCTCAAGCGATGCCAACCGTGAATGGGAAGTCGGTAACGGCATGGATATGTCGGTTGACTCAGAAGAGACACAAAGAGCCAAGTGGCGCAGATAATAAGTTTAACCAACCAAACACAATAACAATATGATCAACAAGATACTATTCAACGACCCCAAAGACCACACCATCGCACAGTTGCGCATGGCTATCTCAAAATTCCGCAAGTACGATTCCGAGAGAAAGCAGTACTACAAGGGAGTCCTTGCTGAGAACGCATGGATGAAGGAGAAACTTGACCATGCCATTCTCCTTGACCCGGACGAGGAACCGACCAACCCGGAGAACGCCTTGCTCTCCTTGCAGAAGAAGCTTGCAGAGGCAAAGGAGAAGCACAAGGAGTACAAGCACCAGATAGATGAACTTACCACCATCATCTACAATGAACGCATCTTCTATGCCCTATCCCTAGAGGAAATGAAGATGTGGAAGACTGACCTTGAGCTTGCCAGGCATGAGCAGAAACTTCTCAAAGCCCAAGCCGATGCCGAGCGTTTTCGCGAGGCTAGCTCAGAGCTTGCCACACAACTGGAACAACTTCGCCGACAGAATACTTAGTTAGCCTAAACGAAACCGCCACGAGTTCGATGTAAGCCGTGGCGGTGTCGTTTTCCTCACAAATTTATGTGGTCTAAATATCGTAACTTTCTTTGTCCACCAAAATGATAAACGGATTATTATGAATAGCTAAATTCATTTCTTGTAGCCCTTTAAAGTTACTAAAAAAGCTGTCCCCACGTGGAAGATACTTATCATTGAAATCCCCATTATTATGGGCACGAACGAACTGGACATCAGCAAAATATCCTTTATAGTCAGAGAATTTGTCAAGGAGTTTTTTGTTTATCTCGAAAGGTTGTTCTCTTAATCCTGCAGGGATGCTGCGTACTAAAACAAAAGCCTTATTGCCATCTTTCTCAAAGAAGATTTGTGGTTCAATGCCCATAACATCGCAATAGAAGATGTTATTACAACCTTGATTATGTAAAAAGTTCACTACTGTTGATATGCCAAAATTGTTAATCTCCCATGGCGACATTTTTCCATCATTATAATCGTATTCTTTGTCAAAGTCAATAAGACTACCAGTGATTGCGTGAAGCAGGTGGGTTCTACCCAGCATAGGCATTCTTGGAATTCCACAGATTGGGCAGATGCAAGGAACAAGATGGTTCTTGTTTGCTTCCATTATAAGCCTGTCGTAGTCTCTCTTGTAAACAACTATACTATTGTCATCTTTCCCATTTGAGGAAAAGCCATGCATAGCAATAAGTACAGAGAATACTTGCGAACTTGTCCTAAAGCAAAGATGTTGGAACGAAGGGTAGTTAGGGTAAGTCTGAAGCCATGCGAATTGGGACTGGTTTAATCCCTTCTTTTGAGCTAACTCGTTTATAGATTGTCCAGCGATTCTTGTAGCTTGAGGGAGAAATTGTTCATAGGCTTGAGAATATCGGGGCCATTCTTCATCCTCGACAAGTCTTATTTTGGCCAATGGACGCATCAAAAGACTTATAATTTTCCCGTCTTTTTGTTGATAATCAAGGACACCCTCATTGTCTCCTTGCAAAAAATGCGGCAGAGTTCTTCCGAATTCATTAATTTCGTCAAACTTGGGTATGGTGTTTGTCTTCTTGAATGTATCGAGCTTCCGTTTCAAGTAGTATAAATAATCCTTTTTACCAACAATGGTAGAACCAACCCAAACAGAATTATATACCAAGTTGTCATCGAGATAAGGCTCAATGACTTCTACATTCAGGTCATTCCATGTTTGACAAATTACTTCTGTCAAATTTAAAGCTTTTGCTTTATCTTCTGACTTGGTTGTATTTTCCGATGTCGTTTTACTCTCACTATTAAAGAGTCGTTTAAAGATTCCCATACTAATAGGTCTTAACTTGTTTTGCTATCTTCAATGGCTTTGTTGTATTATGATGACGCATGACAGCAAAGAGGAAAGATATGCTGTTACCAAGCCATCAAGGATTCTTATCATAAAATGCAATATCTATTTACTAGCAATCATAAGTATTATAACACCAATGGCAATCAGTGAAATAACATTAATGATGATGCTGTATGTTAACTTCTTTCCTGTAGTTTGCAACGATGTCGCGAATTCATCCGATGCGTTCGAGAGTTTTTCTGTACCTGCATTGGCCACTTTAATAATTGTGTCTCTGTCTTTTTCGAGTTCCTTGACTTTCAACTTATAGTCTTTGCCTATGGCATCTATAAGTTCTTGAATCTTAGTCGTAATGACACTTAGTTTACTCACATAGTCTGCTGTTGTACTGTTCAGTCCATCATAAGACTTTACAGTCCGTTCCACTTGCTTTCGTGCTGTCTCAACTTCTTTGAGATTTTGCTCCAACTCTTTAAGAGAGTTATTGATTTTCTCGTCTATCATTGCCCTGTATATTGTTGATTAATCTTTCTCAGTTTTTCTGTATGCATTTCGAGCATAACCGCTGATTGTATTTTTCTATATATGATTTGTCTTCCTGACGAATGGCGTTATGTTTTAAAAGTAAGTCTGTGTATTCATCGATAAGGTTCAGCAATCCTTTAGAATCATACAACAGGAAAACCGCTTTATAATCGTTATAAAGTTCCTCTTCAATCATTTCGTTTTCTTGTTGCTCAAGAAAGAGAATGCAGAATACGTTTAATAGATTAAGCACAGGATTCATTTCTGCCAATGCTCGTCTAATTAAGCGTACCGCTCCTTGCAAGTGTTTGATGTTGTCCTTTTGCGAGTCATTGTTTACAATATCCCTGTCTACAACTCTCATATATTTTTTCACAAGAGAGAAGTCTGATATTTCCCCCTCATTGTGAATATTGTGGTCTGTATCGTCCTTAAGTGAAAATGGCACTTCCTGCCCAACTGATGCATCGTAGGTGACGAATCCTTCTCTGGCGTATTTAGAGTTAAAATAGTAATAAATGAAATCTTTCAAATCCTCATTCGTTTCTTTCCAGTCCTTACCAGAACTTATTGCCATATTGCAGAACTGTTCCATATCCAAAATCCCTCTGGCTCTCTTATCTGCAATACTTCTATATATAAACGAAGCCAAGTGTTTCAAACAAGCCATAATAGCGCCGTCCTGTTCTGCCGCCTTCCTTACTTCGCCTATCATCGTCTCAACCCTGTCTTCAGAATAGTATTTTCTATAATAAAGACGAAGATATTCATAATAACGGGATTCTTCCTGACATATAGTAGTAATACGGAATGTCTTTTTGGCATAATCTTCCGTAAAGTCATCGATTAAGCCAATTACGCACATCCTGTATATTGCTTTTTGTATGGCATTTTTGTAATCAGCACAGCCATAGTCGTGGGTATAGCTATATCCGTTATCAGTTCTGGCATTCTTCGCATTCCACGTGCTGAACAAAGGTAATAATTTGCTTCTTAAGTATTTATTGTATTCGTCCAGAATGCTTTCGCTCTCTTCGTACGATACGTAATATGTTAACACTGTTCCTTTGGGATAGCTTGCGATAAACTGAAGAATACCCTTACTGTTTCCATATGTCGGTGTTTCTATTCCAGCAATTTCTTCATTACTTATGCGAACTTTTAAGTTCTTCATAAGGAGTTGCATAACATATAATTAATTCAAATTCTTCACCGAGGAAGTTGCTATCATAGAAATATTTATTATTGGTATAATCAGCTGAAAACTGTGTCCATTGGTCTGTCCTTGCATTTTTTACCCAAAAAGTTTGTGGTGAATACATAATTGTAGCCAAAGCCATTTTCTTGTCTCGTCCAGCACGTCCGGCTTCCTGGACAAAAGACTCGAGCGAGCCTGGGTAATTCAGATGTACCGTTAAACGAACATTTGGTTTATCAATGCCCATTCCAAAAGCTTTGGTAGCAACCATAAGACTGGTCTCTCCTGAAAGAAAATCATCCTGATTACTGGTGTCATCGCCTCCTTTATACGTTGAAAATCTCGTCACTCCGTGATTTTTTAGGTTATTCGAGATAGTTGGAACACTTAGATTTGCCCTCTCTGATGCACGTGGGCAAAAAACTATACCAGCGGTTTCTGTATATCGAGCTGAATACCATGCGTCATCAACCCCAACTAAAAGATTAGTGGAATCAACTGCTGATACTTTGTTCTTATCAGATATATTTTCTCTTTCGAGAAACCTTTTCTTTATTCTCTCAATGTTAACATCTTCTTGTATTTCTCTTATTTTATTTGTAGCGTCACTTATTGCGCCAAGAAGGGCGTTTTCCTTTATGTCACCAACAGCCCATGCGTTTCGAGCCATTGATGCATCTACAGGATACACGTAATACTGTAATTCTAATCGATTGGTGTTCTCATATCTGACTGTCGCATCGTCTTCCAAAGAGTATGAGTTTGAGCCAGACAATTCTCTTTCAACATCTGCGAGGACATCAAAAGAAGCTGTAGCCGTAAGACCAAAAAGTGAAATGTGATTGTCTTCTCCATCTACTTCTTTTGGAAGGACATAATTATATAAGTTTCTTCCCAAATGAAGGTATGCCAATCTAAAGTCATGACCCCATTCGGAGACGCAGTGTACTTCGTCTATCACACCATAGGCAAAGAATACGTCTGATTCACGCATAGAGCGCAAAACTTCCCTAAATCGATGGATACTCAACCGTTCGGGAGATAAGAACATTATTTGTATTTGAGAGCCGGTTAGGGCTTGTTCGCGTCTTGTTGCTTCGTCATGATCTCTTGTTATGTCACTATTTATATATGAAATACAGTCGATTCCAGAATTTAGCAATCCGTCATATTGGTCTTTCATCAAGCCCTTTAATGGGTCTACTACCAAACTTACTCCAGGCTGCAACATTGCCGCCAATTGATAAGTAAGTGATTTTCCTCCGCCGGTTGGAAGCAATCCTATTACGCTCTTTAGCTGTAAAGCACGATTTAGGATTGGCAACTGCCCTGGCCTGAAATCAACTTTTCTAAAAATTAGTCTTAGGAAATATCGTAGATGATTGCATACATCCTCTATTTCCTGATAATCCCCATATGTGTCTCTGTAGACCAATGGCTTGTATTTAATTCTCTCAGTTGTATAAATGAATCTCTCTGTGAAGACTGATTTTGAAGAGCGCACAATGAAGTAGCAGTCATTGATGGCTTTATATTTGGAAAACTCTACATTCTGAGGATTGCTTATTTTGTCAATGGAAACATCTATAATTGCATCGTAGACTATCTTTGTACTTGTCTCGTTCTTTCCATAAAGTTTGATTGTTGGCAAAGTCATATCGCTATAATCTTGCGTCATTGCAATTATATGTTGATATAACTCTCTGAAATCGTCAAAGGCAATTGGAGCTACTGATGTTCCATCCTCTATTATGAGAATGCTTAGTTCCTTCTTTTTCAAATTTAATCTGCCTGAAATCAATGCCTCTATAAAGGTCTTTTGAATCCGAGCGACAGTATCAAGGCTTTTCACTTTCATAGTGGCATCTTGAGTACCAACAGCTTCTAATACCTTGGTACTCGCATACGTCGGACATCCACGTGAAATTAGATTGCTTATAAGCGCATATATTGGACAAATCTCCTTGTGTACTGTCATATCAAATGGAGCCATTATTTCGAAAGCACTTTTTCGGTAATCTGAGCCATTTTCAATAGTGTCCGTGTATGAGGCAAACAATTGAACAGGCGCAAAAAAGGCGTATCTATTAAGAACGTCATTATGAAGAGTTAGATTGTAAGTGAAGCTTTTTATCAAACAACCATAAGGCTTCCCATTAGGATGATGTCCAAAGTTGGTGTTTCGATATTCGGTAAACACATATAGGCCATCCTTTCTGAAGTAGTTATAAAAAGCATTGATTCTATTCTCATTAAGATTAGCAGGACCTATACATAAGACAATATGGTTCGTACCAGAAGAAGCTACCATTTTGGAGACACCTTTTAAGCTTACTGTCTCAATATCTAAGATATTTGAGAAGATATGAATCGCATATGGCTCTTGAACGGAGATTTCGTTTACTGTGTTATTATCGAATTGGTTATAGGATGGCAAATAGTATGGTAATTCTACTATATTTACATTTTGTCCATCTAATGATTGTTTTACATGTAGCAAAGCACGGTTCCTTGCAACATCAGAAGGTTCTTCCAATGTTACCCGTTTTAATTTAGACAACATTCCATGAGAGCGTAATGCCTCTATAATTGCTAACGTTCCAATACCTTGACCACATCCCCAATCGTATATTTCTACACCCTGCCTTAATGAGCTATACGGAAATTCATTGTCTGTCAACGCACGCATTAACTTCTTGTAATGCATAGTGCCATAAGCAGCCATGTAAGCACAACATTGCTCTTCGGTTTCAAGAACTGCTTTCCCATGATTTAACGTCCGTCCTTCCCTATTACGGTAGTTATAAGGTTGTTGCCTATAAACATTTGGGACATATTTCCATGAGATGGCAATAATGTCTTTGACTGTCAGCTGCTTAATATTCTGTATGTCGTTTATATAGCTCATTTTAGTTTTATTTCCCTGTTATTGTATCTGAGAATTTGTTCTCTTTGTGCCGTGCCCAGTTTTGCAAAGCCAATTCCTTGGTAGAGTTAGCGTAGCAATATTCGCACAGATGAGGGCATGTGTTATATTCACCTATGTCTTTTGATGCCATACACTCACAGAATTGCCTTTGGCCTGGATCTTTTTTATGCTTACTGATGAAATAACGATTATTTGGTAAGAGTATTGCATCCTTGGGTAACTCTGGCTTGCCAAACAGTGTCGGTGCAGGAACATCTTCGATTCTGACTTTCATATAATCCATCAACACCTTGTCATCCCAGGCAAGACGGGTTATAAGATCGCCGTCAATGCAGCGGTTGTGAAGTATGCCATATTTGGCGAGATCAACTTTTTCTCCGCATGTTGCCAATTGGAAATTCCAACCTCGTTGATGATTCATGGCAGAAAGTTTCGCAGCAAACTCTTCCATTTGGTCAGTTTCCCATTCATGATAAGGTATGCCATTCATTTCAAGGTTATGCTTCACCTTCTTATACATCGCTATATCAGCATAGCTGAAGACCAACTTTTCAGTATACCCTTTGAGTTGGTCGCCAATTGACTTGACTTTTTCGAGCAAGTCATCTATAGAAATATCATCAGTTAAAATCATTGGATCGAATCTCCAGATGACTGATCCTTTCCCCAATTGCCTTACAAGGAGTTTGAATGTTTCAATGCGATAATCGAGGGGAGGAACCTTTTCAAATCTCTCTTGCTCATAATCATTTAACGTATATTGAATGTAACACTTTATATTTCGTTCTTTTAGAATATGTAGATATGGCAATAGGGGGTGTGGATTCTTTGACCAAAACACGATAAAACGGGTTTTCTTATACGAAACATAAGACTTTATCCCATTAAATGGGTTTGTCCAAGCAGAATAACCCTTCTGCAACCTGTCAAAGAACCAATCGGTATAAAAAGCAGGGATGTCTGTACTCCTGCTTGCAGAGATAATTAGAGGGGCTTGCATCGAAACGATGGTGCCATTCTCTAAAGGTTGATTTATCTTAGTCCAGAAAGCCATGTTTGGATAATTAACTGAGATTTTGAGTTAGCAAATGACGATATACTTTTAATAATCCATTTGTAATTAAAGAGTTTCGTTCAATAGCGGCAAAAGGTGATTGTTGGCAAAGACTTTTAATTAAGTCTTTTGTCATTTCTTCTGCTTTAACTTCAAACATCATATATTCAAACATAGAATCGCCTTCTTTCCAGAAGTCGGAATGCGATCCATAGTGATAAACCTCCCATGCCTTAAGTAGTGGTAGTTTATACATATCAAGGACTTTGTTCGTCTGAAAAACCTGAAAGGAATAATCACTGTTGCCCCTTTCATCCACCATCTTAGAGAAGTTGTCTTGGATTTTCTCTATTGTTCTTATGAGCATTGATATTTCATTAGCAGTTGGCTTTGTCGGGTCTGTTACCTTTTTAGGCCCATATAGCAAACTAATAATTTCATCCAAGTTGTCTTGGATTTCGTTTAGAACTGCTAATACATGTTCTTCCTTGCTTATATCACGGTAAGGTATCCTATGCTGATTCAACTCGTCTCTAGTCACAGTTTCAAGTACGGCAAAGTCATTTTCAGCATATTCTATGGCATTGCGTATCCCTACTTGAGGATGGGCTAAGAACCACTCTAAGAATTCTGGATATTCCTTCCTGTCATCTTCATTCATGAAATACGAATAAGGATAGTAATCAAAGATATGATCCATTATTGTCGCCAGAATCCATTTTGCTTGAAGCAATTCTTTGCCAGCTTTCTCTTGCGAGTACATATCATTGCCATCGTAGATTAGCATAAAGACAGCCTTACCTATATGAGAGGTAGCTTCCTTTAATGATTCTTTAGAAAAAAGAGGATTGCCGTAAACCATAATACTGTTTGTTAGTGCTTTATTAAAAATGAGCTTTTAATATCTACTTATGGAACTAGCAATATAATCGTTAACTTTATCAATGTATATTTTGCCATCCGTAGCAGTCTTTGTTACATACTTACCATAACAAAGGTCGTGGAATTCCTTTAATGTTCCTTCAAGTGCTATTCTCTCTCCGTGTTCAAAATCATATTTACCCATGGCGTAAATATAATCGTTTGTACGAACAATGAGAGGTGCACTCAGCAAAAGGTCAAACGGATTGGAATCTGGAATGTCCAAAGCATTGGCGACAGTATAAAAGAAGAACTCTCTTGTTTGAGCAAGAACTGACACACGTTTCAGATATAATGTCTTGTTTCCTGCATCATGTTCAATTGCTTTGGAAATGCAGAAGAAAGCATAGTCAGCTATAGCGCGTGATATGTCTTCATTGGCACGAACTTGGGGATATTCCAGAAGAAGAGAGAAGCAGGAACCCACCAGGTTATACTTGTCAGCTGGTATATGAAGAAGTTGGCTCGACTTCTCTTGTGTAAGATTGAAGAGGTTGATCAAGTTCTCCTGCTCTATTCGTCGATTTCCTTGTTGAGCAGCAACTAGCCCCATAGTGGCTGCATCTAATATAGCTTGAATATTACTTGGTACATTACTAGAGGTTCCAGATACCTTTGCGACCTTCCGATATTCTATGTATGTATTACGGTCGTACATGTGTAACACACATTTATCTACTTGTCCATTCTTATAATACACGACGAAACCATAATCGCTATAATCCACTTCCTGCCAACCAAATGGAGACCGTGCTTCAATTGGAAAGCCGCGAAGTTCCACCATGTCTGCTGTCTTATGGACTATTTTCATAGGCTTATCCGACATATTAGTTTTGCCAAGTTCATCATTAAAGATCTTAACGATGTAACCTACGCCCGGCTCTAGCTTATATCCAGGACACCCCTTAGTGTTCTTTACCACGCTGACCGTCCTCTTGGTTTCTTGCAAACCTCTGACGGGTACATTGTTCTCGTAACGTTGATGACAGTTCGACTTGAAAGTAAAAGTCCGCATTGATTCGGAATCTTGCCTCTCAGCTTTCTGCCGTTTTTGTCTTTCTTTTTCCCGGCGGCGTTCTTGTTCCTGACGTTCTTGTTCAAACTTCCTTTGCCGGGTTTCCTCCTCAAGCCGAAGCCGTTCTTGTTCTTTTTTCTTTTTCCCAAAGATGAAATCAAATATGCTCATAGTATGCGTAGCTTAATGTTGTTTCTATTGCATTATAATTAGAGTACAGACTGTACAGACAAATTAAAAGATTTCAATAAGTCGATCTGGGTTAGCCAATGAAAAAGACATCTTTACAACGCTTTGGTTTATTGTAAATATGCTTGCAACGACGGGCTCGTTGTCCTCATAATTCTTTTGCTCCCGCGTATAACCTATGATGTTGGAAAGCAGTGCTAATGTCGTATTCTGAACATTGGTGGTTGCCGGAGTTGAATAGAACATAATTCTTTCACCTAAGCAAATTGCCCTATCAAACCTCATCTTAGATGACAATAACTCAGATAGAGGATTATCTGAGATAATGACATCGATACTTGTTCTGTTATAAACACCACCATTGCAAATACAATGAATGCTAACGTTGAAAACGCCAGAACGAATCTTACGCCCGGCTTCCCACATTTCATAGTTACTACCCTTAAAGGAAAACTCTTGAAATGTGAAATCCTGCATCGCAGGCCATTCGTCAAACTGTGCCATAATCTTTACTTTTTTATTATATCCTTTATGCAAGAAATCCCTAAAAGGTTACAACTTTCTGGCATTTTTTTGCATATTATTTATTTCCATCGCTCCTTGTCTCTGCCGCCATTGGCATCTCTTCTGACTGCGTTGAAATCTCAGCGACGATGGTGTGCAGGTCACGGGTGCGGATGCCTAAGGCGACAACATAGAGGTACATCGCCGTCAGGATGTTGATGGACTTGATGCACTCTTCCGCCGTTGATGTGGGGGCCTTGTGCGCATTGTCGTTGCGCCACTCACGCACCTTGTCGAGATAACCGCTGAACAGTTTGTCTGTCGGGTCGGACGAATACTTCAGACGTTTCAGGCATGGTGTCTGGAAAATGCAGTCGGAGAGCGTTGCCTTTTCGCCTTCATGTCCGGGTCGCGTGCTGACTATCTCTTCATGGTTCCGCAGGTAATACACTTTCTTCAAGAACACCTCGAAACGGCTTACCAGCGTGTCGAAGTGCTGTTTCAAATCCACGAGGGGTAATGGAACAGGGCTGCAATACAGGTGGTTGAAGGCGTTTTGTATCACATCGTTTGCACCGTCAATGTCATCTGTGGTCTTGGCACCGATGATGGTAACGAGGTCATCGGCAATCTGCGTGTATTGCTTCGGACGGGTCTTGAACACGCTGAACACCTGTTCTATCGTGGGCAGTATCTTCTCCTTGAACCGCTGGGGGGTGAAGATGAGCGTGTCGCCCTCGGCACGGTAGTTCTGATACATTAGGTCGGCCATCTGCGTCATGATGCTGTTGTACAGTTCCTTGTTCTGGAACAGGCGGTCGAAAGCGCCCACGCTGTCGTCATAGCATTGTTGTGCGGCCTTTTCGAAGATGTCGGGGAAGATGCTCTCGACAAACTGCCTGGGGTCGTTGTTCTTGGCTTGCTTGGCAAGTTTGCGCTTGTTTGCCGACGTGCTGAGCTTGTCGAAGATGGCCTCGACAATCACGCGGTCTTCTTTGGAGAAATTTCCCTTGTACATCAGGTTAACCTTCTCAATGATGTTCGACAGCAGGTCGGTGCTGTCATCAGGCTTCATGCCGCCCTTCACGTTCTCGCCCTTGATGCCGCCCTTGCCCTTTTCAAGCGTTATCTTCATCATGTCGCCTTCCACTATTCGCGAGTTGACAAGTTCTATCTGTTTGTTCAAGTCCACCTTGTCCTGCTTGTTTACCGGCAGCAGACGGTAGAGCAGGTCGCAGAACACGTAGGTCTTGTAGAGCGAGCGGTCGTAGGTGCGTTCCACCTGTGCCATGTAAGCGTAGAAACGCACGAAGTTCTTGATGAGCGAGCGCACCTTGAAGCGGGTGTCCTCGTCCAACTGCTCAAACCGTGCGACGACGGGCTTGAAAGCATTGCTCAACTTCGCAAGACGGCTCTTGTCGCCTTTGGTCTCTGAGGCAAGCTTATAAATTGCTTCCTCGTCGTTTACATTCCATAGATGATACTGCGCTATGTCGTTGCGGAAGTTATACACTCCGTTCACGTCCACGGGGCGGATAAGCTCCGTGGCGGTATAGAACGGCTCGAAAGCTTTCTTGATGTCCTCGGGGTCGTTCACGAAGTCGAGGACGTAGGTGTCCACCTTGTCCTTATGGGCGCGGTTCAGGCGGCTGAGCGTCTGCACCGCCTTCACGTTCTTCAGTTTCTTGTCCACGAACATGGTGTGGAGCAGCGGCTCGTCGAAGCCCGTCTGGTACTTGTCGGCGACAACCAGCATGTTGAACATGTCGCTGGCGAAGTATAGCGGCAGACGGTCCTCGCTGATGTGTAGGTCGCCCTCGCTGTTCAACTGGGTCTCTGTGTATTCCTTGTCGTTCCATTTCACCTTGCCTGAGAATGCTACCATGGGATGCACGTCGGTATAGCCTTTCTCGGCGCAGTACTTCTTTATCTGCATGAAGTAGCGCAGAGCGTGGGCGCGGCTCGATGTCACCACCATAGCCTTTGCCTGGCCGTCGATGGCATGGAGCGTCACCTGACGGAACTTTTCTACGATTATCTTCTGGTTGATGACGTGCTGGTGGTTGTCGTGAAATGCCTTGACTGCCCGTGTGGCGGGTGTCTCCTCGTAGGTCGGGTCTTCCGATATGCGTTTCTGTATCTCGTAGGTCACGCTATAGGGTGTGTACTGCTGCAGCACGTCCATGATGAAGCCCTCCTCTATTGCCTGCAGCATGGAGTAGATGTGGAACGGGCGGAATTTGTCCTCTTCTGGAGTCTTGCCCTTTTCAACAAGTTCGCCGAAGGTCTGGAGCGTCTTGGGCTTCGGCGTAGCGGTGAAGGCGTAGAACGAGAGGTTGCTGTGCTTGCCCTGGGCGAGCAAGTCCTCCATCATGGAGTCGCGCTCCTTCTCCAGCTCTTCCTCCGTCTTTTCCTCCAGTTCCGCCATTTCGTGCAGTGCCTCGTCGGTGTCAGCCAAGGCTACCTTTACCTTCTCGGCGCTCTTTCCGCTCTGACTGCTGTGTGCCTCGTCCACGATGATGGCATAGTGCTTGCCGCTCCTTGAGGTAACTTCCTGATAGATGACCGGGAATCGGTGGAGGGTGCAGATGACGATACGTGCGACACCGTCGTTGATGACATCACGCAGCTTGGTCGAGGGGTCTTTGTCGGTAATAGTCTCTATTTGCCCCTCCATGTGGTCGAAGCCGAGGATGGTGCTTTGCAGCTGTGAGTTGAGCACACGGCGGTCGGTGATGACGAACACGGCATCGAAGATGGACTTCTGTGATGCATCATGCAGTGAGGCGAGACGATAGGTGAGCCATGCTATGGAGTTCGACTTGCCGCTGCCTGCCGAGTGTTGGATGAGATAGTCGTGGCCGCTGCCTTTCCGCTCGGTATCGGCAACAAGCTTCTCTACAACGTCCAACTGATGATAACGGGGGAAGATAATCTTGACGGATGTCTCCTTCTTCTCCTTTATCTTGCCGTGCTTGTCGCGGACGATGCGCAGGTGTTCCTCTTCCAGCCGCGAGATATAGCGTTGCAGGATGCTTAACAGCATGTCGCGCCGAAGCACCCGCTTCCACAGATAGCTGGTCACATAGTCGCCGTCCTCGCTCTCGGGGTTGCCTGCGCCGCCTACGTTGCCCGCTCCGCCGCTGCCCTGGTTGAACGGCATGAAATAGGTCTTGTCCTTCTTCAGTTCCGTCGCCATGATGGCTTCGTAGAGGTCAACGCCGAAGTAAGCGAGTATGCGGGTATTGAAATGGAACAGCATTTCAGCCGGGTCGCGGTCGTTCTTCCACTGGTGGCGCGAGTCCTCCACATTTTGTCCCGTCAACTGGTTTTTCAGTTCCAGTGCGACGACGGGAATACCGTTCAGCGACAGCACCATGTCGATGGTGTTGTGGTTCTGAGTGGAATAGGCGAACTGGCGCGTCTCCTGCAGAATGTTCTGCCGGTACTTCTCCATCAGCTCGTCGTTCAGCTCCGAGGCGGGACGGAAATAGCACACCTTGATCTTGATGCCGAGGTCGTCGATGCCGTTGCGTAACACCCATATCAGACCGTAGCGCACCACATGTTCTTGGAACACCTGATACAGACGGCTCTCTGCCTTGTCGCCATACTTGCGCTGGTATCTGTTCCACTGCTTGGGCTGTGTCAGGGCAATAAACTTTATGAGCGTCGCCATGTCGATAGCGCGTTCTTTGTCGTATGTCTTTTGGTCGCCTTTGGTGTAGCCGCCTTCGGTAATCAGCCAATGCTCTATGTCAGCCTCAAAGTTCCGTTCTTTAAAGTCTTCCTCGTTCATATTGTGGTCTCGTTTCGGTTTTGTTGTTATTTAATAGTGCCTTAATGAGAAAGTCCGACAATTGTCAGCCGATTGGCTAACAACTGTCAGCCGATTGTTCAACAATTGTTAGCCGATTGTAAAACAACTGTTTGACATTCTTCAAGTCGGCGTGGAAGTATCGTCTTTTGTGTGTTCTCAAACTCATTCATGCCTGTATTTTGTCTTGTTCTATGGTTACCTTGCCCGTCACCGCCTCGTAGATAACGCTCTTCTTGTAGTCTTTCAGCATGTCTATCTTCTGCTGTTTCAAAGCAATCAGAGAGTCAATCTCTGAGCACTTAGTGTCAAGGAAAGAGGCGATGGCACGCTGCTCGGAGAGAGGAGGAAGTAATATACGAATGCTTCCAATCTCATATGGTGAGATATGCACCACTTTAAGCTTTGCTTTCCCTTTACTTTTTTGGGTCTGCGCATAATGACTATTTAATGCATAGTTTAAGAATAATGGTTCTTGATTGTGAGTTAAAATAATGATGTCTCCTCCTGCTAAGCAAGGTTCATCGCCCATATATACAATGCTTTTCCCAATTTCTTCGACCAATTCACCAGTTCCAGCACACAAGATATCACCTTTCCCGAAAAAATGTGGCGATTTCTAAATATCTATGTTTGTGTTGGAAATACATTTATCGAAAGAATTGTTGTATTTGGAGTAGATTTCACCATAACGAACGCATGGCGTGTCTCCATCAGCAAAAACCTCATCTTTTGTAATCCCATTACCCTTAGAGATGGAATTTACAATAAACTTTACTTTTTTTACTTTCCACCCTTCCGGTATATCTCCAATCCAGTCAATTCCGGAGGGAACAAGGTGGGCGTTGGGGTTCAGTCCTTTGGTGACAGCCTCAGTGATGACCGACTGCTTGTAATCAGTCAATGTCTGTATCATTTGCTCCTGCAAGCTAATAAGCCCGTCTATCTCCCCACACTTCTTGTCCAAATAGTCAGCTATACGCCGC
Source organism: uncultured Ruminococcus sp. (assembly GCA_964557825.1). Classification (GTDB taxonomy): domain Bacteria; phylum Bacillota; class Clostridia; order Oscillospirales; family Ruminococcaceae; genus CAG-115. The sequence continues at coordinate 15,765 of CAZLBL010000013.1, forward strand.
TGTTCAACTATAGGAGGAATTACAACAGGGAATGTATAGAATTGTTCTGGGTACAATCGCAAACGACTATCAATAACGCCACGTGACATGGTTCTGAAAGCAGCCGGATAACCATCTGTGCGGAGCAGATAATGAAAATACCTTTTGCAACAATCTCGTCTGAATTTGAAAACACAATAAGCTGGGCTTACCATACCATCATAATCAGATACAGCATAACTGCCATTCCATGCAAGCATGATGTTCATTACAAAATCGCCTTGATAAACTTCTTTGTAATCGTCATACGATACCGCTATATGAGAATCAGCCAAATCAGTTTCACTCTTTGGGCGAATTCCATAATATTGAGAAACACTAAGCAAAGTTCTTCCTTTGCAATTGCGCTCATTACGCTCTATAAATAGAGCCTTCAATCGCATCGTCTTCCACTCCTTCGGAATTCTCCCTATCCACTCTATTCCGCTGTTCTTATATTGTCTTTCCATCATTGCTGCCCCTTCTGTTTTTTCTTTAGTTCCAGTTCGGCTACAGTGCGGTCAACGACCTCTTGCAACTGGTAGGTTGCCACACCCAATGGCTTGTTGATGTCTTTCAACGACCACTGTACCACGGTTTTGTCAGTTGACTTGCAGATTATCAGGCCTACTGACGGGTTGTCGCCTTCGCCTCGTAGCAGCTCGTCGGCAGCGGTCACATAGAAGTTGAGCTTGCCTGCGAACTCAGGGATGTACTTCACAGCTTTCAATTCTATGATGACGTATCTGTGCTGCGGAATGTGGTAAAACACCAAATCGGGGAAGAACGTCTGCCCACCCGGCATCTTCAGTTCCATTTGCCGTCCGACGTAAGAGAAGCCTTTCCCCAACTCCAGTAAAAAGCGTGTGACATTGGCAACGAGAGCTTCTTCAAGGTCATGCTCGTCATACTTCTCCTTCATTGTAAGGAAGTCGAAGTTGTATGGGTCTTTCAGAATCTCTTGCGCCAAATGGCTCTGCGGTGAGGGCAGCCTATCTTTGAAATTAGTAAGGGCAGCACCCTGCCGACTAAAAAGGTTTGCAGCGACTTGGTCTTCAAGATAACTGCGGCTCCAACCCTCATCAACAACCTTGTTGACATAGAATAGGGCTTCGTCAAGATTTTTACAAGAAGAAAAAATCTGTATGTGATGTCCCCAAGGCACATGCCCAAATATTTCCGGCATTTCCAAAAGGTCAACAACTTGTTGACCTTTTCTCTGACTCGCTATTTGGTCAGCAGATTGCTGACCTTTTGAAGTTTCCAAAAGGCCACCAGCTTGGTGGCTTTTTGGGTCAACAACTTGTTGACCTTTTTTGATGCGCTCATAATAGAACAAGTACCAACGCTTCATGTACTTTACATTGGTATATGAGAAGCCAGTCTCATTGGGGAATGCCTGACGCATGTCGAGAGCAAACTGCTTGACCACTCCTGCGCCCCATCGCTCCTCTGCGCGTAGTGCCACAAGGTCACGGCCAACGCTCCAATAGAACTGAAGCATCGACGTGTTTACTTGTACGGATGCCTTTATCTGGCTTTTGCGGAAGCGTGCCTTTACCTCAGCCAGCCATGCAACGTAGTTCTCGTCAGAGAGCATTCCGTCACGATAGACGAATATAGGTTTGTCCATAGTCTCTTTTTTCTGTGTTTAGTGCAAAAGTTCATCCATCATCTTGGTCTCCTGCTTTTCCAGGTCTTTCAGTTGCTGGAAGATTTCCTTGCTGGGTTTCAATGGCGTGTAGCGGTAGAACTCACGGGTGAAGGGTATCTCATAGCCGATGCGCGTCTTGCTCTCGTCGACATGATAGTCGGGAGCGTATGGCGCAACGTTCATCGCAAGATAATGCTTGATGTCCTCCTTCCACGGGATGATTTCAGTGTCGGCGAGGTCGGAATCCGAGACGTAGGTGCGCTCGGTGAGGTTGAACGGGTCTTCATAGACCGGCTCCGCCGTCTCGTCCTTCGTGCCGAGATACTGCCGGATCTTCTTCACTTGTGCCTTTGTGACTTTCAGCCCTGCCTTCAGCTTTACTTTTTGGAAGAAGTCGGTGTCCGTCATACGCTGTCCCTTGAAATAGACACGGTAGCCGTCCACGAAGAGCTGCAAGACCTGACGGTCGACCTTTGACAGTTTGACATTCTCGTCGGGCATCTGTGGATTCTCATAAACAAGACGCAGAGGACGGTCAATGAACACCTTCGAGTATTTGAAGTCGTCATTATCCTTGATGCGACTCTCCACCTGCACCTCAGTACCGTCGTCTGTGGTCGCCTTGTAAACGAAATTGTTGAATCCGTGGTAAGCCTGCATGATAAGGTCGCGGCAGAAGTCGGTAATCTCCACGCGCTTGTTGCCAAGTGGCTTGCGCCGTTTCTCATAGCACTTGCTGGCATCTATGAGCTGCACCTTACCCTGACGTTCGACACGCTTGTTCTTGGTGACGAGCCAGACGTATGTGGCAATGCCCGTGTTGTAGAACAGGTCGTTAGGCAGCTGCACGATAGCCTCAAGCCAGTCGTGGTCGAGCAGATAGCCACGGATGTTGCTCTCGCCGCTTCCGGCATCACCCTTGAAGAGCGATGAGCCGTTCTGGATGATTGCCATCCGTCCCTCGTCCTTCAGTTTTGCCACGCCGTTGAGCAGAAAAAGCATCTGTCCGTCGCCGATGGACGGCAGCCCCGGTTCGAAACGTCCGGCACCGCCAAGACGGTGTTCTTCCTCCACCTTCTGCCGTGATGTCTTCCATTCTATGCCGAAAGGGGGATTGGAAATGATATAGTCGAACTTATATCCGGGGAACTGGTCATCGCACAGTGTGTCGCCCTGCCGCATGTTGTCGGCATTGCCGCCACGGATGAGCGTGTCAGCCTTGGCAATGGCGAAGGTTTGGTTGTTCAGCTCCTGTCCGTAACTTGTAACCTCTGCGTCGGGGTCTATCTGTAGGAAACGGTCGGTGAGACACGATATCATCTGGCTCGTGCCCATTGTCATGTCGTAGATGGTGGCGACGATGCCCTCGTTCTCCAACCGTTCCTCGTCATCGCCAATCAGCAGTTCCGCCATCAGGTTGATGATGTCGCGGGCGGTGAAGTGGGCTCCTGCCTGCTCGTCGTAACTCTCAGAGAACTTGCGCACCAGTTCTTCGAAGATGTAGCCCATGTCCACGCTTGAAATCTTGTCGGCTCCGAGGTATGCCTTCGTAGTGCAGAACTCCTTGATGACGAGATAGAGCAGTCCGTTCTCAGCCATCTTGTCAATCTCCTTCTGGAAGTCCATGCGGTGGATGATGTCGATGACATTCTCGGAGAAGTGGTTCAGATACGACTCGAAGTTATCCTTGATATTGTCGGGGTCGGCAAGCAGCGTCTCAAAGGTGAAGCGGCTCAGATTGTAGAACTTCTGCCCGGCGGCACGCTCCAGAAAACCGCGTTTCATCTCTATCTTCTTCTCGTCAAGTTCCTTGTTGGTCTCAAGCACTTTCCCGCGTGTGGGAGCCAGCGTGTCTTCAAAACGCTTGATGACACACATCGGCAGTATGACGTTGCCATACTCGTGCGGCTTGTAAACCCCGACCAGTTTGTCGGCAATCGCCCATATCAGGTTCGCCTTCTCCTGCACGTTGACCGTAGTCTGCTGCTGTTTATCGTCTATGCTCATATTTGTCATTGCTCGTTTATTATTTTGAAATGTGCCCTTAAGGGATAGGCTATTTTAGTATCTTGGTCATTTTCCCTGATGTTGGACAATCTGACCCGCTTACCGACTTTATCGCTTGCAGCCTTGTACGAAAGTATGCATTCTTCGCAATAACAGTTACCCTTGCTGTCTTGCATAATAACGCCCTCATATCCCTCATATTTAGTTTTGTCTAAAGTAATCATTGAGAGAACTTTCTTCATGGACTTATTGGCAGCAATGTCAGAGTGCTGATTGACATATTTACCAAAGAATTTTATCACATGGCAAAGTTGCAATACATAGCTAAAGAAAAGTTCCTTCTCATTATCAGTCAACGTTAGATTCTTGTCATCAATTGTGTACGGATTAACCTCATTAGTATGAGAGTCAACACTACCAAACTGAATAATGGCCTTTGTGATATGTCCCATATACTCTGGGAATATGGTGTCTCCGCCTCTTCCGTCCGCATCAGATCCAGCGTTCCCATAACGCAAATAACTATGTTTGGTGTTCATACCTGACATATAACGATTAGACTCTAAAAGATTAATTTGGTCATCACGCTCTATGCACTCTTGTGGAAGAAGCCCGACTTTAAAAGCCGCACGAAATATGTACTCCATCACTTTTCGCAATGGATTTCCTTCATAAGTATAATTGGCACAGTTTTCTGGGTAATATAAAGCGCCCAACATCGACAGCATGATTTTCCTTGCTTCTTCATCAATAAGTTTGTCCTTACCTAAATAGTTGAAAACGTCTCGATGACGAAACAATATGATATTATTTGCTTGTGTCTTTCCAACCCTACAAATATTCTCATATAGGAAGTGAGAGTTTTTAGGATCATCATCGGGAGCGTCCTTGATATACAGCATTGGCCCCCATTCTTCTGATTGATGTTGATATTCCGCACTCTTGACAGTATGGGAGAAATAGTTCATAGTTCCAGCCGAAAGGATATACCATGGAATGAACTTATTCTTTTCTCCAAATATTTGAGCTAAAGAAGGCAAAACGGCACCGACAAATTCTTCTTTTATATCTTCAGTGGGCTTAATCTTGCAATAGGCATCAAGTATTATGGCAGTATAATCCTCAAAGTTGCTTCTTAGAGCAACTTCTGCATCCCCCCAATTTGAATAGTGATCAAGTTCAATGCCATACTCATCGGCATCGAGTTTTGTACTTTCGACTATCTCTTCCTGGTCATCAACCCAAAGGACTTTATATGTCATTTCGTCTGTCTTCATTCTTCTGTATCAACATTTATGGTTTCTATTCCTGTGTTATGGAAAACCAGTTTGTACTTCACAGGGAATTCTTTGTCAGGCTCAGATATGAATTCTGCGTCTCCTTCAAATTCCTGCATCAAGTGTTTAACCTCGTAACCTCCAATGCCATAATGGTTCTTTCCATTTTGAGTGCTTTTGTTGTATGTGAAGACATAATCCTCATTTACATCTTTACGAACAGGTCTGCCATTATTGGATATTGCTATAACATGGTCAGTACCTTCCGTTGTAAGCTCAATCTTTATGATATTATCATTAGGATTGTCTTCTCTCCCTGCAAATCCGTGGCTGCAAGCATTGTTAACAATGTTGTCAAATACGATAGTCAATGCCTCAGGTGCAAAATCTGCATTCTCAAAAGTGAATTCAGCTTTTTCCAATCCTTTTATTCCCACTATATTGCCTTTTTTGTCGTATACCTCTTCGCCTCCTAATATAGTAGAACTATGGTGAAGGGTCGCTTTATAGTCGAATCTGAAAATAGGGCTCTTATGTTTTGCAATATAGTCCTCTATAAAGTCTGTAAGAGAAATGTTTTGCACCACCAGACCATTTCCACGGTCAAATTTGTTTATTTGTTGCTGTAGCTGGTCCATTACTTGCTGGATGTTGTCATAGATGTCCTTTACCGCAACTTTTTGTGTCCTGCCAACAACAGCATCGTCATCCACTACACCGTTACCTTCTCTTCTGGCACGTTGAAGGACTTTCCACCAATTGTTAAGATTAAAAATAGTCTGACCAATTGCATGTTTCTTCATGTGCATATCTCGACGAAATGCATCGTTAGACTTTTTCTGCTTTATTTCGGCATCAGAGATATTCTGCTTCGTGTCGGCCTTGCAAATGCGCTCTTGTTCCTCTTTTGAAGGTACGATAATCCTTAAATCAAGGAAATCTTCTTTCTTGATTCTCGCTATAGTCGCACCACTTGACATTTTCACTCCTTGGAGTTCTACATTATTAGACATAATACTCCTAAGTAGAAAATCCTCAGTAACAACATCCGACTTAAGTCGGAAAGCTATTACTTCATGGCGCAATGCAATTCCTTTCTGAGATGACAAGTCAACCGTCCTTCCTACCTTAAACTTGCCACCAATGAATCCGGCAAGAATACAATTTTCTCTAAGCACCCTGAAGCTACTCTTCGGCTTAAGGGGGATAGCGTCGAAAGTAATGTCACAATTAAGATAATTGTCAGACAACTCCTTTACTCCAAGCAAAGGGTATTGTTCGGAATCATCTGCATTTTTCTCCAAATAGACGACATCAACAAGTTCACGTAAAGACATCAATCTCTCTCCCTTTTTAGGACGTGGAAGGAATTGAGGTATGAGATAACGTGAAGGTAAGAGATTGACATCTCCAACTAAATCTGAGACTTTGCCGCCCCAGACAAACCGTTCGTCACCCTTTTGTATGGTCTCGATTATACTTTGCACCTTTAACTCATATTCCTTATTGCCTGCTACATCATGCCGAGCACAGAAATTATCACTTGATGCATCCACAAGAACGACATTACCTTGCTTGTTCTTGGAAAGAATGAAAACGCATGTAGCAATAGAGGTAGAAGGGAACAAGGTGGGACGAGGTAAGGAAATAACAGCAGCACTATACTGATCTCGATAATCCCACAATATCTTTCTAATGTCAAGCCATCCTGAAGGAGCAGTACAGAACGTCTGAGGAAGGATACAACATAATGTTCCATTCTCCTTTAGTGACTTTGTCGCTAAATGGTAAATATTATCAATTACACTTCTATCTCCTTTTCCTATCAAGAATGGAGAAAAAGAGAAGATAAAGTCATATTGCTTTCCTTTGGGCAGCGCATCTGACATATTGCCAGTTAGCTTTATGTCTGCGTCTATCCCAAGGCAATTCAAAATAATCTGCGTAAAAGCCCATGTCTCAGCATCTGCTTCGAATCCTTCATATTTAGCTTTGGGATTATCAAAAGCTATTTGAGCTGTTGCAGAGTATGGCAAAAAGATATCGCTATTCTCATTGATTTCTAGCAGCTGGTTGCACAGCTCCAGCATTGAATCGGGTATCAGCAAAGGATGGTTGTCCAAAGAGCGTGTATAACCCAAATCTGGACTTTTCTTTTCATAGCAATATCTAACGACTGCATTGAACTCATTTCGAAGGGTAAGGATATCTTCTTCGGTCAAGTCGTCATTCAGATTGACTACATACGATGGCTTCACTATGTCAAGCACTTCTGGCTTGGCATCATCGGACATAGAGTACAATGAAGCAACTAGTTGTTTCTTCTTGTCTTCGAGAAATATACTTCTTGAAATATACTTTTCGACTATGCTCTGACCTGCTGCAGAAAGTTTTCTCAACTCTACCATGTTTTAACGGTTTTGAAGTTCAACATCCATTTTACTGTCATCATCTTGATTGACGCTGCAAAGGTAAGCATCATGTGTGCAGTCATTCTGCACTGGAAAATATTTTTTATAATTTTCTTCGATTTTCTTTTGAATATGACTTCTAAAACTTTTGGGAGACAGTACTTCTATATCTGCACCAAACGATAAAACTTGTTGGTCTAACTCTCGATTTGGGATAACGTTTATACGAACTATGCATTTATCTCTGTCCAAAATCTGTTGGGATTGATGCAATGGCTTTGACACTACGTACATAAACCTGTTTTCTGCAAACTGAAGTGTGATTTCGATAGGGTCTGATAGTGGGACAGTAACCCCAATGACATTGTCAAAGTAGTGTTCAAAGTCTACTGATGTGTTTGGGATAAATTCTATATCAGAGACCACATCTACTGAATTAATCCTGTCCAATGCCAAATTCGAGATTTCCTTTCGCTTGTTATCAAGTCCAAACAAGAACCACCTGTTATTATATTGCTTTACATAGTATGGATGAATAACAAAAAGAAACTCTTTTCCGCCATTCTTGTAGTTGTGATACCTTATCTTTAATGTTTGATGGTTAGAGGTTGCATCTATCACTTCTGACAAATATTCAAGCCCTTTAAGATTAGGATTTTGTTCAAAGCCAATGATATTTTCCTTTTTCCCCTTCAGGTTAAACCGCCATTCAAGGTTGGAGATAACCTCCTCCACCCATTCGTTTGTAGGTAAACCACGGAAACGCTCAAGAGTGAGTATCACTGTTTGAAGTTGCTGTGCTTCTTCGTCGGTCAAAGGCTGTTGATTGATAGAGAAATCTGGATCATCGTAGCGATAATAAACTTTCTTGCCGTCTTTCTTGCGTTCAAGGGGTATACTCCATCCAGTATCACTTTCCATGAACTTAATGTCATCAAAAATCTGCCGACGGCTTACACCGCCTACACCATTATAATACAGCAAGGCTTCGTCGCACGCATCAATAAGGTCATCGATATAATACCGATGCCTTCTATCGCGAAAGCACTTATCAAGAGCTTGGTAGCGTATGGCTGCATTTTTGTTGGTAGGCATAATACTTTTTATTGAATTCTTAGTAATTCATTCACATCAACTTCCAAGACTTTGGCAATCTCTATCAAATTCTCCAAATTTGGCTGTGCCGAGTTGGTACACCACTTAGAGACGGTTGCGGGGTCTTTGCCTAATTGTTCTGCTAACCATTTATTGGATCGCTTTTTGTCTGCAAGTACAACTTTAAGACGATTCAAGTCCTTATTCTCCATTGTGTTCTTTATATGATATGGTTTTTATGTTTGCAAATTTAATGTTTTTCTTGCAAATATAATGGAGATTTTAGAAAAAAAAAAGTGATATTTCTCAAAAAAATTGCTTTTTAATCAATCAGATATGAACAAAGCAAAAAAGTGCAACGTTCTTCATAACAATAAAGATTTGTCTACATAGGTTGCAAGAAGTTTCATCATATCGTCATATCTTTCTCTGAATGGAACATATGACCATGTGCCATCGCCATTTCTTATCAACTTTGCAGAAGTATAGCACACTGAGAATGTAACTACTCAGCCTTTTTATAAAGTTTGCCTCATATGACATAGTTAAAGTTTCAAAAAGTATTTTCGTCCTTAATGCCGTTATTCTTTTAGGCAGTATCAAATGGGCACTTCCTCATGACCATCGGTTCTTAAAAGCCATAAGGAATGTTTCTTGGTTTTTGAGTCAAACGAATTATGTTTGTGCTGACTTGTCAGGTCTGCGGCAGCGTTATTTCGTCTGTGGCGATTTTAACATTTCACCATTTCAAAATTTCATGTTAAAGTGGCATTAACACTATTTGGAAGGTTGGAAAGTTATGCCTAATTTTGCGTCATGGCTTATAAGGATTTAGGCGCACTGACAGACCCGCTGGAGGCATTAAAGTCTCTGTTTGCCGAGATGACCGAGATGAAGGAGGAACTCTCGTCAACCAGGAGCGATGTGGCGCGCCTTAACCGCAACAACACGAAACTCGTCGTGGAGAACCGCGGCCTTAGGGCGGAGTTGGCCCAGGTCAAGGAAAAGTTGGCAGAATTGAAGGCAGCAGGTGCCGTGCCCGAGAAGGACAGTTCCAATTCGGGCATACCACCCACAAAACAGTCCATAAAGAAACAGATAGTCCAGCATACTACCTCCCTGCGCAAGCCTTCCAGCAAGAAGCCAGGAGGACAGCAAGGACATATAGGACACTCGCTCAGTAAGAGCGACTCTCCCGACAAGACAATAGATCACAAGGCTCGGACATGTCCACATTGCGGACATCCGATTCCTGACGATGCTGAGCAAGTACGCGTCAAGACCGTACAGGTAATAGAAATAACAGGTCCTATGCAGCCGTGCACAATTACAGAGCACAAGTATTACTCAGCCGTATGCCCTCATTGCCACAAGGCGGCAAGGGCTGAATCAGTAACGGGAGGCTGCAAGAGCGTCATGTACGGCCCCATACTGCAGACCATGGTAGTATATCTGTCCGTGGTGCAGTCAGTTCCATACAACAGGATAGTGGAGATAATGAGTGACATCTTCATGGTATCGACATTCTCGGAGGGCTCGGTAGGACGTATCCTCGACAAGAACAAGGAAAAGGCCACGCCGGTATATGACAGCATACTGTCCTACATCGAGAAGGCGAAAGCCGCCGGCATGGACGAGACTGGAGCCTACATAAACCAAAATCTCTGTTGGTTCTGGTGCCTGCAATGTCCGAAGTACTGTTACGTCTTCGCCGACGAGTCCAGAGGAATCAAGGCCCTTGAGCGGCACGGCATCCTCAAGCACCTTGAAGGACTCATACTATACACCGACCGCCACAGCACATACTTCAAGCTGAACGTAAAGGGACACCAGGTCTGCCTGGTCCACCTGCTGAGGAACCTTCAGTACCTGTGCGACTTGAACAAGCAGCAACACTGGTCGTCGGACATACAGGCACTGCTCCGGCAGGCAATACATGAGAGCAACAACAAGCCGCGGGAGCAGATAGACGTGGGGAAGTTCAAGGAGCAAATGCACCAACTGCTGGAACAAGACGTCTCACCGTATGAGAGAAAAGGATGCAAGGACTTCCAAGCACTGCAGAACGGACTCATAAACTGCGAGCAATATATCTTTACTTTTCTTGAGCAAGACAGCGTCCCGCACCACAACAACTCCAGCGAGGGAGCCATAAGGATACTGAAAGTCAAGACGAAGGTCTCCGGTTGCTTCAGAACTGAAAAGGGAGCCGACCAATACGCGTGTTTCCATTTAATCGTGGAAACTGCAAAGCGAAATGACATCCCCAAGTTCAAGGCTCTTTTCCGCCTTGTGTCAGACATGGCTCCAAAAGATGACTTTATCGAAAAACTTATCTCCGAAAATGACTAATAGTTAGCCATTTCAATTCTTCGTGTCAAAAAGGCTGAGTAGTTACCTGAGAATTGCTCCATAGAGAAGCTGTCTTTGACATAGCCTTTGCAACTCATATCATTGTCTTCTAACAGGCTTTGGACTTTGTACCATCCATCCTCATTCTTGTTGCGTTTCACACCGATGATATAGTTCCTTATATATAGGTGGTTTGCAAATTTAGACTTATCCTTGTTATAATTGTAGTTAAAGTGAGCTATTATAATCTGGTCTATGGAACTGTCAATCTGGTCTAATTTTAAAATACCCATTTCACATAGCTCAGAATAATCCAGTCCAATAAAAACTCGGAAGTTACAATAGAAATCATCTGCTCCCATTGGACCAAGAATGGCATTATCTTTACTTATAGGAGTTTTGCCTTGCCCGCCTCTTAACTCAATGTATTCTTTGTTTTTAGAACCGTAAAACAGCATATCTCTTTCATCTTCCACCTTTCCGGTTTTGCCAAGCAGAAGGAATAAGGTTTCGGGGTATTCGGGAAAATCATTGCCTGTGCCTTCTATATATGGAGATGTCTCGTTAGCATATATAATGTCACCACCAAATTTATTTTCAATGACTTCAGTCTCAGCAATCTGTTTCTTAACCATTTGGTCATACTTAACTTCATATTGATCTGGCGTAAACATTGAATCATAAGTAACGTAGTTATCATCTTCTGAATGACCCGACTTTGGTTCGTCTTTATATGATTCTCCCCCATATTGACTTGCCCATCGCAACATGATGATTACAAGCAAAATGACCAATAATGTTTCCATTTGAATACTCTTTAAAGATTCTTCTAACTATCATTCATAAATACGTCCGATGCAAACGAAACTTTCCGTTTTTTTTAGTATAGGCATAGTCTCTCCATCTGTCGCAATGCTGTTGCAGGTATTTAGCTGTCTTGGTATTGCCATATTCGTCCATGATGCGCTTGTAGTATGCGAGTTTGCGCAGTTCCTGTGCTGCCAGTTCCTTGTCTGTAAACGTATTGATAGCATCCTTGATTAGTTTACCGCTCAATTTGATGTAAGTGTCGTATCTGTATATAGCTGTGTCCGTCGGGTAAGCAATCTCAGGTATCTCCCATCGTATGTAATGGTCGCAATCATCGCTGCTATACCTTGTCAAATACCAACAACGGTAAACCGAATTTCTAAGCCCCAAGGCGTATTGTATTTTTGCCTTGGCGCGGCTATTTGCATTCTTCGCGTGCTTCATGATTCGCTCGTATCTGGCCATTTCCTCAGCGAAGTTCAATTTATAATTCTGCTGTAGAGACACATCTTTCTTTGGATTTTCCATGTCATAACTGAACGGGGTCCTAATCATATAGTCATAAACGTTCAGTTCCTTTTGAAAACTTACTGGTATTTGTCTTAAATAGACTAGCGACTTACTATATTTGCGCTCTCGTAAGCATTTTGTAGCAAGAACGTCATACCAGAACAACTTATTTGTTTCACCGCAACTGTTCAGGAAGCGGTCAAACTCGTCGTACGGATAGTATATACGTGTAAAGTAGTCCCTTGTGTCCTTATATGACAAACGATCCATTATGGCAAACATCTCACTGGAGTAATCTCTTGACTTAATAAGAAAGTTCTCCGCCATGTTAGCCAATTGTATCTCTCTGACATGCTTGCCTGCTTTGTGCATGTTTGGACAGACCACACGCAAAAGTATTCGCCGCATGGCATCATTCCAATAGAAAGTATTTGATTTGCCCTGATACCATTCATGGTAACACTCTCGCGGCTCGTCGGGTGTTCCTAAAGGATAACTATAGCAAGTATCGGTCAACCTTTTGTATACATCCGGCGTGGCCTCTTTGTGTATTTTATTTGCAAGCCACTTCAAATCTTGCATTAGCATCTGCTCGTAAGCATGGTTATACGTAGATGTCTTTGCATCAAGCCATGTCTGAAGCACGTGATAGGTATCTCTTAAATAAGCATTTTTAGGGAGTTGCAAGCCTCTTTCCAAATAGGCTTTGGCTTTATTCGGTTCTCCCTTTATGTCATAGAGTGATGCCAATGTGTAGTACCACATCGCCTTGTTTCTTGTATTCTTTCCCTTAACAGCTTTATGTGCAACCTTCAATATATTGTTTATCTTATCGACATCCCAGTCCCATGGTTGGCCATTTTCATAATTCCTTGATGTATATTCGTGTCCATAGTAGATAAGCCATTTCTGAAGTTCTCCTGCCAAATACGGAGAATTAGGGCAGTGGTCATATACAAACCCCAATTCATCATCAATCTTTCCACCATTGATTGCTCTAATGGAAGCAACATCGCCATACTTGGCATAGATTTCCAATGCTTCTTCTTTGTTCCCTGTCTTGTACAGAGCTGCAGCAACGCGAAGTTCAGCCATCTTTTTAACGACATCGTCAGTCAGCTTCGTGTTTATACTATTCCAATATTTGACGCAATCCTTATATTGTCGTAATGTGCAGAGTGCCCTCACCATCTGTAAGGCATACCTGTTTAAAAGCCGACCTGATTTGTATCGCCGACATTTGTCAACTATATTGTCCAATTGTCTGTAATATCCGTCGTCATCCACATGATAATACCATGGATCGTTCATGGAATAAACTATTTTCTCATTCTGCTTGGCAAGGATTAGTAAATCCAAAATGTCGGCTCTATTGTTATTGACAATCCATTTGATGAAAGAGTTTGACATAAGCTTGGACTTCCTGAGTTGTTTGCGAATAGACAATAAATTGTTTATGTCATATTGATAGACAACATGCTCAATATCATGAATGTCAATAGCAGTAGAAGTCTGTAATTGCCACAGTTTCAAATTATCCTCTTTATAATCCATACCGCGATGCAACATGCAGTCAGAATCCCATGTGGTGCTATAGTTGTCGTATTGGTTTTCATCAATGGGCATTATCCTGTATAATAGAACTTCGCCCGAATTAGCCGGATCCCAATAACATGCCGTGATATGGATAGATATCATAAGGCAAAAGCTAAAGACTATATATCTTTTCAATCTCATTGTCTGTGTATTTAGAAAGATTGGCTGAATCAAGATGATAGATGATGACAGATGAATGGTAGCCTATGTCCTTAAGGCTTGGTTTGATGACACTCTTAGCTGACATAATTTCATTGAAATCACTTTGTTCGTGGCGCAGAGTCCCATCAACATCGGTGCTTTTATCAGGACGAATGATACCCATGAACTCCTTTCCCTTGAACCACAGAGTCCATTCGTATGTGGGATAAGCGAAGTCCAAATGTTTGTCGCTCTTTGCATGTCTCATATATGTTTTCACGGCATCGCTGCTCAGAATGGAGTTCTTCACACTTGGATTCTGCAAGCTTTCTGTATTGTAGAGCATCATAACACCATAGTCAATATCTGGCAATGTATCGCGAAGTTGATGCAGCCTTATGGTAGAGCTTAGACCCTTTCTCCTCTTATGAAGCATTTGCCTGACATCATGGCACAGTTCGTAATAATCTTTCTTTGTACCTTTTGTCCAGTCACAGTCCAGTTGTACTTCATTGTATGTTATGTGATTGGCCCTGCACATGTCATCTACCCGCTTTACTATGCGTTCCGCAAGTGGCTTTTTCAATCGCAAGGCCTCCACAGTGATAAATACAACGGGTACTATCTCGATTCCTTTGTCTCTTATAGAATCTGGCATCTTGTTGAAAACCAATGTCGCAATAGGGACAGGTTGCTCGCCTTGTCCGTCATACAAGTTGTCTGTACCCACGTCAAAAAACTTCACGTACATTCTCTTGACATGATGTTTCTTCATGAAGTTCATCTCATAGCCGTTAATATCCAGTACCGTCTTCCAATAATACACGGCATTAGCTGGCTTATGTTGGAATACGAACACTGAGTCCTTTGCGACTGAGACCTTACCATTCCCTCTATTGCAACCCAGAAGTGTTAAGGCAAAGGCAGCAACAATAAAACACACAAGAGCAGCATTTCTATTCATTATAGCTTTCTTTACTTTGTTTCCGTAGAATCGTCCTTTGGTATCTTGAATGAAATAGGCACGTTGAACTTGACCCGTACAGTCTTGCCATTATTCTTGCCCGGTATCCATTTGGGCATAGCCGTGATTACTCTTACGGCTTCGGCATCAAGTAAAGGCGATACAGACCGTGATATTGAGACATTGGAAATAGAGCCATCAGTCTCTACGATAAAGCTGGCGACAACACGTCCTTCCTCGCCTTTCTTCCATGCCTCTTCGGGATAAACTATATTTGTGCTTAGATAGTTCATCAATGCATTCAAACCTCCGGGGAAGGAAGGCATTTGTTCTACAACTTCAAAGACACGTTGTTCTATGTCGCCGTTGTCAGAATCCTTAACAGGTATCGGCTCTCCATTGCCTTTTACGTCCAACACTCCAATAGCCGTTTTACCTTCGGTTATTTGGAAAGGCTTTATGCGTAAGACTTGTTTTTGGTTATCTATCTCCACCGAACCAAGACGTGACAATACAGACTGCCCTAACAACAGTGGTGCTTTGAGATTGCTGACTACGCTTGCTTTCACGTTTGTCAGCTCGCAATCGCCGAAAGAGACCTTGCGAAGGTTGATAACGGTACCCTCACTGACATTGCCATTGGCATCCAAGTAGTATGAACTGCCCACGACATCATCTTTTGTCAGATAGCCGTTCTTCAACATGAATGTCGCTTCCACCATAGACAGCGACACATCGCTTGCGCCCGTGTCAAGCCAAAAGTTTAGTGGTAAGCCATTGATGTTGCACTTGACTTTGCATAGGCCGCCGGATTCACGGGTAAATGGAATCTCTGAGACTTTTGTTGGTGCAGATGTAGAAACTGAGGCATCGCCTAAACTTCCTTTATATCCGGACACGCTTAATGAAGGAGCGTCATTAACCTTCGCCTCGAATTCCTTCATCATTGCCTTGAAATCAGCACGGTTTTTCAATCCGTCAAGGTCTCTGTCATTCATGATGTGGGTAAACCTGCGGAAACCCTTTTCCAAAGCGGTGCGCAAGTAGCCCATTGCCTTGTCATATTCACCCATCTTGGAGTATAGGCAAGCTGCGTCATAATAGCTTCCCTTGTCATCGTTATGGGCAAGAATGCTGTCCTGTACCGCAATGGCAAAATCCTTCTTGCCCAATCCCAGATAGGCATACTGTGCGTTACAGTCATCATCGTAAGTTATATAATCCAGATTGGTCCTGTCATTCACATCTATATCAGCAGACTTTCCTGCCTTGCCGTTAACATCCACAGAGTCTCTGACCATGCTTTCTTCAAGTGCCTTTATGAAATCTGCTTTTGCGGCGGTCATGTTTCCTTTATGTTTGTAACATTCGCCTCGCTCCACAAGTGCATATGTATAATGTGGCTGTAAGACAAGTGCCGTAGTAAAATCCTCTATTGCTCCGTCAAAGTCATCAGTGCAGTATTTGAAGAAGCCACGACGGTAATAGCCGAAGAACTCATCCGGCTCCTTGTCAATGAAAGAAGTCAACACGTTCAACGCCGCCTTAGTCTTTCCCAATTCATATAGGTAGTTAGCCTTGCAAAGTAGATAGCTCGTGTTTGTAGAGTCCATTGCCAAAGAGCGGTTCACATAGTCAAGAGCCTCATTATACTCCCCAAGCTCCGAATGGCACAATGACAATCTGAAAATGACAGAACTGCTTGTACTGATATTGTTTGCCGCCTCGTATGCTTTAATGGCGTTTTCGTATTCATCAGCTTCCTCATAGATTCCGCCTTGCAGGAACGACCACAAAGCGTTGTTCTTGTCCTTGGCCTGTTGGATGCGAAGTTTTGCGAGCAATATTTCTTTGGCAGGAGACTTTATGTCTTGCAACATGCCTACAGCCTTGCGGTTATAGTCAATACTGAGAGCCGTTATAAGGTCATCGGCAGCTTCGTTGTTCTTGTTCAATGCGAGATAGGTCTCAGCCCGGAAAGCGTATGCCTGGGAAGATTTGGGGTCAAGAGTGATGCTATAGTTGAACAGCCTTAATGCCTCGTCATATTGTTTCTTCATAATTGCATTCCTGCCTTTGCCCAAATATCCCAAAGTGTTACCCGGTTGGGATGAGATTAAGACATCATAATCCGCATCGGCAAGTTCATACTCACCTTGATAGTAATAGAACTCAGCCCTGTCAGAAAGCGTATTCTCATCGGTCGGATTTTCCTTCAACGATGCCTTCCAGTCTTTCAATGCAAGCTCATCGTTTCCAAGCTTGAGGTTTACCTTCGCTCTGAGCCTATAGGCGTATGAAATCCAGTTCTTGTCTTTCTTCAACAGTGGCACAGCCTTATTGAAGCAGTCGAGGGCTTCACCTTCCTGGTCATTGTCATCATAAATCAATCCCATGCAATAGAGGGCATATCCATTGTTAGGATGTTCTGCAAGTTCTTTTTTGAAGAAGTCCAAGGCAGTGGATTGGTCAGGATTGCTGCCAAACAGCAGTTCCTGTCCGCGTTTGAAATTATAGCTGTTCTGTAAATCTTCCTTGCTTTGGGAATAGCCAGCAATGACAAAGGAGAACAAAGTGATGAATAATAATAGGCGTTTCATAATATGTTTTCTTTTAGTTTTCTTGATTGCTTGATAGTGTGATTATCGCTTCCGCTATTGAATCTATTGATTTGTTGACATCATTTGGTCTTTTATTAGAGTTAAGCCCGGCTCCCTCCAAAACACAGGTTATATTCTCCCACAGAGATGGCAACTTATTGATTGATTTTGTCAGCCCATTGGGTTCCGAGAATACAAGACTCGCTGCCAATGTGTATTTGGCAAAATCTTCACTACGGGTATCCATAATGTCTGCGATGTTGCCATATTTATAATCTTCTGTGTACAAGTAGGCAAAAACGCTCTCGCATGACATAATGGAATTGATGACAGCTGACATTTGCTTGTAGCTTATACCTGCGGACGAGTCTAATTCGCCAAGCCACAGTATCAGACTTTGACAAGATTTAACCATGTCCGATGTTTCTTTCTTTGTTAATAGTATTTCCTTTACCATACATTTCTATATTCTATATTCTTTATGATGTCAAAGTGAGAAAGGTTAACATTCAAAACAGAAAAAAAAACGGGTAAAAATGAGTTCTAACCTCAACATTCTGATATTGGGAAACCGAATATTTCACGATGAAATATCCGTAGCCAAGCATACTTCAATAGATCTTTTACTATCGGTTCACATTGTTCTATCTTCTTGTAATCTTCATAAGAGACGACCATAAAGGGCAGCAAACCTCTTTTATACAAGTCTTCTTGAAGTCTCCAACAACATGGAATAGCATCTTTACCATAGTAACCGAACTCGTACATTAAACCAACAAAAGGCCTCAAGTCCTTATAGTTATTGCTTAATTCCACTCTTGCTGCATATCTTGCATTATACCTCCTTTCACATTCTTCATCCATAGTTTTTGGATTGAAGCATATTAAAAACAAGTTTTCTACCACCTCGTCAAGCTGTTCTTTATAGATAAGACCGTCAACATACTCTTGTGGAATAGAGCTGAAGCCGAACTTCGCTCCAAGGATTGCACAGGCAACAGCGGCATTTGTGTCTGCATCTCCTCCGGCGTTCACAACCTTGAGCAATCCTTCCTCGAAAGACTTTGCATGCCAATATGCCCACAAAGCAACTGATAGTGTTACCAATGTATAGCCCATAGCATTATCGTCCATCAGGTCATTGATGTCATCGGTTTCAGAACGGTCAATATACTCTTCAATTCTCTCATCATATTCCCCTGCAATGTCCAACATCTCAAAACGGCGCGGCTTTGGCTTGTCATAGACCAAAGCATGAATTAGTTCCGAAACTATGACACAAGAGCCGACACAACGCGGGTCGAAATTGGTGAGTTTGCAAATCTCTTCTGCACAAGTTCTGATAGCCTTTGGGAAAAGGCCGACAACAGATGTGCGCATCAATCCGCCGTTTGCAGCAGATTCATAGCGGCTCATTTGCCAAACAAGTCGTGACACTTCGAGAGGTTTCTCAACATAATCGCCAATACTCAATACTTTGTATGTATTATTGCCGATTCCCATTGGTTCGCCTTCAACCCACAATTTGAAGTGCCGCGCTATATTGGTAAGGTTTACGCCTTTGTCCTCGATGACTGCATGAGCTATACATAGCATCATATCAGTATCATCAGTCCAATCGCCAATCTTCCATCGCTTGCGGTGTCTATCTTGGTATATTTGACTGTAATGTTGCAGACCATGAGGATATTTCCATGCCATATCCTCATCGGTCATGCCCTCAGTTCCCAGACCGAACGCGTCACCGATTGCCTGACCATAAATGCAGCCCTTGAAACGGTCGTATATTTGTTCTTTATTCATTGCTCTAAAAATCAATTCATTAGTATTTCTTTATAACGTATCTGAGTGCCACAATTTGGACATATCCTTAGAAAACCTGCTCTCCCCCACAAATCTTGCCATGCTTCCTGCGAGTTGGAGTACCATAGTCTGACTTCTTTTTGTTTACAAACAGGACATTTTACTTCTACTGTCTTAACGCATTTAGGATATTCCCTCATACTTGCAAACACTTGTTCCCAAGACTTGTAAGATTCCAGGGAAATACCATGAAATCCCAGTGTTTTGAGACGCAACTCATTGGAATTCTTCTTGTATGTAAACGAATTCTTTATCTGAATGATTATAGAATCTACTTCTTCTTGTGACATACACACTTACTCTTTTTATATTTTTAGTGGTTTCTTAAATATGTAGACAGCGTAAGGTATAGGATCGTCTGGCCCAGGATGAGGACAACTATAACTTTATAGCTCCCCCTTTTCAATCCTTGTTCTTTCCATAAACATTTCATCTGTCTTGCGTTTGTCTTCATTGGATAATCCTTTGTAATAGTCACTTCTATGAAACTCCTCTAAATCCTTCTCGGACTTTTTAAGAAACTCGTTTATAGTAATATAGCGTTCCTCCACTTCAGCTTCTTCCTTATGTTCTTTCGTGTATTTGAGGATTTTTTCAATTTCTTCCCATTCGTCCTTTTGTTGTTGGGTAGGTGGCTCATAATAGCTGTATGGTTTGGAGTTGCCCGTTTCTTCTTTTCCTTTAATATCGTTTTCATAAGCTTCTCTGAGCTTTTTGATTATCTCTTCTGTTCGCATGATTTTCTTGTTAAGTTATAGGAACAAATAATATTAAGGTATTTTATCACTACATTGGCTGATTTGTTCTAATCTTTTTTAATTGCAATGAGCCCACATTAATATCCTTTTGTTCCTGCCATGAAACTTGTAAAGTGTCATAAGCCTGATAAGAACCGACGGAGTGATAACAAAACATCCCTGACTCTCCCATCCGATGGGAATGTACTTCGTTTGTCCATGAAAACGAAAGGTTTTCCACGAAGAATGGATAAGTATACCACGTGAGCGTGCGTTGCTGTTTGTACTGTCAAGGCCTTCCAAGCGGATACTGGTTTTCCTATTCTTTGAGCCTATGCCACACAATACGTAAAGCCCGATACTTGAAGCATGACTGCCTGGCCTGTTGCTGAACACAGGTTTGGCATCAGTGCTTCCACTGCCATTGCCGTGCATGCAGTATGATTCCATGATCCGTTTCCCGTTTTCAAGGTCATAGACATAGAATCGCTTCAAGCCTGACCGTTTACCAAAGTCGCACACGATATAGTAGTCTTCATTATATCCCTCAATTCCGCAACTCTATTAAAAGTTTCCGAGCATAGCAGCCCAAACTCATCA